>JAEUKJ010000314.1 GCA_016792665.1 Deltaproteobacteria bacterium | reverse complement strand
GGGGGTCGCGCTCGTGGCCGCGCTCTTGCCGCGCTTCGACCTGGTGCCCGATGGCATCGACGAAGGGATCTGGGACGGGGCCTTCCAATGGATCGGGGCGACCGCCTTCCTCGCGGCGGCGTGCATGGCGCTGTTCGTGGGGCGGGCCTTCGCCAAGCGCGAGTCCGCGCCGCTGGTCGCGCGCCACCTCGTGCGTGGCATCATCCCGCTGGTCGCGGCCCTGCCGGTGGCCTTCCAGGCGGTCGACCCGGCGCTGGTCGGGACGCCGTGGCTCGGCCCGGGGATCGCGCTGGCGCTGCCCTGGGCGCTGGTCTACGCGCAGGTCATGCGCTGGGACATCGCGCTGTGGGTCACGCTGGGCATCCTGAGTGTGGGCGGCGCGGCGATCTTCGGGCGCGCCGAGATCGGCCTCACCCTGTCGGCGGTCGCGATGGCCGCGGTGTCGCTGATGGCCGCGGTGAGCGCGGGCGGGGCGCTGACCGAGCTGCCCGGACTGCTGGGCTCGCGGAACCCGGAGGAGGTCTCGCGGACGTTCCTGCGGCGCCTCTACGATGGGACGTTGGGCGGCGAGGGTGCACGTGTCGGCGACCTGGTGCCCGACTCGAACGCGGCCGGCGGGGCACAGAACGCGCCGCGCTCGGAGGAGTCCGAGGCCTCGGAGAGCCTGGCCCTGGCGTATCGCGAGCTGGGGATCGGGCCCGAGAAGCTGCCCGCGCGCGAAGACCTGGTCGTGCCCGAGGTGGTGGCGCCGCTGGTGCCGATAAGCCGCATCGAGAAGCGCCCCGAGGCCCCTGGGCCGAGCTCGGCCGAGCTGCCGGTCGCGACCTCCGTCGCCGCGGCGGTGGTGGTGCTCCCGGGTGCCTGGAGCGCCATGCGGGCAGGCCTTCGCTATCTCTTCGCGGGCGTCGTCGCGCGCGTCCTGCTGGTCGCCTTCGGCTACCTCTTGAGCGCCAGCCCGTTCGCCGACATGCCTTCCATCCTGACCCTGTTCGACGTGACGATCGCCGCCAGCGCCATCGCCTTCGCCATCGGGAGCTGGCGCCTCGGCGCGATCCCCGTGGGCGCACACGACCGAGATGGGCTGCGGCGGCTCGCGGGCCTCGCGGCCGGGGCGTCCACCCTCGTGGTGCTCGCCGACCTGGCGTTGGTCGTGACACGCCTCGAGGCGCCCGGCGAGCGCGGGCTCGTCATGGGCGTCGATGCGGCGCTCGGCGCGATCGCGACCGGCCTCGTGCTGCTCACCCTCGGTCGCCTCGCGGCGAGCTTCGCCCTCGACAAGCTCGCCCAGCGCACGCGCAGCGCACTCATACTGTTGGCCGGCCTGACGACCGCGGGCGTCGGACTGGCCATCGTGAAGCAACTCCCGTCGAGCGACCTCCAGTGGCTCGCCTTCCCGCTCGGCGTGGTCGCCATCGCGGTCGGGCTCGGCCTCTTCGTGAGCCTGCTCTGGATCCTCCGCGACACGAGCGACGCGCTCGCCACGCGCCGCCCGACGGGAAATCGAGAGTGACTCTCACATCCCCGCGACGCCCCGGCCGATGGCTCGCGCGCGTGATGGCGATCCTGCTGGCGGTGCTCACGCCCGAGCTCGCCCTGGCCAAGCCTGGACCGCGCCCGCGCGCGACCCTTCGCGCCTCACTCGCGTCGCGCCCGAAGAAGGTCCCGGCGTCCAGGATTGCGGCCGCCGCCAAGCGCCCACGCCGCCCGAAGGTGACCTTGAAGGATGCGAGCGCGTGGCCCGTGCCCAGCACGCGAGCGGACGACCCGACCTTCTACCGCGCCTACGACTGCAAGCCGCGCCGCCTGCGCGCCGACCTCCGCACCTTCTACGATTGCGCCGGTGACGAGGTGCTGGCGCCCGGCGCCTCCGAGCTGACGCGCAACGCGACCCCACGCACCGTGCCGAGCGAGCTCGTCGGCGTCTTCCGGAGCTGCCCCTTCGCGCCCGTCGCGGCCCTCGACGCCGAGCCTGATCGCTTCTTCGCCTACGAAGACCGCGACGTCGGTCGCTGCTACGTGCTGGCCCCCATCGATCGCCAGGTCCTCCCGAGCCTCGATCGCCACGACCCGCGGCGCTATCTCCAAGGGCTTCATCCCTACCTCGCTGCCGCGATGGAGCGGGCCCTGGCCGAGGCCAAGGCCGCCGGCTTCGACTTCCGCGTCATCAGCGGGAACCGCAGCGGAGGCCGCCCGAACTGGCATCAGATGGGCCTCGCGGTGGACGTGAACCTGGCCCATCGGAAGGGCTTGAAGGAAGCGACCGCTGCCTACCTCTCGGGGCAGGAACGCGACGCCTGGCTCTTCCTCGCGAGCGCCGCGACGCGCTACGGCCTCTACTGGTTGGGGGCCGTCGATCCGGACGAGATCTTCCACTTCGAGTGGCGCCCCGGCTGGACGGGACTGCCGCACGGCGACCTCGCGCGCGACCTCGCCGCCGACCTCGAGCGCGGCGGTCCTCCGCTCGTGTGGGAGCGCCTGCGCTACGACCCGACCCGCCCGAACGCCCTCACCACGCTGCGCGATCCGCCCGTCCCCTGACGGCCTCCAATGCCCTGGGGCCGATGCCTCCGAGCCCGCATCTCGCCGAGATCCTGCACGGACTCGCCGTTGACCTCGGACCCGAGGTGGGGCACGACTGGACGGGTCACGAGCCGCAGGACCCGTCATGCATCGTCTCTTCCTCGCCGTCCTCGTCGGCCTGCTCGCCGCGTGCGTCGACGACGGCCTGAGCTCGCTCGTCGTCGCCACCGATGAGCCGGTCGGCGCGAACTGTCCCTATGGAGGTGTGCGCTTCGACGTCGGGCAGGACCGGGACGGCGACGGCCGCCTCGACTCCGGCGAGGTCACGGGCACCTCGTACGCGTGCAACCAGCGCGTCGACGGCCGCTCCATCGCCGTGCGCGTGACCCCGATCGGCGCCAGCGCCGACTGCCCGGCCGGCGGCATCGAGGTCGCGACCGGCCTCGACGACGACGATGACCGCACCCTCGACGACGACGAGGTCGACCAGACACGCTTTGTCTGCAACGGCCGCGACGGCCTGAACACCCTGGTCCGCCTCGTGCCGATCGCCGCCGACGTCCTGAACCCGCTCTGCCCGCTCGGCGGCACGCGCATCGAGTCGGGCCGCGACCGGAACCGCAACGGCGAGCTCGAGAGCGACGAGGTCGAAGCCTTCCAGTCGGTCTGCTCCATCCGCGTCAACGACGACCTGATGCTCATCGACCAGGCCGTCGAGCTCCCGGGCGACAACTGCCCCAACGGTGGCACGCGCGTGCGCTTCGGCCTGGACGACGACGGCGACCGCGTCCTCGACCCGGAGGAGCTCATGGGCACCCCGGTCTACATGTGCAACACGCAGACCCTCATCGCGGGCAAGACCGCGCTGGTCCGCATCGAGGACGCGAGCCTCGCGCAGTGCACCTTCGGCGGCTTCGTCATGCACTTCGGGCTGGACGACGACTACGATGGCAGCCTCGACGAAGGCGAGCGCGACGGCTTCCGCCTGGTGTGCAACGGCCGCGACGGCTACGACGGGCTCGTCGCGCAGATCCCCATCACGGGCGGCGACTGCGGGATCGACCTTCCCGGCGTGCGCGTCGAGTCCGGCCTCGACCTCGACCGCGACGGGGTCCTGGATCCCAACGAGGTCACCGCCCGCAGCGTCGTGTGTGACGGCCTCGACGGCCTCCCCGGCCCAGCAGCGCTCATCGTGCAGAGCAACGACGTGCGCTTCTGCGAGGGCGGCATCGTCCTCTTCAGCGGCACCGACTGGGACCTCGACGGGTTCCTCGACCCCGACGAGATCGACGACGAGACCGAGGTCTGCGACGGCATCGACGGCCACAACGCGCTCGTCGAAGTCTACGACGGCGACGCCCTGTGCGCGCCCGACGTCGGCGTCCTCATCCGCACCGGCACCGACTGGAACGACAACCAGCGCCTCGACCCCGGCGAGTTCGACGAAGCGGTCCTCTGCGGCCTTCCCTGACACGCCCTCCTCCGGAGCACCCCATGCGCCCCCTTCGCCCCTGGCTCGGACAGACCCTCCTCGCCGTCTTCGCCCTCGCCACCGTGGCCATCGTCGCGACGCCGCACGCCGCGCGCGCGACCCCGTGGATCTTCAAGCACGACCAGTTCCCCGACGAGCTCGGCCCGGCCGCGAACGCGGTCAACGGCGGCCAGTTCTACGTGCAGCCGGGCTTCGTGCAGGGCGAGGCCTTCGGCCAGATCTACAAGCCCCTCCCCGAGATGTTCCCCCTCCAGGTCACGGGCTTCGACCTCATCCTCGCGGCCCCGCCCAACTCACTCACGCCGCTGTTCTCGAACGCCACGATCGAGATCTACAACTCGAATTCCATCACCGCCGACCCGGGCACGGCGCCGCTCTTCACGATCTCGACGGGCGAGCTCTTCAATGTGCAGACCAACGACTTCGGGCTGCCGCTCCAGGGCAACGTCGGCATCCACGTCGACTTCGATCTCTCGAGCGAAGAGAACCGCCCGCCGATGCTGACCAGCGGCAAGATCTGGCTCGTCGTGCGCTTCGACGACGCCGCCCGCAACATGAGCAGCGAGTGGGGTACGCTGGACTGCGACGTCATCGACATCGGCGGGTTCGTCGTCGGCTGCGGCTGCCAGAACGTCGCGACCGTGCACGACGCGGCCATCGAGAAGGGCGTCAACGTCATCCACTACGTGACCCCGCTCGGGCAGTGCTCGGGCTCGAAGGTCTGGGGCTTCATGGAGTCCTTGAGCACCGGCGGCACCTTCCGCATCAACGGCGATGTCATCATGCGCCTCCATGCGGATGTCGCCGCCACCCCGTGCGTGCCCCAGTGCGACGGCAAGACCTGCGGCGACGATACCTGCGGCGGGAGCTGCGGCGTGTGCACGGGCGGCCTCACCTGCGTGTCGGGCACCTGCGCCGCGTGCCAGCCGAACTGCCTGTCGAAGCAGTGTGGCCCGAATGGATGTGGCGGCTCGTGCGGCGAGTGCGGCAATAACCAGACCTGCGGCGCGGACTTCTTCTGCCGCGACAACTGCACCGCCAACTGCGCTGGCAAGGCCTGCGGCGACGATGGCTGCGGCGGGAGCTGCGGGACCTGCACCACCGGGACGTGCAACGCGGGTCGCTGTGAGGCCCCGTGCGCGCCGGCGTGCAGCGGGCGCGACTGCGGCGCGGACGGCTGCGGCGGGAACTGCGGCACCTGTGACGGCAACGAGACCTGCACCGGCGGCCTCTGCGTCGCGGCCTGCCAGCCCGACTGCGACGGCAAGGGCTGCGGCGACGACGGCTGCGGCGGGACGTGCGGGACCTGTGGCGCCGGCGCGACCTGCACTTCCGGCACGTGCCAGGACGACCTCGCGGTCATCGACGTCTCGCCCGACTTC
>JAEUKJ010000293.1 GCA_016792665.1 Deltaproteobacteria bacterium | reverse complement strand
TCGACGAGAACGGCACCGTCACGACCAGCTATCCGTGGTGGGCGCTGCTCCGCACGAAGAACATGGAGTACTACTGGAGCGACCGCGCGGCGCTGCAGACCTTCGAGCTCGCGATCCTGACGCTGCTCGGCGAGGAGTGATCTTGCTGCCCCTCTGAAGGGCAGGCGACGTGGAAGGCAGGGGGCGAGGGCTCCCTGCCTTTTTCGTTTCGAGGACCGCGTGTCTGATCGCATGCGGCGCCGGCACAGTCGCTACAGGCTGAGCGCGGGTCTGCCACAGTCGCTGCAGGCTGAGCGCGGGTCTGCCACAGTCGCCGCAGGCTGAGCGCGGGTCTGCCACAGTCGCCGCAGACGGCGTCGCGGGTCAGGTCCGCGTCCGCCGCAGGCTCAGCGCTTGATGCGGGGCCAGGGGCCGTCGCCGGGCAGGCGATAGCCGCAGCCGACGGGCGGCTCGGGGAAGGCGAGGAGGCCGTTGGGCTGCGCGGCGTCCGAGCCCCACCAGCGCATCGAAACGTGCATGTGGTGGTGATGGAAGGGCCAGCCATCGCCGTAGGCGAGCTTGTTGACGAGGCTCGTGTACTGCGCGGCCGTGATGGCGCCATCGTCGCGCAGCTTCTTGGCGGCCTCGGTGATGAGCGGGACCAGCATCTGGTCGACGCCGATGACGCGGAGGCGCGGGTGCAGGTTCAGGACCGCCATGAAGTAGGCGGTGCGCGGCAGGTCGACCACGTGGCCCGCGGTCGAGGTGCAGTAGTAGCCGTCGTTGTTGGCGTTTTCGCGCGGGCCGCACACGATCTGACCATTGTTCGACCCGTCGGTCTGATAATAGGCAATATCGATATTGCCACCCTGGTCGTGGGTCGACTCGGGGTGGCGCGGGTCGCCGACGTCGAAGCCGGGGGTGACGGCGTTCTTGTCGCCCATGTCGATCAAGCCCAGCGCCGTGGTGCCGGGGAACTTCTGCTGCACCTCGTGGATGGCGTGGCGGACCAGCATGATGAGCTCGCGCCGCAGCCAGCGGTAGTTCGAATAGCTCTCGAGGGTGTAGCCGCTGGGCACATACGGATCGTCGGCGCGCGCAAAGGGGAAGTGATAGACGATGCCCGTCGCGAGGCCGTTGTAGCCGCGGCACTCGTCGAAGCCGAAGTCGGTCGTGCACAGCGGGCCGTCTTTCCAGGCGGTCGTGGTGACGTTCAGGGCGTAGCGGTTGGTCGCACCCGAAAACGGCTTCACGCGGAAATAGCCGGCCACCGCGGCGCGCATGTCGAGGATGGCGTGATATTCGAGGCCATTTTCGTAGCCGCGCGCGTTGGCCGAATACGTCTCGGGCCCGAGACGCGAGCCGAGCAGCGCGCCGTCCTCGTCGTAGGCGATGAGGTCGAGGTCGCCGCCGAGATGCGGGAACTCGATGCCGACGGTGGTGAGTGTCGCGCGCGGGGCCTCGACGTGGAACCAGTCCTCGTCGGCGGCGCAGAGGTCGAGGCCGGTGGTCGTGCTCGGGGCGTCGATGGCCGCGGCGGTGAGGCGGGTCTGGTTGGGCTCGAAGCGCTGGTCCTGGCACTGGAAGGGCGTATTCGAGTAGCCCTTGGCGCAGGCTTCGATCTCCGGATAGCAGCCGTAGCCGTCCGGGCAGTCGCTGTCCTGGGTGCAGCCCGGCCAGCAGGCCTGGCTCTGCGCAGAGCACGCGTAGCCCTCGGCCTGCGGGCACTGGCGACCGGCGCCGCAGTCGGCCATGCAGGCCGTGCCGCCGTCGCTGGACACGGTGATGCAGCGGCCGCCGTCTGGGCACGAGGTGGGGGTGCAGTCGAAGATGATGCAGTAGCCACCGATGAAGCCATTGGCACCGCCGTCGAAGCCCTCTTCGTAGCATGTCGCGCCCGCGTCCTTGCAGTCGTCGTCGGCCTTGCACGGGCCACCGATGGGGCTCGTCCCGGGCGAGACGCCCTCGTACCACCAGCAGGTCTGGTCGGTGTCGCAGAGGTGGCCCTCGCCGATACGGCAGTCGGCATGTCCGGCGCACGAGGCGAGGCAGCGCTTGGCCCCGTCTTCGAACGTGTAGCAGACCGCGTCGCTCGGGCACGCGGTGGAGGCGCAGCTCGGGGCGCAGTAGCCGCCGGGCAGGTCGAGGCACTTCGGGCTGTCCCCCTGGCAGTCGGCGTCGCGCGTGCACGGGTCGCCTGGCCCACCGGCGGAGACGAACACGTCGGAGGTGCTCGTGTCGGTCGT
>JAEUKJ010000273.1 GCA_016792665.1 Deltaproteobacteria bacterium | reverse complement strand
CAACGCCAACGCTGCGCCCGGCGCGGCCGCGGGCCGAGGTCGGACCATCGACCGGGCCCGGGTGTCACCCAGCGCGCCGGTCGATGGTGCCGCGCATGAAAGGACGTTCAAGCCGTGCCTTGGAGGGTCACGTGATGCCCGGTCGCCCTGTCGCTGCGTGTATGTTGGGTATCATATTTTGTGCCTCGGTCAAGGTCGGTGCGCTATGCTGGCGCCATGTCGTATGCGCCGGACCACAAGCTTCGCGTCCACCTGGAGATTGTGCGCGCGGCCGCGCGCCTCTTCCGCGAGGTCGGGATCCAGGGCACGGGAATCGATCGACTCATGGGCGAGGTCGGCCTCACGCGCGGCGGCTTCTACGCGCACTTCGCGTCAAAGGCGGCCCTGGCCGAGGAGGCTCTCGCGTTCATCTTCGCGGAGTCGCGCGAGAACCTCTTCTCGAAGGGGCTCGAGCGGCTCTCGGGGGCGGCCTGGGTGCGCGCGGCGACGCGGCGCTACCTGGACCCGGGACACGCCGAGCTACCGGGCGAAGGTTGCGCCATCCCCTTGCTGGGCGCCGAGATCGCGCGGGCCGAGCCCAGCGTGCGGGCTGCCTTCCAGGGCGAGGTCGACGCGGTCGTGGCCCTCATCGCGGAGCGCTCGGGTCTCACGCGTGGGGACGCCTCCACGCTGCTCGGACTCTGGGTGGGCGCCGTGACGCTGGCGCGCGCGGGGGCCGAGCCGCGGCGTGCGCGCGAGCACCTCGAGGCGGCGCGAGCGCATATCGAGACCACCTTCGTGGCCTCGGGCCGAAGCCCGAACCAGGGAACCCAGGACGGGGCCGCACGCGCGACGAGGGCGGCGGACGCCGTCGGAACGGGCTAGGCGGCGATGGCCGGTGCAGGGCGGGACGAGGCGTGGGAACGGTGGCGGCGGCTCGGGCGGCGGCTCGCGATGCCGTGCGCGGTCGTCGACCTCGACGCCTTGGAGCGCAACGCCAAGCTCATGTTGGCGCGCGTGGTGGCGCCCGCGACGCTGAGGCTCGCCACCAAGAGCCTGCGCGTGCCGGCGCTCATGCGTCACCTCGCGTCGACGGACGGGCGCATCCGCGGGCTCATGACGTTCTCGGCGCGCGAGACCGCGTTCCTCGCCGAGCGCGGCTTCGACGACTTCGTCCTGGCCTACCCCGTGGCCCAGATGGACGAGGCGCGGCTGCTGGTCGAGCTCGGCCGGCGCGGGTTCACCGTGCGGATCGTGGTAGACTCGGCCGCGCACCTGGATCTGCTCGCGGCGGCACGCGGTCGCGGCGCGCTGGGCGGGCTGTCGATCTGCCTCGACGTCGACGTCGCGTGGCGCTTGCTGGATGGCAAGGTCCACCTCGGCGTCCGGCGCAGCCCGGTGCGGTCGGCCGACGAGGCGCTGGTCCTGGCCGAGAGGGCGCGCCGCCTGGAGCTGCCCGTGACGGCGGTCATGGCGTACGAGGCGCAGGTCGCGGGGCTGCGCGACGACAACCCGACGAGCCGACACCTCGACCCGCTGCGACGCCTCGTGCGGGCGCGCGGCAAGTCGATCGCGACCCAGCGGCGCCGCGCGGTGGTCGATGCGCTGCGCTCGGCGGGCGTACGGGTCGAGGTCGTCAATGGCGGTGGCACCGGCAGCCTCGACTCGACCAGCGGCGATGGGACCGTCACCGAGGTGACCGCCGGCTCGGGGTTCTACGCGCCTCATCTGTTCGATGGCTACCGGGGGCTGGCGCTCGCACCCGCGGCCTTTTTCCTGATTCCGATCGTGCGCTTCCCCGATCCGGGCTGGGTCACCGCGGCCGGTGGAGGGCTCGTCGCGTCGGGCGCGATGGGGGCCGATCGGCTGCCGATCGTGCACCTGCCACGCGGGCTCGAACCGACCGAGGCCGAGGGCTTCGGCGAGGTGCAGACCCCGCTCAAGGTGCGGAAAGAGGCGCCGCGACTGGAGCTGGGTGACCCGGTGGTGTGCCGCCACGCGAAGGCCGGCGAGCTCATGGAGCGCTTCGACACGGTGATCTTCGTGCGCGGCGACGAGGTCGTCGGGCATGACAAGACCTACCGGGGCGAGGGTGCGGCGTTCGGCTGAGTGTGCCAAGCTCGGCGCTGGAGGCGAGGATGAAGGGCAAGGCGACCTGGGCGATCGGCGACATCCATGGAGACCTCGACGCGCTGGAGCGCGTGCTCGGCGTCCTCCTGCCGCGCTTGGGGAGCGCAGACACGCTGGTCTTCCTCGGGGACTACGTCGACCGGGGGCCGCACTCGAGCGAGGTCGTCGCAAGGGTGCGCGAGCTCGAGAGGGCGGGGCCGTGCCGCGTGGTGGCGTTGCGCGGCAATCACGAGGACACCTGGGCGCGCAGCTTCCACAGCCCGAACCCCGCGTTCCTCTTGCATCGCGGCAATGGCTGCGAGGCGACCTGGCGGTCGTTCACCGGTCGGCCCCAGGAGTCGGAGCTGAGCGACGACGAGCTCATCGAGCTCCTCAATGTGCCGGCCTGGCTGCCGCACGATGTGGCCGCGTGGATGGCCGCATTGCCGGCGTGGTACGAGGACGAGCACGCCATCTATGTGCACGCGGGGCTCGATGGTGAGGGCACGCAGTGGACGCACCCGTCGAAGGGGCGCGAGAAGCCGCTCTTCTGGATGCGCGAGCCCGACTTCTTCACCGGCTATCGCGGCAAGCGCGTGGTGTTCGGGCACACGCGCACGCGCGACCTGCCGACCGATCACCTGGGCTTCCTGCGCCGCTTGATCGACGACCCGGCCGACGTTTGGCGCCGCGGCGACCTCATCGGCGTCGACACCGGCTCGGGCATGGGCGGCTTTCTCTCGGCGATCGCGCTGCCCGACTTCGCGCTCATCGAGAGTCGCGATCTCTGAGCTCCGCTCATCCGGAGCCGCGATCTCTGAGCTCCGCTCATCCGGAGCCGCGATCTCTGAGCTCCGC
>JAEUKJ010000269.1 GCA_016792665.1 Deltaproteobacteria bacterium | reverse complement strand
GCCCAGAAGGGGCGCGTGCGCTGGCCGGGCTATGTGCTGGCGGCGGCGCTGGCGGGGTTCGCGACCTGGGGCGTCCTGAGGGTGACGGGGGCGATGGAGCCGCCGGAGGACGCGATGGCGTTTGCGGGCGCGACGACCGAGGCCGTGCCGCTGCGTGACTCGCCGGTCATCGAGTCGATTCGGCGCGACGAGCGCGGGCGTCTGGGCGAGATCGAGCGCAAGGTCGACGAGGTACTGGAGGGGGAGCGGATCCTCTTCCGTGGCGGGGCGATTGCGCGCATCGAGCGCTGGAAGAACGGGCGCCTGCATGGGGTCGTGCTGGACTTCGATGCGCGCGGGCGGGTCTCGCGCATGCGGACGTATCGCGATGGGGTCGAGTCGGGGCCGTGGGCGGACTACGACGAGCTGGGGCTGGTGCGGGCGTCGGGGGTGCGGGAGTGATGCGCGGTATGTCGGGAGCGACGGACGGTGCGTCCTGTGTGTCGGGAGTGACGCACGGTACGTCGCGTGTGTCGGGAGTGATGCGCGCGGGAAGGGTCGTGCTGGGGTGGGTGGTGACTCTGGGGCTGGGCGTGGGCGCCGTGGGCGGTGTGACGAGGGCGGCACCGCCCGATGGGGTCGTCGCGGCCGATCGCGTGCTGGCCTTGGGCGACGCGGGCAAGCGGCGCGCGCTGTTGATCGGGACGACGCATTATTCCGAGAGTGCGTGGCGGACGCTGCCGAATGTCGCCCGCGATGTCGCGGCGCTGGGGGCGGTGCTCGAGCGGAGATATGGGTACGAGGTGAAGGTCGTGGTGGACCCCGACCTGGCCGGGATCAAGAGGGCGGTCCGGACGATCTCCGAGGAGGCGGGTTCGGCCGACGATGTGCTGGTGTTCTTCTCGGGGCACGGGCACTTCGACGAGGTGGATCGCGCCGGCTATCTGGTGTCGCGCGAGGGGAGCGCGCAGTGCGAGTCGGGGTGCTATCCGCTCGACAACGTGAAGCGCGGGCTCTACGGGACGGCGGCGCGACACGTGCTGGTGATGCTGGATGTGTGTCATGGTGGGACCTTCGATCTGCAGGTCGCGCTGGGCGGGCACGATGCGGCGGACAAGGGTGAGACGGTGGCGCTGCGGCGCGTGCTGAAGGAGTATGCGCGCGCGGCGAGCCGGCTGATGTTCGCGTCGGTGGGGCGCGGGGTGACCTCGGATGGGAGGGCGGGCACGAACTCGCCGTTCATGACGAGCCTGCTCGGGATGTTGGATGTGCCAGGGGCCGGGGTCGTGGATATCGACAGTGTCTATTTGGCGATGAGCACGGCGAGAGATCCGCTGCCGGTGCTGCGCCCCGTCCCTTTCGAGTCGAATATCGCGCATCATGGTCAGGGGCACTTCCTGTTCATCGAGCGTGTCGACTTCTGCGAGACGGCGAGTGCCATCGTCGGGGCGTCGCTGGACGCGGTGAGCGGCGCGAGCGCGGCCGTCGAGCGACCCTATGGTCGGAGCTGGCCGGGGCCTTGGATCTTGCCCGGGGCGCGCGAGTGCCGCGTGCGACAGTGGGGCGAGGGCGGGCTGCAGTATGGATGCGCATTCGGGCCCGTGCGTCAGGCGGAGGCTCCCGTGCGAGCGGCCGAGCTGGTGGCGCAGGTCGCGAGGTGTTTTCCGGCCGAGGCGCGCATGGAAGATGCGGCGGCGCGTGCGGTGGTGCGGGGTCGGGCAGTGCGGGCGCAGAGTGC
>JAEUKJ010000253.1 GCA_016792665.1 Deltaproteobacteria bacterium | reverse complement strand
CGATAGGCGATCCACAGCTTCGAGCACTTGACGAGGTCCGCCATGGACGCGCTGGCCGGGTCCTTGAAGGCGCCAGCGTCACACTCCTTGCCCTTCTCCTTCCACTGGTCGGCGGCGAGCGAGGCGCCACCCGTCAGGGCGACGAAGGCGAGGGCGGAAAAGAGGGCGGCAGACTTCATGGGTCCAATCCTTGGGGCGGGGTCTCGGGAAAAGAACCGCGGGCACGTTAACACCCGGTTCGCGTCGGGGCAAGGCGCGGCGCGCTCCGCGCAGGCTCTGCAAGAGGGCCATCGGCAGCGACTTCCAGGCTGTTCCCGTCGGTCGCGCGCAGGTCGATGCGAGGGGAGGGAAGGGCCGCCGATCGGAGGCAGCCCGCGACGAGCGATTGACAGTCGGGGGCCGCGAGGGGAACCTCTCGCCGATGTGGCGCATTCCGGTCATGACTCTGTCCCTGGCGGCCCTGGCGGCGCTTGAAACGGCCTGTGATTCCGGGTCGTTTCAAGGCGAGCTGCCGGCCTGTGTGTGCGAGACGGAGGGTTGCAGCCAGGCGGCGTGCCCCATCGAGCTCTCGCTCGACGAGACCTGCGTCGGTGAGCTGGTCGAGGCCGAGGTCCTGGTCGGTGACCATGTCGAGGCGGACCTCCTCCGCCCGAGCACGCGCATCACGACCTGCACCAAGGTCGAGCCCGGGGCCTCGAAGGACGTCTGGGTGCGCGGTGGTCCCTGGATCTGGGGGCCGCTCACCCAGACCTGCGACGAGCCTCGCAAGGTGCTCTCGGTCGTCCTGCAATGCATCGAGGCCAAGCAACCCTGACGGGTCCATGAACAAGGTCGAGGAGGCGCGAGGATGAACGATGCCGGAGCTCCCTGACATCGAGGTCTATCTCGATCGCCTCCGCGCCCTCTTCCTCGGTCAGCGCCTGACCCAGGTCCGCCTCGCGACCCCCTTCCTCGTCCGGAGCGTCGTCCCGCGCATCGACGCAGCGGTCGGGTCGCGCCTGGTCGACATGCGCCGCGTCGGCAAGCGCCTCGTCTTCGTGTGGGAGGGCGAGCTGCGCTGGGTCCTGCATCTGATGATCGCCGGACGGCTCAAGCTCGCCGCGGCCGGCGCGAAGCTGCCTGGCAAGCTCGGGCTGGCCGCCTTCGACTTCCCGGATCGCACCCTCATCCTCACCGAGGCGGGCACGAAGCGACGTGCGGGCCTCTGGGCGGTCTCGGGCGATGCCGCCGTCGAGGCCTTCGACCCCGGTGGCCTCGAGCCCCTCACGGCCTCACTCGCCGCGTTCTCCGCCGCGATCACTGCGAAGAACCACACCCTCAAGCGCGCCATGACCGACCCCCACATCGTGTCCGGGGTCGGCAACGCCTACAGCGACGAGATCCTCTGGGAGGCGCGCCTGTCGCCGGTGACGTGGACCACCCGCCTCACCGCCGAGGAGCTCGCGCGCCTCTACGCCGCCACCCTGTCGACCCTCCGCATGTGGACCGAGCGCCTCCGCACCGAGGCCGCCGCGACCGCCGATGGCTTCCCCGAGAAGGTCACCGCCTTCCGCCCCGACATGGCCGTCCACGGGCGCTACGACCAGCCGTGTCCGCGCTGCGGCGAGCGCGTCATGCGCATACGCTACGCCGACAACGAGACCAACTACTGCCCGACCTGCCAGACCGGCGGAAAGCTCCTGGCGGACCGGGGCCTCTCGCGCCTCTTGAAGGGCGATTGGCCCAAGACCCTGGACGAGCTCGAGGCGCGCATGAAGGCCGAGCGCGCCGGATGAATCCTCAGCCGGCTGCGCGCTCTGGCGTCACTCCGAGGGGGGCAGGTACTTCGGCGTGAGCTCGGCCGCGAAGCGGCGCAGATAGAGCCCTTGGGGAAGAGACTCCCCGCCCGCGACGAACGCGAACACGAAGCCGTCGCCGACCGGACCGGCCGCGAAGTCGTAGGTGCGCGGCTCGCTCTCCAGCGCGGGGCTGAAGGTCACGATCCCGTCGGCACCCGCATACCAGCCGCGCGTGGGGCTCTGGCACTCGCCGTCGCTGACCACCGCCCACGCGCGCCCGCCGCCATCGAAGCCGCCGACGAAGTCGTAGGGGCAGCCTTCGCTGTCATCGGTGACGAGGTACGCGGGGTCTCCCAGCGGCTTGTCCTGACCGTCGAAGCTCAGGTGGCCCAGCGCGTTGAACGACGCCTCGCCCTCGTAGCGATCGGCCAGGAAGAAGAGGGCCCACCCCGCGCCGTCATGCGCGACCGACACCTTGCGGAGGCTGAACTCGGGCAGCGCGATCGCGAACGGGTCGCTCGTCGGCTTGGCGTTCGCGTCGAGGCGAACGACCTTGTAGGTCGTCTCGTAGAGCTGGAGGTCGTAGTCCGACCACAGCAGGAGCACCGTGCCGTCGTCGAAGCCCAGCGCCTCGGGGTTGCCCGAGAAGGTCGACAGCGAGAGCTGCGCCTCGAGGTCGCGCACCGCGCCATCGGCCTGCATGTAGCGCACGTAGAGCTCGTAGCCGTTGGCGCCCATGCGGAAGAACGTCGCGCCGAGCCCGGTGCCGATCGGGAAGAGGCGCGTGCCGTAGAGCGCGACGTCGTTCTCGAAGAGGGTGGTCGGCTCGCCCTGCGGCTCACCGTCGGCCGAGTAGCGCTGGACGGAGTAGGTCCAGGTCTCGGTCTCTCCCACGATGCTACCGACCCAGTAGCCGTAGGCGAATCCACCCTCGGCGAGCGGCGCGAGCTGCGCGTCAGCCGACCACAGCGCGTCCTCGGCGCCGAGCCCGCTCAGCCGCTTGGCGACCTTGCCCGCGGCCGTGTAGACGATGATGCCCCGGCCCTGCCACCGCTCGTTCGCGGTGTAGCCCTCGTCGTAGGCGACCACGAAGCCGCCGTCCTTCAGCCCGACCACCGTCGGCCCGGACGGGTAGGAGATCGGGTTCGAAACGGCCTTCGGCGTGACGCCGCAGTTGTGGCAGCCGTCGGCCTCGTCCGTGTTGCCGTCGTCGCAGGGCTCGTCCGCGTCGACGAGCTGCAGATCGCAGTCGGCGTCGACCCCGCAGAGCCCGGACGCAGAGGGGTGGATCCTGACGTCGTCGGCGACGCAGTCGCTGTGGTCCTTCGTGACGTACTTGCCCGAGGCCGAGCACAGGCAGGCCGGCTCGCCCCCACCCCAGGTGTCGCCGTCGCCGTCGGGGTAGTACGACTCGCACTGCGCCAGCGGGGTCGCGATCGGGTCGGCGACCTCGTTCTCGTCCGGGGTGCCGTTGCAGTTCATGTCCGAGGCGCAGGCCAGCGGGCCCGCGCGATCGCTGCTCGAGCAGACGAGGCTCGCCCGGTCCACCGCGCACACCACGCGGCCCCCAGCACAGGCGCCGGCACCGCAGGTGTCGCCCAGCACCTTGCCCGCGTCGGCCGCGTTCGGGCCGCCGTCGAAGGTGACGGCTCCGCCAGTGGCGTAGCGCTCGTCGGTCTCGCCGTCGCAGTCGTTGTCGACCGAGTCGCAGCGCGCCTCGTCCTCTTCGTACTCGGCGACGCCGCTGTAGCTGCAGGTCGCGACCCCGCCGCCGTTGGGGCAGCTCGCCGTCACGACCGCGCCCTCGGCCCCGCAGGCCCCGACCTTCTTGCAGAGGAGGCGGCCGAGCTTGGCCGGGTCCACCTCGGGGTTGGCGTCGTCGGGATCGAGCTGGTCGTTGACGCAGTCCTTGTCCGCGTCGTTGGCGTTGCTCTCGACGGCGTCGACCTTGCCGTCGCCGTCGGTGTCGACCGGCGAGGCGACGTTCTGACCGACCTCGTCCCCATCGGAGACGCCGTCGCTGTCGGTGTCGGCCACCGTGGGGTCGGTGCCGAGCGCGCCCTCGAGCTGGTTCGTCAGGCCGTCGCCGTCCTCGTCACCCTCGGGGTCGAGGCACAGGTTGGCGATGCAGACGCCCTCGGCGCACTCGTCGGTGCTGCCGCAGCTCCCGCCCAGGGGGCGCTTCTTGTCGTCGGGACAGGCCGTCAGCGAGGCGACGGCAAGGGCGAGGATCGACGCGTGGATGATCCGCTTCATGGTGACTCCTCGAGCGAGGCCGCTCGGAATTCGCACAGGACCTCGCGGAGCGAGGCGGCCGGCGTGTGAAACTCGGACGCGGCAACTTGCCGATCCCGGGCCGACGGGTCAACCTTTCGTCGCTCACCCCGGCTTGTCCCACGGTCAGGATCGCGCCGTTCTCTCGCGGTCGCGCTGCCTCAGGGACGGTCGGCCACACGCGCGGCGGGCGCCTTGGCCGAGCCGTGGGCAGGGGTCGCGACGGCCTCGCGCAGCATCTTGATGGCGGCCGAGTGCAGCTGTGAGATGCGCGCCTCGGTCACGCCCAGGGTGTCGGCGATCTCCGCCATCGACAGCCCCTCGTAGTAGTAGAGCGACAGGATGGTCTGGTTGCGCTTGTCGAGGAGCGAGATGGCGCGCGACAGGGCGATCTCGAGGTCGGTGCGACTCCAGCCCGAGACCGCGATGTCCTTGGCGAGGGCGTGGCGGTCGATCTCCTCGACGCCGTCGAACTTCAGGGCCTGGGCCTGGTTCAGGAGGTCCCGGACCTGGGGCAGGGTGAGGTTCAGGAACAGCGCGAGCTCGGCCTCCTGCGGCTCGCGCCCGAGCTCGTTGGTGAGCTGCTGGATGGCGGTGCCGAGCTTCCGGACCTTGCGCCGATGCGGCTGCGAGAAAGGGTCGACGCGGCGGAGCTCGTCCAGGATGGCGCCCTTGATGCGGAACTCGGCGTAGACCTCGAAGGGCTTGCCGGCGCTCGGGTCGAAGCGACGATGTGCCTGGATGAGGCCCATCATGCCGACCGAGACCAGGTCCTCCCAGTCGATGACGCCCGAGCTCGTGCCCGCGTAGCGCCGCGCCCAGAGGTGCACGAGACTACCATAGCGACGCGCGAGCTCCGTCGTGTCGTCGGGACCGACGGGGGCTTCGTCTTTGTAGCGCGCATACGCGCGTGCTCGCTTGGATGTCTCAGGCGGGTTCATCCGCCCCTCCGGTACGCGTTTATTCGTGGCTCCGGTATTCTCCGCCGAATACCGCTGGGTCAACCCAGGCGCCGCATTCTCTGTCACCGACATCGACCCCGCCAGTATTCTTGTGGGAATTCTCGGCCCCAGTGCGGGCCATCAGCGCGCGCCAGAACAGGCGCAGCTCGCCAGATGGGTCCGGCCCCGCCGGCGCTGCATCGTAAAGGAGTGTGTCAGCCAGCGCCGCCATCCGACGACTCGCCGGGGCCTCGGGGCGCGTGGCCGCGATCGGCGATCGCCGCATGACCGCGTGGTGGACCTCGGGGTCGAACGGGATCCAGCCGTTCATCGCGAGGTCCGCGCCGAGGAAGCGATGCACCAGGAGGCGCAGGCGATCGTGGACGGCCTGGGCCACGCGCGCGCCGGTGACCTGGTTGACGACCAGGCCGAGGCGCCGTCGGGCCGAGCGCCGCAAGAGGGCACGGGCGGTCGCGTAGGTGTCGGCGAGCGCGGTCGGCTCGGCCGTGGTGACGAGGCAGACCTCGGCCGCGGCGCGGGCGAAGAAGATGCCGGGGTCGCCGAGCCCTGCGGGCGTATCGATGAGGACCACGTCGAAGGCCCCGCCGACGCTGTCCAGGGCCCCGATGAGTGCCAGCTTCTCGCGGTCGTCGAGGCGGGGCTCGCCCTGGTCGCGGCGCGCTCCGTGCCGTGCTTCCATCGCGCCGCCGCCGCCCAGGAGGACGGGGCCGTGCGGGGACTCGACGAGCGCGTCCTCGATGGCGACGAGTCCGCGCGCGACGTCGACCAGGCCGGCCTGGGGCACCACGTCGAGGAGCAGGTCGGCGTTGGCGAGGCCGAGGTCGGCGTCGATGACCAGGACGCGCTGACCGCGCCGATGCAGCGCCACGGCGAGGTTGACGGCGACCTGGGTCTTGCCGACCCCGCCTTTGCCGCCGGCGATGGCGATGACCTTCAGTGCGTCTCGACTCGGGTTCACGAGGCCCTCCGGAAGAGGTCGTGGGCGATCTCGGCCGCATCGGCGGCGCGGATGTCGTCGGGGATTTCGCGCCCGGTCGCGACGTGGCTCAGTGGGAGCTCGGCGCGGAGGCAGGCGGCGATGAGGGCGCTCGGGCCGCGCGCTTCGTCGAGGCGCGTGACGATGAGGGACTCGAGGGCCGGGCCGTCGTAGGTCGCGAGCGTGTCGGCGACGAGACCGGCCGACAGGGTGGCGGGCAGGACCAGGTGGTGACGGACCTCGCGACCGCTGACCGGCTTCAGGGCCCAGAAGCGCTGCGCCTCGTCGAACGGGTTGTGGCCGGGCGTGTCGATGAGGACGAGGTCCATGTCGGCGAAGCGGTCGAGCGCCTGGTCCACCTCGCCGCGATCGCGCGCCAGCATCGATGGCAGGCCCATGACCTCGGCGTACATCTGGAAGGACTCGAAGGCGCCGAGGCGCTCGGTGTCGGTCGAGATGAGCCCGACCGTGCGCTTGTGGGCGAACGAGGCGAGCCCGGCGAGCTTGAAGAGGGTCGTGGTCTTGCCCGCGCCCGAGGGACCGATGAGGGCGAAGACCGCGCCCGAGGGGCGGCTCCAGAGCGCCGTCGCGGTCTTGATCGTGCGACGAATTTCATCGGTGAAGTCAGGGGGTTTGGCGACCGTGAGGCCGCTCTTGGGGACGGCGCGACGGACCGCGCGATCGACGATCTCGGCGGCGATCTCGGGCTCGAGGCCAGCGGCGATGAGCGTCGCGGTCGGGCCACCTTCCTCGAGGAGGCGGGCCGAGTTCTGGCGCAAGAGGTCGCCCGAGCGTCCCTTCGAGCCGAGCAGCTGGACCTGCTGTTCGAGGCCGCGCACGGCTTGCTCGAGGAGGCGGAGCTGGCGCGTGAGTCGCTCCTCGCGCTCCTCCTGGCTCTCCTCGGTGGGGAAGAGGGCGGCGTCGGTGCGCGTGGTGTTGCGGGCCGGACCGGCCGCCATGCGGGACTCGGAGACGCGCGTGCGATCGGCGTCGGGCAGGGTCGGGGACCGCTCGGTGCGCGGAGGCAGGGACTCGGTGGTCGACGAAGGCCACGCGGCGACGACCTCGAAGCGTTCGTTGTCGGTCGGCGCGTCGCGTCCGAGATCGCGCGTCGAGAGGATCACCGCCTCGGCCCCGATGAGGTCCTTCACGCGCATGAAGGCATCGCGCATCGAGGCCGCCCGGAAGACGCGCGTCGGCCCGAAGCCGGGCAGCGGCAGGTCATTCGGATCTCGTCTCGTGCTCATGCGGAGTCCTCGTTAGCCGCGCTGGGCCGCGGGCTGCGGGTGGATGCGGGCGCCGGCCGGGCGGCGGCCCTGGATGGAGAGGGTCTGGACGGTGACGACGTCGAGGCGCGGCGGCAGCTCGGCCTGGCTCATGACGATGACCTGAGGCATGAGGCGCGCGACGAAGCGGCGGAGCGGGTAGCGGAGGTCGGCCGGGGTGACGACCACGGTCGCGTGGCCCTGGGCCTGGAGGCGCTGGTGGGCTTGCTGGAGCTGGGCCAGGAGGCTCTGCGCGGTTTGCAGATCAGGGGCCAGGGCCGACTCGCTCTCGTTCCGCAGGATGTACTGGCGCAGCAGATCCTCGGAGGCGCCGTCGAAGATCGCGACGTAGAGCTTGCCGTCGACCTCGACGTGGCGCTGGGCGATGGCCGGGCCGAGGCGGAGGCGGACCTGGTCGACCAGGAAGGCGGTGGCCTTGCCGTAGCGCGCGGCCTCGGCCAGGGCCTCGAGGATGGAGCGAAGGTCGCGGATGGAGACGCGCTCTTCCAGGAGGTGGCGCAGGACGGCCAGGACCTCGGAGTGGGAGAGGATCTGCGGCACGAGCTCTTCGACGACGCGCGGGCTCTTCTGAGCGACGAGCTCGAGGAGCTTCTGGAGCTCGTCGCGACCGAGGAGGCGGCTCGCGGCCGTGGACAGGACCTCGGAGAGGTGGGTGACGAGGACGGTCTCGGGGTCGACCACGGTGTAGCCGGCGAGCTCGGCCTCGGTGCGCTGCGAGGTGCGGATCCACAGGGCTGGCAGTCCGAAGGCGGCGTCGCGGGTGGCGATGCCCTCGATCTTCTTGCGCGCGTCGCCCGGGTCCATGGCCATCAGGCGATCGGTCATGATCGCGGCGCGCCCGACCTCGACGTCGTGGACCAACAGCCGATACTCGCCGGGGGCGAGCTCGAGGTTGTCGCGCACGTGGATTCCCGGCAGCACGATGCCGAGGTCCTTGGCGATGTTCTTGCGGAGGCCGGTGATGCGGCGGACGAAGGTGCCGTCCTTGCCGACCATCGGGACCAGGGAGTAGCCGACCTGGAGCTCGATCGGGTGCACCGTGATGAGGGCGGCGACCTCCTCGTCGTCGGTCTTCTTCGGGGCACCAGGCGTGCCATCGGCGCGGGCGCGCGGGTCGGCGGGGAGGTTCTTCTGCGAGGCCGCGGTGAGCCCCATCTTCTTCACCCGCTGCGCCCCGTAGAGGAGCGCCGAGCCGAGGCCGAGGAAGGGGAGGATGGGCATGCCGGGGACGAGGATGAGAGCGCCCAGCGTCGCCGCCGTGCCGGTGAGCACCGCCTTGTTCATGAAGGCCTGGGTCGCGACCTGGCGGCCGAGATCGGTCTCGTCCGCGGCGCGCGTGATGACCATACCGGAGGCGGTCGACACGAGGAGGGCCGGGATCTGCGAGACGAGGCCGTCACCGATGGTGAGGACGGTGAAGACCTCGACCGCCTCGCCGACCGGCATGCCGAACTGGGCCACGCCGATGACGAGGCCACCGATGATGTTGATGGAGGTGATGATGAGGCCGGCGATGGCGTCACCGCGGACGAACTTCTGGGCACCGTCCATGGCGCCGTAGAAGTCGGTCTCGCGGGCGAGGTCCTTTCGGCGCTCGCGGGCTTGTTCCTGGGTGAGGAGGCCGGCGGCGAGGTCGGCGTCGACGCTCATCTGCTTGCCGGGCAAGGCGTCCAAGGTGAAGCGGGCCGAGACCTCGGCGATGCGCCCCGAGCCCTTGGTGATCACGATGAAGTTGATGAGGGTCAGGATGAGGAAGAGGACGATACCGACGACGTAGTTGCCGCCGACGACGAAGTCTCCGAAGGTCTTGACGATGTGGCCCGCGGCGTCCTTGCCCTCGGCGCCGTGCAGCAACACGAGGCGCGTGGTCGACACGTTCAGGCCGAGGCGGAGCAGCGTCGTGACGAGCAGCAGCGAGGGGAAGACCGAGAAGTCCAGCGGGCGCTTGAGCTGGAGCGAGGTCAGCAGCACCAGCACGCTCACCGCGATGTTCACGGCCAGCAGCAGGTCGAGGAGCACCGTCGGGATCGGCAGGATCATGAGCCCGAGCACGCCGACCATCACGGTCGGCATGATCATCGGTCCGATGCGGAAGCGCGTCGGGGCCTGGGCGGGAGCTGCCAATTAGAGCCCTCCTCCGTGCGCGAGGGTCGGCAGGATCTGCTCGATGTGCGCGAAGAAGTTGGTGAGCTCCTGGAAGATCCACGAACCGGCGAGCCAGAGGACGAGGCCCGTCGCGAACATCTTGGGGATGAACACGAGGGTGACCTCGTTGATCTGGGTCGCGGCCTGGAAGATCGAGATGAGGAAGCCGACGGCCAGGCCCGTGAAGAGCACCGGGGCGGACATCATGAAGATGAGGGTGAGGGTCTCCTGGAGGAGATCGCCGATTTGATCGGTGTTCATCCGAGCACCCCGAAGCTCTTGGCGAGCGACCCGACGACGAGGCCCCAGCCGTCGACGGCCACGAAGACCAGGACCTTGAGGGGGAGGGAGACCGTCGCGGGCGGCAGCATCATCATGCCCATCGACATGAGGATCGAGCCGACCACGAGCTCGATGACGAGGAAGGGGAGGAACAAGAGCGCGCCCATCTGGAACGCGGTCTTGAGCTCACTCATGATGAAGGCCGGCACCAGCGACACGATCGACACGTCGGCCGCGGTGTTGGGCCGGGTCTCACCGGCCAGGCCGATGAAGAGCATGAGGTCGTCTTCGCGGGTCTGGGCGAGCATGAAGCGCTTCATCGGCTCGGCCGCGGCACTGAGCGCGTCGCTCGGGCCGAGGGTCCCGGCCTCGAAGGGGACGATGGCCTTCTCGTGTACCTCGCTGAAGACCGGCGCCATGGTGAAGGCGGTGAGGAACAGGGCGAGCGCCATGAGCACGCGGTTCGGCGGGAGCTGGGCCACGCCGATGCCCTGACGCACCATCGAGAGCACGACGATGATGCGCGTGAACGAGGTCATCGCGAGGAGGATGGCCGGGATGAAGGCCAAGGCCGCGAACATCAGGACGATCTTCAGGACCGTCGGGATGCTGCTGGCGTCGCCCGAGCCGAGATCGAGCGAGATGAAGGGGGCGCGGTTGCCGCCGTTCGGGGCGATGGTCGGGGCCGTTGGATCGGAGGCCAGCGGCGAGGTGCCGGTCGGGACCAAGGGGCTCGACGGCGGCGGCGGATCGAAGGGGACCGTCTGCGCGTGCGCGGTGCTCGCGACGGCGCACGACACGAAGGTCGCGAGCGCGAGGGCGAGCGAGGTGAGCAGGCGCGATGACGGTGCCCGGGCGATCAATTCGGAGCCTGGTGGCGCTCGAGGCGCGCGCGGAGGGCCTGGGCTTCCGGGGTCTTCATGCGCTCGGCAGAGGTGCGCGGGCCGAGCGCTCCCATGTAGGACTGCGGGTTCGGGGCGGTCGCGGGGCGGTCGACGGGGTAGCGCGCGATCGCTCCAGATGGGCGAAGCTCAGGTGCGATCGCTCCAGATGGGCGAAGCTCAGGTCCGATCTGCGTGTCGGCGGTGCGCGCGGTGCGCGTGTCGCCGCGCGTGAGCTGATCGAGGAGGCGCCCGAAGGGGTCGCTGCCCGCACCGCTGCGCGTCGCGTCGGTGGTCGGGTTGGCGCCGTGTCCGCGCTGGGTGGGCACGCGGTCGCCGCTCGTGCGCGGGTTGGCGGCCGAGCCGATGGAGAGCGAGTCGTCGTCGCGGACGCGCGCGAGGAGCTCGTCCGCGTCGGTGGGCTGGCGCTGGCGCATG
>JAEUKJ010000242.1 GCA_016792665.1 Deltaproteobacteria bacterium | reverse complement strand
GCCAGGACCTCGTCGCGCATCTGGTCGAGCTCACCGGCGGCGGCGCCGACTACAGCTTCGAGTGCGTGGGCAGCGTGAAGCTCATGCGCCAGGCCCTCGAGTGCTGCCATCGCGGCTGGGGTGTGTCGGTCGTCATCGGCGTCGCGGGCGCGGGCCAGGAGATCTCGACCCGCCCCTTCCAGCTCGTCACCGGGCGCGTGTGGAAGGGCTCGGCCTTCGGCGGCGCGCGCGGCCGCACCGACGTCCCGAAGATCGTCGACTGGTACATGGACGGCAAGATCGACATCGACAGCCTCATCACCCACAAGCTGCCGCTGGACCGCATCAACGAGGCCTTCGACCTCATGCACGCGGGCGAGTCGATCCGCAGCGTGGTGGAGTTCGCGTGATGAGCTCGGCCCTCCGCACGCGCTCGACCCACGCTTGCTTCGGCGGCACCCAGGGCTTCTACGAGCACGACAGCGACGCGTGCGCAGGGCCGATGCGCTTTGCCGTGTTCATGCCGCCGCGAGCGACGGACGCGAAGGTGCCGGGCGTGGTCTTCCTCGCGGGCCTCACCTGCACCGAGGAGACCTTCCCGATCAAGGCCGGGGCGCAGCGCCTCGCGGCCGAGCTCGGGCTGGCCCTCATCGCGCCCGACACCAGCCCGCGGCAGTCGCGCTTCCCGGGCGACGACGCCGCCTGGGACTTCGGGTTGGGCGCCGGCTTCTACCTCGACGCCACGCGTGAGCCATGGTCGTCGGCCTATCGCATGGAGACCTGGATCACGGACGAGCTGCCGCGCGTCATCGCCGAGCACTTCCCGATCGACACGGCCGCGCTCGGGCTCATGGGTCACTCGATGGGCGGGCACGGCGCGCTGACGCTCGCGCTGCGGCATCCGAGCCGCTGGCAGAGCGTCTCGGCCCTGGCACCGATCGTCGCGCCGAGCGAGGTCCCGTGGGGGCAAAAGGCCTTTGCCGGCTACCTCGGCGAGGACCGCGCGCGCTGGCACGAACACGACGCGACGGCGCTGGTCGCGAGCGGTCATCGCTTTCCCGGGACGCCGCTCGTCGACCAGGGCGAGGCCGACAACTTCCTCGTGCGCGAGCTCCAGCCCGAGCGGCTCATCGCCGCCTGCGAGGCCGCAGGACTGCCACTCACGCTGCGTCGACACGCGGGCTACGACCACGGCTATTGGTTCATCCAGACCTTCATCGCGGACCACCTGCGCCACCACGCCGCGAGCCTCATCAAATAGACGCCATCGTCCTGGTCGATGCCTCGCGATCGATGGCATGGCGACTCGCCGTTCCGTTCGTTTCGATGGCTCGCCCATGGAAGTCGCGTCGCCGCCGCGATTCGGGACACGGGGTCGACACCTCGTGACTACCCTCTGCGAGTCTCGAGAGTGAGAGGAACGCATGGTCGTCACGAGCTTCTTTGTCGCCGTCGTCGGGGTCCTCGCGGTCCTCATGGTGCTCACCGCGTTCAACCGCGCGACCCATGATCGCGGTCGAGCCAAGATGGTCCGCGAGCTCGGCCACTTCCTCGACACCCCCTCGGCGAGCGACAACCACGCCACCGGCACGTGGCGCGGAATGCCCGTGACGATCGTGCTCGGCGAGTACCGCATCGCGTTCGACGTGCGCCTGCCCCACGCCGTCATCCCCTACCGCGGACTGAACCAGCGACACGGCAGCTCGACGCTGCATGCGCGCATGCGGACCCTGGGCCTGAGCATCGACGACCAGGACCGGATGGTCGGCAGCACGGCGCGCGAGAACGGGCTGGCCGAGAGCATCATCACCCTCGAGGACCGCATCAAGGTCGCGGCCGAGGTCGCCGCGCTGCGAGGCTACGCCCCGCGTGAGCTCATCGCGGCCATCGACGCATCGCACTCGACGCGCGAGGTCGACGAGCACCTCGGCGCCATCACGACTTTCTTCCCCGACTGCCCCGAGCGGGCGGAGGCCCTCGCGCGCGCCGCCGCCCACGACGAGCACGGGCCCGCCTCGCGCAGGGTCGGCGCCACGGGTTGACTCGGCCCGGTCGGGCCCTAGCTTCATCGGTCTGAGCGACACACGGAGACCCTTCGACCTCGAAGGTCACGCTCCGTGCCCCTCGCCTTCCACGCTGACCTGATGACGCACGGCGCCCCGCGCCGAGGAGCCCAAGCCATGCCCAACCTGCACCCATCGAAGTCCCAGAACCAAGCCCCGCGCGCCTCCAAGGGGCGCGCCGCAGATGCCCTGGTCGTGAGCCGCGAGGACTACGCACGCCTCACCGCCCTCACCGAGCGCTACCAACACGGGCGCTTCGCGGCGCTGGCCGCCGACCTCGACGACGAGCTCGCGCGCGCCACGCTGGTCGACGCCGAAGCCATCCCGCCCGACATCGTGCGCATGAACGGGTCGGTCGTGTTCCGCTTCGCCGACACCGGCGAGTCGCGCGAGGTCACGGTCGTCTACCCCGAGGACGCCGACGTCGAGGCGGGCCGCATCTCGGTGCTGGCCCCCATCGGCACGGCGCTGCTCGGGCTCGGCGTCGGACAGCGCATCCAGTGGCCGACCCCCGAGGGCGTGCGCCCCCTCGAGGTCATGGCCGTGCGCGCCGCCGCGGTCTGAGGCCGACCCGCGAGGTGCGTTCCGGGAGCTCCGTCGTGGACTCCCGGGCGCGCCTCGCGTTGGCTCTGGGCGCGTCGTCGCGCTACAACGGACGGCCGAGGTAACGATGCGCGCTCTGACCCTGCTCTCGATCGTCGCGCTCACCAGCGCCACGCCCGCCGCCGCCACCCCACCCACGGGCTTCGACGAGGCCTCGTGGACGAGTGCCAGCCTGAGCCCGGCGACCGGCCTGGCCTGGGCCCCGGACGGCTCGAACCGCCTCTTCGTCGCGCTGAAGAGCGGCAGCGTGCGCGTCATCCCCTTCGACCGCGGCGCGCCGATCGCCATCGCCAACACCACGGTGTTCGCGACCGAGCCGGCCGTCTACACCAACAGCGAGTGCGGCCTCATCGGCCTCGCCTTCGACCCGAACTACGTCGTCAATCGCTGGGTCTATGTGTTCGTGACGGTCTCGGCCAGCGAGCAGCGCATCGTCCGCTACACCGACGTCGACTCGATCGGCACGCGCCGCACCGTGATCGTCACGGGGCTACCGACCGCCGGGCAGAACCACGACGGCGGCGCGGTCGGCATCGGGCCCGACGGCAAGCTCTACTGGGCCATCGGCGACCTCGGCAACGGCAGCGGCGTCGACGCGGACCTCGTCTCGCTGGCGGCCAAGGTCGGGCGCGCGAACCTCGATGGCACGGCCGTCAACGACAACCCCTTCTTCGATGGGCCCGGCCCGAACAACGACTACATCTGGGCGCGCGGCTTCCGTAATCCGTTCACCTTCACCTTCCGCCCTGCGACCGGGGCCCTGTGGGTGAACACGGTCGGCACCAACTACGAGCAGATCTTCGTCCCCACCGCAGGGGCCCACGCGGGCTGGAACGACTACGAGAACAACCAGCCCGCGGGCTACCTCGTGCCGGCTCTCAAGTACCGCACCAACAACAGCGACACGCGCACCATCGCGGCCAATGGCGCGGTTCGTGAGGGCGGCGTCGCGACCTTCACGACGACTGCGGCGAGCGGCTTCCGCGTCGGCGAGCAGGTGTTGGTCTCGGGCGTGGGCGACGCGAGCTTCAACGGCGCCTTCTACGTGCGCACCACCGCGAGCGCGACGAGCTTCAGCGTCGCCCAGGCAGGGGCCAACGCCACCTCGGGGGGCGGGCAGGCCCAGACGGCGAACCTCGGCGGCTCGATCACCGGCGGCGCGTTCTATGACGCGACCCTCTTCCCGGACGACTATCGCGGCGACTTCATCTTCGGCGACTACAACAGCGGCCGCCTCGTGCGGGCACAGCTCGAGGGGGACGCGGTCGTCCAGGTCGACGCGTGGGCCACGGGCTTTGCGAGCTCGGTCGACGTCGCGCTCGGGCCCGATGGGGCGCTCTATCAGATCGGCGTCACGGGCGGCACGCTGCGGCGCCTCGCCCCGACCGCCAGGCCCCCGAAGCTGGTCGTGTCGGGGCTGAACGTGCGCGTCGTCGAGGGCGGCGTGTCGGCCTTCAGCGTGCAGCTCGGCGCCGCGCCCGCAGCCCCGGTCACGGTGATGTTGCGCGCGAACGGCGACCAGGATCTCTCCGTCCTCGACGGCCCCCTCGTGTTCGACGCCACGACCTGGAACGTGCCTCAGGCCGTGCGTGTCGCGGCCGCGTACGACGCCGACCAGGACGTCGACCTCACCACCGTCGAGCTCACCGCCGAGGGCCTCGCGAACGAAGCGGTCACCGTGCGCAGCATCGAGTCGAGCGGGGTCCGCCTGGTGCTCTCGACGAGCCGCGTCGATGTCCCGGAGGGGAGCACGGGGACCTTCGCGGTGTCGCTCTCGGCCGCCCCCGACAGCGCGGTCACGGTCCAGGTCGCGCGCGTCGGCGGCTCGGCCGACGTCACCGTGCAGAGCGGCGCCACCCTGAGCTTCGACGCGACCTCGTGGAACACGCCGCAGGTGGTGACCGTCGCGGCGGCGCCCGACGCGGACAACGTCGACGACGTCGCGACCCTCGGCGTCGCGGCGGCAGGCCGGGACGCGCGGCTGGTCGAGGTGACCGTGGCCGACGACGAGCCGCTCGCACCGACCCTCACCTCCTGGCCGCCGGCGGTCGCCTATGTGGGCAGCCCCTATCGCTATGACGTTCTCGCCGAGGGACGCCCCGCGCCGACGTTCGCGCTCGATGACGGTCCGGTCGGGGCGGACCTCGATGCGCTGACGGGCACCCTCACGTGGACGCCGACCGAGGTCGGCAGCGAGGCCTTCACGGTGCGCGCGCAGAACGGGACAGCGCCGGATGCGACCCAGACCTGGACCGTCGAGGTGCGGCCCGACGCACCGCCCGTCGCGGTCCTGACGCGTCCGATCGAAGGCGAGATCGTCAGCGGCACGGGCGCCGAGTTCTACGGCGACTGCCAGGACGACCTCGGCTGCGTGCGCGGCGAGTTCTGGATCGACGGCACGCTCGCGTACACCGACACGACCGTCGGCAACCACTACCACCTGGGCGGCGAGCACAACGCCTGGGACACGAGCGCGCTCGCCGACGGGCCGGTGACGCTGCGCCTCGAGGTGGTCGACACCGCCGGACAGCGCGGCGTCGCCGAGGTCGAGGCCTGCATCCGCACCTGCGACGTCGCGGTGGTCGAGCCCGGGCCCGACGCCGACCCCGAGGCCGACATCGTCGAGCCCGACACGAGCACGAACGATGTCGTCGAGAGCGACACGAGCACGAACGACATCGTGGAGCTCGACTCCGGCACGAACGATGTCGTCGAGAGCGACACCAGCACGAACGATGTCGTCGAGAGCGACACCAGCACGAGCGACACCCACGACCCGAGCGACGTCGTCGCGAGCGACACGCGCGACACGACCAGCCCGACCGAAGTCGTCGACGCCGACGAGCTCGTCACCCCGGCCGATCCGGGCACAGCGCGCGACGACGGGTGCGCCGGTGGCCCGACCTCGCTGCTGGCGCTCGCCGCCCTCGCGCTCGTGCGGGGTCGCCGCCCGCGCCCGACGCGCCCGACGCGCCCGACGCGCCCGACGCGATCGACAAATTCGACGCCGACCTCGTGGCCGCGTGGAGTTGATCGCTGACGGACCTCGTGCGAACGTCCCTCGTCAGCCGAAGCACACCCTTCGACGCGCGGCAGGAGCCGGCGCGGAGTCGTGTGCGCGCCCGTGCCTGAATCCCCAGACGTGGGCCGTCACCCTCGGCTGTCATGCATCGTTCAGGAGGACCCATGACTCGTCTGCCCCTACCCGCGCTCATCTTCGCGCTCATCGTCGCCATCCTCGTCGTCGCCGCCGTGTGGAAGACCTTCACGAAGGCCGGCAAGCCCGGCTGGGCGGCCATCGTCCCGATCTACAACCTCGTCGTCATGATCGAGATCTCGGGCCGACCGATGTGGAACATCGCGATGCTCTTCGTGCCCTTCGCGAACATCGTCTTCTTGTTCTTCATCTACATCGACCTCGCCAAGTCCTTCGGCAAGAGCGCCGGCTTCGGCGTCGGGCTCGCCCTCCTGAGCTTCATCTTCTTCCCGATCCTCGCCTTCGGCGACGCGAAGTACCTCGGCCCGGCCTACGTCGGGAAATGATCCCCACGCGGGACGCGACACCGCCCCGGCGTCTCGGCCTGGGCTTCATCGGACGCGCCGTCGAGAGCTTCGCGGCGCGCTTCTTCCCGTTCCTGGTGATCTTCCTCGTCGCCGATCTGCCAAACCTCCTCGACTTCGCGCTCGACCCGACCCGACCTCCGGGGGTGGGCGCCTGGACCACCTGGCAAGCGGTTGTGCTCGACCTCGGCTACTCGCTGAGCCCGCGCGTCGCGGTCATCGCCGGGGCCTTCGCGCTCCAGGTCCTGGCCACCGCGGTCGTCCTCCTCTCGGTGCTCCACACCCTCGAGGGGCGGTCCATCCCGTTTGGCGAGGCGCTTCGTCGCGGCCTCGCGCGCGCCCCGAGCCTGGTGCTGACGGCGTTGGTGGTGGCCGCGCTGACGCTCTACGGCTGCCTCATGTGGGTCATCCCGGGCCTCATCGCCCTCACCTTCATGTCGCTGGCGATCCCGGTCGCCGCGGCCGAGAAGGCCTCCCCGCTCCGCGCCCTCGGCCGCAGCGGCGATCTCGCGAGCTCGGGCTTCTTCCCGCTGCTCCTCGTCGTGCTCGTCACCTTCCTCGCGCCGCGCATCGTCGAGGTCGTCATCAACCTCGAGCTCGCCGATCGCCCCGTCCTCGCCTTCGCTCTCGGCGTTCCCTTGCGCGTCGTCTTCGGCGCGTTCTTCGCGACGCTCCTGGCGGTCGCCTATCGCGAGCTGCGCGAGCTCCGCGATGGCAAGAGCGGCGCCGATCTCATCGCGGCCTTCGAGTAGGCGCGTCGACGTCAACGGCCCGTCAAAACGCGACGCGACGATGACGCGAGCCTTGTGGTCCACCCTCTCGGGCGCGCATGGTCCGAGGCATGGGAGCCCACCACTACCTCGTCGTGTCGGATCTCCATCTCTGTGACGTCGAGGACCACCCCGACGGTTGGAAGCGCCACAAGAGCTCGGACTGGGTCTTCGACGACGAGCTCGACGCCCTCGTCGCGCGCTTCGAGGCGCGCCTCGCCCCGGGCGATCGCTTCACCTATGTCTTGAACGGCGACATCTTCGACTTCGACCTCGTGACCGCCCTCCCGAGCACCCCGCCCTGGCCGGTCCGACGCCTCGAGCGCCTCTACGGGCTCGACCCGAGCGAGCCCAAATCGGTGTGGAAGCTCGAGCGCATCCTGGACGATCACCCGGGCTTCGTCGCGACGTTGGGTCGCCTCGTGGCGCACGGTCACGACGTCGTCGTCACCGTCGGCAACCACGATCGCGAGCTCTGGTTCGAGGCGGTTGCCGAGGTCCTGCGCACGCGCGTCCTCGCTGTCGCCGGGCCCGTCCAGGGCGACGCCCCGCGCGGCTCGGTCCGCGTCGAGCCCTGGTTCTTCCACGTCCAGGGCGAGATCTTCATCGAGCACGGCCACCAGTACGACTACTACTCGTCGTTCCGCTACAACCTCGAGCCCATCGTGCAGCGCCACGGCGAGACCCAGATCGCGCTCTCGACCGGCAACCTCTCGAACCGCTTCCTGCTCAGCAACATCGGCTTCTTCAATCCGCACGCGACCGACTTCATCCTGAGCGGCCTCGGCTACATCCGCCACTGGTTCCGCCACTACGCGTTCACGCGCCGCATGCTGATCCTGACCTGGCTCCTGGGCAGCCTGCGCGCCCTCTTGGTCCTCCTTGCGACCCGCGCCCGGATCGAGCGCAACCCACCCCGCGACTACGATCGCCACATTCGCGCCGCCGCTCAGCGCTACGGCCTGGCACTCGAGACCGCGCGCGCCCTCCACGGCCTCGGGCGCGCACCCATCACGAGCCGCTTCCACAAGATCGTGCGCGAGTTCTGGATCGATCGCCTCCTCCTCGCGCTCGGCATGACCGGCGGCACCATCGCGCTCGCCCTCTCCGGGGCCGCGCTGTGGGTGAAGCTCATCGTGCCGCTGCTCGCCTTCCCGCTGACCTGGTTCATCTATGACTGGTTCGCCGGTACGGGCAACGCGCTCACCACCGAGTACCGCTCGCACATCTACGCGCGCCGCGTGGCCCGCCTCCTGCCGGTGCGCGCCATCGTCTTCGGCCACACCCACCTCGCCATGACCCAGCCGCTGGGCGAAGACGTGACCTTCGCCAACAGCGGCACCTGGGCACCGACCTGGGTCGTCGCGGCCGGCGCGAAGCCGCGCGAACGCGGGGCCATCGTGCCCGTGCCGGGCCTGCGCAACTTCGTCTGGGTGCATCTGCCCGAGCCCGAGCGCGAGGGCGGCGAGTGCCACGTGTCGGTCGGGTCGTGGATGCCGCTCACGCCCGAGCCGCTCCGCGCCAGGGCGTAGTGGCGCGGGTCCGGACGCCTACGGTTCGCATCGCACCATCTGCGTCGCACGATCGATCCACGAACGCATGCGGTCCAGCCGGGGCGCCACTCGAAGTAGCGGGTGCGCTCGGACTGACGGACCGCGCGACGTGAGATCAGGCCGCTGGGCAGCCTGGCTTCACCAGGCCTTCGGCGTTCATCACAGCGGCCAGAGCAGGGCCTTCTCGGGCTTGGCCGGGTCATAGATCGCGAAGACCTCGGCACCGGGCACGCGCAGATCGGGGCGAATGCCGAAGCGCGACGCCGTGCACTCGCGCGCGACACCAGACGCGTCCTCGAAGCGGAAGGTCACGCGGTGCGGCGACCGACCGTTCACGCGCAGGCTCGTGTTCACGCCGACGTCGGTGATGACGGCCGGCGCGACCTCGCCCTCGCGGTAGACCTTGGCCGCGCGTGAGACGCGGCGTTGTCCGATGAGGAAGAAGGTGAGGCCGAGGATCGGAAAGAGGAGGAACGGCAAGAACGCGAGGCCGGGGCCGCCGACCTCGCTCACCGACCCGAAGACCGCGCCGATCCCGATGGTCGCAGGCCCGCCGAAGAGGATGCCGAAGAAGCGAAAGAAGTGACCGACCGGGTCGACCTTCTTGCCGAAGCCGAAGGTCGTCTTGCGCGGGGCGTCGGGCGGTGGGTCGGCCCGACCCGGGGCGCCGATATGCGGGATGCCGAGCCCCTGCAAGAGGCCCATGGCCTGCTGGAGCTGCTGGGCCATGCCGCCTGGCAGGTCTTGAACTTGGGCACGCTTGCCGATGAACGAACCCCCGCCCGTGCGCATCGGGGCCTTGGCAGCGGCGGTGGCGCGACCCGCGAGGAGGTCGTCGATGCGGCGCGCGACCTCGCGGGCGTCGCGGAGGCGGCGGGAGGGATCGGGCTCGAGGAGATCGGAGAGCAGATCGCGGAGCGGTCCCTCGTCGACGAAGGGCTGCCACACGAGGCGGTTCTGATCGTCGAGGAGCTCGTGCGGCGGCTGCCGCGTGACGAGCTCGAGGAGGAGGGCGCCGAGCGCGTAGAGGTCGCTCGCCGGGGTGGCGCGGCCGGCGAGCTGCTCGGGTGCCATGTAGCCGAAGGTGCCCGCGACCGTGCTGCCCTCGCCCTGGCGCACGACGTCCTTCACGGAGCCGAAGTCGATGAGGACGAGGCGGCCGTCGTCCTGGCGCATGACGTTGGCGGGCTTCAAGTCGCGGTGGATGACGGGCGGCGTGCGCTCGTGCAGGTAGGCCAGGATGTCGCAGAGCTCACGCGCGGTGGCGAGCGCCGAGCGGAGGTCGTGGCGGCGCACGACGAGCTCGTCGGCCAGCGTGCGTCCGGAGACGAGCTCGACCACGAGATAGAGACCGAGGTGCCGCCCCTCGCCCGCGACGAAGTCGTCGATGTAGCGCGGGATCCCGGGGTACTCGAGCGAGCGCAGGACCTGGGCCTCGCGCTTGAAGAGGTCGTGGGCCTTGAAGTCGGCGAGGCGCCGCACGAGCAGCTCTTTGACGGCGACGGGCTGGCCATCGAGCTCGCGCGTGGCGCGATAGGTCGTGCCGAAGGCGCCATGCCCGAGCTGCTCGTCGAGCCAGTAGCGGCCGTCCAGTCGAGGGTCCTCACCGCAGGAGGTGCATGCCACCCCGGCAGCGATGACATCACGCGGGGTCGTCTTGCCGCAGCGGGCGCAGAGGGCGATGGCCGTGTCCATGCCTGGTTCATTCCATGAAGCCGGGTCGCTGAGAAGGGGTCGGACCGTGCTCAGCCGACGAGCGCCTTCCTCACGCTGACCCAGCGCGAGTCGCGATCGGCGATGCGCCAGGGGGCGACACGATCGGCAGGATCGGCATAGTCGATGCCGACCCGCGGCCCGGTCGCGAGGGCCGGTTCATCGCCCGGGCGGCGTGCGCGCAGCTCGAGGCCGCCGCGCCGATAGAGCGGGTGATCGTTCCACGCGAGGTCGAGGCCGAGGGCCTGCGCCACCTTGCCGGGGCCGGTGAGCAGGGCCGGCCGGAGGGCCGCGGGTCCGGGTACCGCCCTGCGTCGCGCGAGCACGGTGTCGTGGCCGGCGACGATCTCGGCGCTGCGCACGAGGACGGCGGCACCGACTCCGTCGCGATCGGTGACGAGGTTCAAGAGGTGGTGGAGGCCATAGCAGAGGTAGAGGTAGGCGTGGCCAGGAGGCCCCCACATCGGTGCATTGCGCGCGGTCTTGCCGGCTCGGCAGTGGTTCGCGCTGTCGCCTTCGCGATAGGCCTCGACCTCGGTCAGGCGCAGGACGACGTCGTCCCGGACCAGCAACGTCCCGATGAGATCGCGCGCCACCTCGAGCGCATCACGCGCGAAGAACGCCTGGGGCAAGTGCCGGGGCAGCGCGGACACGACCGATCAGGAGGCCGCGCGGCGGCGGCGATCCTCGGCGCGCCAGTCGACCAGCGGCACCCGCGGAAAGGTCGGGCCGCGGGTCTCGAGCTGGTGCATGTAGTCGAAGTCGGTGACGCCGCGCGTCTTCACGTAGAGGGCGAGGCGGCTCTGGGGAAGGAAGAAGATGCGGAACGGGAAGAAGCTCTTCACGACGCACACGTCGGCTTTCCACGGGTCGAGGCCGAGCTCGCGGTAGAAGGTCGGCTTCATGACGAGCGGCGCGCCCTCGGTGAGGACGACCTTCATGCCGTAGCGGCGGGGACCGTCGTCGCGCGCGCGAGGCTGCTTGGGATCGGGCGCGAGATCGATGACGAGGCGCGTGCCGAAGGTGTCGCTCGTGCTGCGATGGACGAGGCGGCCCATGACCCTCACGGAGGGGTTCGAGGCCGGGTCGATGCGCCCCCCGATGGTCACGTCCACGCGGTCGCCGATCGCATGGTGGGCGAGCGCGGCGATGGCGACCGGGTCGCGCACCGGCAGGTAGGTGAGGAGCTCGGGGGCCGCGTCGAGGAAGGCGCGCAAGAGGTTCGTGTTCTCACCCGCCCCGCCCGCGCCGACCACGTCGGAGGCATCGCACACACAGATCGTGCCGAGGGCCCGGCGCAGCTTCTCCTTCTTGATGCGGGTGATGGCCGCGCTCGCCTCGAGGAAGGTCGGCGGTGCGTCGTGGCGCGTGGCCCAGGCCCCCTCGGCGAGCTGGTCGGCCAGGCGCTCGGCGAGGTCCTGGTCGTCGGCGAAGACCGCGACGCTCCACCCGAGCTCGGGGTGGTCGTTCCACGGGTGGCAGAGGAAGAGCGAGATGTCGCGCACGCGCGGGTCGGCCTCCATCTTGCGGATGAGGCGGAAGAGGCCGGCCGTCGGGGCGAGGAAGTCGACGCCCGCGCCGCCGCCCACGAGCATCGGCAAGGACCGCCACGCGCGATGCGGGCGCGCCCGGCCGAGCACCGTCTCGACCAGCATGCGGCCCGCGCGGAGGCCGGTCTTCTGATGATCACGATGCGGGTTCGTGTGGTAGGCCGCGAGCAGATCGAGGGCGGCCATCTTGTCGACGGTGAGGAGGCCGTGGAGATCGAAGGTCACGGCGATCGGCACGCGCGGCCCGACGACGTCGCGCACCGCCTCGAGGATGCGCGCCTCGGGGTCCTTGCCGAAGTGGTGGGTCTCGTCGTCGAAGGCGCCCATGGCGCCATGCAGCGCAAGGAAGACGCCATCGACCGGGCCTGCGCGTCGGAGCGCGGCGACCATGCGTTCGATGAGGGTCGAGAGACAGTGGGCCGAGAGCGGGCCACCCGAGATGGCCCAGGCCGACAGGAGGGGCAGGGTCTCGATGCGACCCTCGCCGTAGCGCCGCACGGCCTCGTGGAAGCCCGAGAGCTCGGCGTTCCGCGCGAAGCCGTCGACCTCGTGCACGTGCTTGTCGACGACCCGACGCGCGAGGTCGTGTCCTTCATGGAGGTGGGTGCGCTGGAAGTCCTCGAGCGTCGTCGGCAGCGGCGAGAACGCGTTGGACTCCTGCATGATGCGACCGTACGCGATGCGCAGCGCCATCGTCACACCTTGCGCTTGAACGAGAAGCGACGCGTCAGCGCGGCCTTCGGCCCTTCGAGGGCGGCACCGAGCCGCGGCAACTTGCGCTGGATCTTGCGGGCGCGCTTCTCGAGGTCGTCGGCCAGCCCGGTCAGGCCCGCGAGCCCCGAGCGCTCGGCGAGCCCGCTCAGCTGCGCCTTCGCGGCGTCGCGCCAGCCCTCGACCTTGTCGAGCACGTCGCGGACCTGGGCCCCGTACTTGTCGAGGACGGGCGAGGGCTTGGGCCCGGCCTCGCTGGCGCCTGCGGCGTACATGCCTTCGACCACGTTCAACACCTCGCGCTCGACGAAGCGGCCGAGACCCGCGCCCATCGGCACCTTGGCCATGAGGCCGTAGACCGCGGCCTCGCCCTGGGTGCGCAGCTCGGGGTGGGCGCGCACGTGGGCGACGGCTTCGCGCAGGTCCGCGAGGTAGCGGTCGACCACGGGCAGGTTCGACGCGTTCACGGTGAGGTGCACGCTGGCCGGGCGCTGCTGCCGATCGACGCCCCAGCCGAGGGCCTGGAGCTGGTCGGCCACGGCGTAGACATCGACCGCGGGATCGGTCGAGGTCCAGGTGACGATGGTCGAGTGCGGATGCCCCATGACGCGCAGGCCGGGGATCGTGGCGATGCCCGCGCGCAGCTCGACCGCGGCCTCGAGGGCGCCGCGGGCCAGCATGAGATAGCCCTCCTGTCCGAGCGCCTTCATCGCCGTCCAGGCCGCCGCGATGGGGCCGCCCGGGCGCGTGCCGGGCAGGCCGGGCGAGATGTAGATGCCGCCCTGCCACTGCGCGGCGACGAAGAACTGGTGCCGCAGGTAGCTCATGTCGCGGTACACGATCGTGGACGCGCCCTTGGCCCCGAACCCGTACTTGTGGACGTCGGCCGAGATGCTCGAGACGCCCGGCACGCGGAAGTCCCAGACCGGCAGGTCGACGCCCAGGCGCTCGAGCCAGGGCAGCATGAAGCCGCCGAAACACGCGTCGACGTGCAGCGGCAGGCCGGTGCGCAGCGCGAGCTCGCCGATCGCCGGGATGGGGTCGACGGTGCCGTGCACGTACTGGGGCGCGCTGCCGGCCAGCATGATGGTATTGCGGTCGACGAGGCGCGCCATGTGATCGACGTCGACGGCGCCGAAGGCGTCGGTGCGGGCGACTCGCTTTTCGACCCCGAAGAGGTGCCCGGCCTTGTCGAAGGCGACGTGGATCGTCTCGGGCACGACCATGTTGGGGCGGCCGAGGCGCGGCAGGAGGCGCTTGCTGCGGGCGCGATCGCGGTAGGTCTTCACCGCCAGGAGCAGCGACTCGGTGCCGCCCGAGGTCATGGTGCCGACCGCCTCGGGCGGGGCGTTCAGCATGGAGGCGGTCATCTCGATGACCTCGCGCTCCATGCGCTTCAACGACTTGAAGGCCATCGGGTTGAGCGCGTTCTCGGCGAGGAAGCGGCGGTGCGCCTCCTCGATGAGGTGGTGGTGCTCTTCCCCGGCCCAATAGACGAGCGACCAGGTGCGGCCGCCGCGGTAGTCCGCGTCGCCGACCTTGTAGTCGTCGAGGGTCTGGAGGATGTCGCTGTGGGGGAGGCCGGACTCGGGGATCTGCGTGCGGTCGGTCGTCATGGGTGGGCATTATCCACGGTCGGGGCATGCTTCACCACGAGTACCGAGCGGCCGGCCTGCCGGACGATGCGCTCGGCCACACTGCCCAGCAGCCAGCGCTCGAGGCCCTTCCGGCCGTGGCTGCCGACGACGATGAGCTCGGCGTCGACGGTGTTGGCGTAGCGCAGGAACTCGTCCGCGACGTGGCCCGTGACGACGACCGGCGCGATCTCGACGCCGGGTGCCGCGACGTTGGCGAGGTCCTTGGCGAGGTCGCGCTCGGCCTCGGCCCGGAACGAGCCCGCCACGTCGAGGCCCGCGCCCCAGGGCACGGTGAGCTCGGTGCCGAAGCCCTCGCTCGCGGGGTCGTGGACGTGCAGCACCACGAGGCGCCCGCCGCCGCTCTCCGAGAGGAGGCGAAGGGCGGTCGTGAGGGCTTCGTGGCCTTGGGGTGAGAAGTCGTGACCGACGATCCAGGTGCGCATGAGAACCTCCTCGCGCTCGAGAGATCCGAGATCATCGCATGGGTCGTGCCAGTGCGCGGGACCACGAGTACGCCAGGTTGCGGGGCGCGACGACGCACCGGTGATGCATTTGGCCCCGGGCCTGGGTCAGAACGCCCGAGGTGCACCGCCTCAGCGGCTCGCGCGGCCGTCGAGGAGGAGGCCGAGGCGGCCGTCGTCGACGCGGCGGGCACGCACCCCCCACACGCGCGCGACCAGCTCGGGGGTGAGGACCGCCCCCGGGTCGCCGATCGCCACGAGACCACCCTCGGCGAGGACCGCGAGGCGACCGTCGAGGCCGGGCTCGGAGGCCGCGAGCCGCATGGCCAGGTCGAGGTCGTGGACCACGACGAGGACCGCCTTGCCAGCGGTCGCGAGGCGTCTCGCGGCGAGCGCGACGTCGTGTGCGTGGGCAGGGTCGAGGCGGCTCGTCGGCTCGTCGAGGAGGAGGATCTCCGGGTCCTGACAGAGGAGGCGCGCGAGCGCGACGCGCTGCTTCTCGCCGGAGGAGAGGCTCGGGTAGAGGCGATCGGCCAGGGCCCCGAGGCCGAGCTCGGCCAGGGCGCGGGAGGCGCGGTCGCGATCGGCTTCGCTCTCGAGGCCGAGGCGTCCCAGGTGCGGGTAGCGCCCCATCAGGACGAGCTCACGCGCGGTGAAGCCGAAGGTCGTCTCGGGGACGTCGAGGAGGACGCCGAGCCGGCGTGCGCGCTCTCGCGGAGCGACCGCGGTGAGGGCGCGGCCCGCCAGCGAGACCCGGCCCGAGCTCGGCTCTCGGAGGCCCGACAGAATACGCAGCAGCGTCGACTTTCCAGCCCCGTTTGGGCCCACGAGCACCGTCACGCTGTGAGGCATGAGCGAAATCGACACATCGGAGAACACGGTCTCACGACCGTGGCGCGCGCTGAGATCGCGCCCGTCGAGAAGCGAAATCGGCGGAGTCACGTGCGCACCTCGCGCACGCGCAAGAGCGCCAGGAAGACCGGTCCACCGATCAGCGCGGTCACGACCCCGACCGGGAGCTCCGTGCCCATCGCCGGGGCGAGTGCCGACACGGTCGCGTCGCCGAGCGCCACGAAGGCCCCGCCCAGCGCGGCCGAGAGCGGCACCAGCGCGCGGTGATCCGGCCCGACGACGAGGCGCAGCGCGTGCGGCACGACGAGGCCCGCGAAGCCGATGAGCCCGGTCACGGCGACGATGGCGCCGACCGGCAGGGACAGGGCGATGAACAGGCTGCGGCGGAGGCGACTCGGGTCGACGCCGAGGCTCTGGGCGGTCTCGTCACCGAGGGCGAGCAGGTTCAGGGCCTGGGCCCGCGGCCACACGAAGAGCAGCGCGAGCAGCGCGGCGGCGACCACCACGGGCACGAGCAGCGGCGCCGAGGGGTCGGCCCCGAGCGTGCCCATGAGGCGGACGAGGGTGCGCTGGACGAGCGCCGGATCGCCGAGCGCCGCGAGCACCATCAGGGCCGCGCCGGCCAGCGCGTTGACGACCACGCCGACCAGCAGCATGCGCAGCGGCGAGGGCACACCGCGCTCGGAGCCCAGGGCGACCACGATGAAGAGCGCCGCCAGCGCGCCTGCGAAGCCACCCAGCGGCTCGACCAGGACCGCGCCCGAGGTCGCCGTCAGGAGGCCGAGCGCCGACGCGATCAAGGTCGCCGAGGCGCTGCCGAGGGCCGCCCCGCCCGAGACGCCGAGCACGAAGGGATCGGCCAGCGGGTTTCGCAAGAGCCCTTGCAGCGCGGCCCCCGACACCCCGAGCACGGCCCCGACCGCGAGCCCCTGGGCGACCCGCGGGAGCTGGAGGCGCGTGAATGCCTGGTGCTGCCAGCTCGAGGGATCGCCCAACGCGGTGCCGAGGTCGAGGGAGGGCATGCCGATGAGCACGGCCAACACCGCGGCCGCGACGAGCACCGCGAGGACCACGAGGAGGGTCAGCCAGGGGTGGTGCGCGAGCCACGCCGAGCGGGGCTGGCTCATCGGCGCACGAGGCCCGGTGGACCCGGGCTGCCGGCGGCTCATCGGCGCACGAGGCCCGGTGGACCCGGGCTGCCGGCGGCTCATCGCCGCACGAGGCCCGGTGGACCCGGGCTGCCGGCTGCTCATCGCCGCACCAGGCTGCCCGTGTTCATCGCCGCTCCGCGTCGCGGCTCTGACGCGCGTGCTGCACCAGCTGCGAGAGGCGCGGCAGGACCTCGCTCAGATGCGGGCCGTTACGCGCCAGGCCATCGCCCGGGTAGACGTGGACCTCGCCGCGGCGGACCGCGGGCAGCTCGGCCCAGGTCGCCCAGTGCGTCCGAGCCGCCTCGGAGTCAGGGAAGCGCGTGTCGGGCGCGACGTGCAGGATGAGCTCGGGGGCGGCGGCGAGCACGGCCTCGAGCCCGAGACGCAGGGTCAGGGGACCGGTCGCGACGTTCTTGGCGCCGGCCAGCTCCAAGAGCTCCATGATGTGGTCGCCGCCGCCGGTCGTGATGACGAAGCCAGGCTGCACATCGTAGACGACCAACACCTTGACCGGCGCGGCGTCGCCTCGTAGGCGCAGCGCCTCGGCCCGGGCGGCCTCGAAGGCCTGGACCAGGGCCGCCCCCGCGGGCCCCCGACCGAGGCGAAGGCCGATCGTGCGCGTGGTGGCGAGCATGTCGCCCAGCGTGACGAGCGGCAGCGTCTCGACCTGGAGGCCGAGGGCCGCGAGCGCCGCAGCGTCCGGGGACTGCGAGCCATAGCCGGCCATCCACACGACATCGGGGCGCGCGGCCAGGACGGCCTCGGGGCGCGGCTTCAGATCGCCGATGACCGGCACGCCCGGGGCATCGCACCACGAGGTCACCCCGACCAGGTGCGCGTCGCCCCCCACGGCGCGGACGATCGCGGTGATCGCCGGCGCCACCGACACCACGCGTGGCGACGCAGCCGAGGGCGTCGCGGCGTCGGGCGCCTTCGGGGCACACGCGACGAGGACAAGGGCCAGGGCGAGATCGACGATGAGGGAGGCGCGCACGGGCCGGTGCTACCGCGCCGCACCCGGGGTCGCAAGGCTCGCCCGCGCCGACCCCACTTGCGATGCCCGATCCGCCGTGCTTCAAGTCATGCGCACGAGCTTCGAACGCCTTGACGGAGACCCGATGAGCGACACCTCGCCCCCTGCCAAGACCGCGTTGCTGACCGGGATCACCGGCCAGGACGGCAGCTATCTGGCCGAGCTGCTGCTCGCCAAAGGCTACGCCGTGCACGGGCTCGTGCGCCGCTCGAGCTCGTTCAACACCGAGCGCATCGACCACGTCTACCAGGATCGCCACGTCGCGGGCCGCCGCCTGCACCTGCACTACGGCGACCTCTCGGACGCGTCCAACCTGTCGCGCCTGGTCGAGAAGGTCCAGCCCGACGAGGTCTACAACCTCGGCGCGCAGAGCCACGTCATGGTGAGCTTCGAGGTCCCCGAGTACACGGCCGACGTCGACGCGCTCGGCGCGCTGCGGCTCCTCGACGCGATCCGCGAGTCGGGGGTGGCGGGCAAGAAAGAGGTCCGCTTCTACCAGGCCTCGTCCTCCGAGCTCTACGGCAAGGTCGCCGAGACGCCGCAGCGCGAGACCACGCCCTTTCATCCGCGCTCGCCGTACGCGGTCGCCAAGCTCTTCGCGTTCTGGGCGGTCAAGAACTACCGCGAGGCCTACGGCCTCTTCGCGGTCAACGGCATCCTCTTCAACCACGAGTCACCGCGGCGCGGGAAGACGTTCGTCACGCGCAAGGTCACGCGTGCGGCAGCGCGCATCGCGGCCGGCCTCGACCAGCGCCTCTTCCTCGGCAACCTCGAGGCGCGGCGCGACTGGGGGTACGCCCCGGAATACGTCGAGGCGATGTGGCGCATGCTGCAGCAGGCGACCCCCGACGACTACGTCATCGCGACGGGCGAGACGCACACCGTGCGTGAGCTTGTCGAGCTCGCCTTCGAGCGGGTCGGGTTGCCGCTCACCTGGGAGGGCCACGGGGTCGACGAGGTCGGGCGTGGGCCCGATGGGCGGGTCCTGGTGGCGATCGACCCGGCCTACTTCCGCCCGGCCGAGGTGGATCTCCTGCTGGGCGACGCGAGCCGCGCGCGGGCCGAGCTGGGCTGGACGCCGAAGGTCACCTTCCGCGAGCTGGTCACGATCATGGTCGACCACGACGTCGCCGAGGCGGCGCGCGAGTCGCACCTCCAAACTGCACAAGGCCTGGCGGCGCCAGGTGATCGACCCGCGGGAGGCCGCTGATGTCGCTGGGCACGCTGACCGACAAGACGATCCTCGTGACGGGCGGCCACGGCTTCCTGGGCTCGTTCGTGGTGGAGGCACTGCGCGCGCGTGGCGCGAACCGGCTCTTGCTCCCGCGTCACAGCGAGCTCGATCTCCTGGACCGCGACCGGGTCC
>JAEUKJ010000225.1 GCA_016792665.1 Deltaproteobacteria bacterium | reverse complement strand
GGGCGGGTGAAGACGTCGCGAGTCGGGCCGTGCTCGACGAGCTCGCCCTGGTAGAGGAAGGCCGTGTAGTCGGAGACGCGGGCGGCCTGCTGCATGTTGTGGGTCACGATGACCACGGTGAGGCGGCCGCGGAGCTCGCGGATGAGCTCTTCGATGCGGGCGGTGGCGATGGGGTCGAGCGCCGAGCAGGGCTCGTCCATCAAGAGGACCTCGGGTTCCAAGGCGAGGCTGCGCGCGATGCAGAGGCGCTGCTGCTGGCCGCCGGACAGGGACGAACCCGAGCGATCGAGGACGTCTTTGACCTCGTCCCAGAGGGCGGCCTGCTTCAAGCTGCGCTCGACGATGGCCATCGGGTCCTTGGGCTTGAACCCGTTCAGGCGGAAGCCGGCGAGCACGTTTTCTTTGATGGACATCGAAGGAAAGGGGTTCGGCTTCTGGAAGACCATGCCGACGTGGCGGCGGAGGCGCACCGGGTTGATGCGCGCGCCATAGATGTCCTCGTCGTCGAGGAACACGAAGCCCTTGACCCACGCGGATGCGGCGGTCTCGTGCATGCGGTCGAGGCAGCGGAGGAAGGTCGACTTGCCGCAGCCCGAGGGACCGATGATGGCGGTGACTCGACGGTCGGGAATGGGCAGGGTGATGCCCTTGAGGACCTCGGTCTTGCCGTAGCCGGCGCGCAGATCTTCGGCGTGCATGCGCGAAGCCGGCGCGGGGTCGGACGAGGCTTCGAGGTCCGGCAGGACGAAGAGCGGGGTCTTGAGCTCGTGCATGATGGCGCGCTGCGGGGCATCGGACGTTTGGGGCGTGAGCTTCTTGGTGGCAACCATGGTCAACCTGCGATGCGGCGCTGGAGCCGCGTTCGGAGCCAGATGGCGAGGGCGTTCATGGCGAGCATCACCGCGAGGAGCACGATGATGGCCGCAGCGGCGGTCGAGTGGAACGAGGCCTGGGGGCGCGAGACCCAGTTGAAGATCTGGATCGGTAGCGCGGTGAAGGCCGACGACAGCGAGTCGGGGACGAAGGCGACGTAGGTCAGGGCGCCGATGGTGATGAGCGGAGCGGTCTCGCCGATGGCCCGGGCGAGGCCGAGGATGACGCCGGTCAGGACGCCGGGCAGGGCGAGCGGGAGGACGATCGTGCGCAGCGTCACCCAGCGGTCGCCGCCCAGCGCGAAGGCCGCCTCGCGGAGGTGGCGCGGCACGGTGCGGAGTGCCTCGCGCGAGGCCATGATGATCATCGGGAGGATGAGCAGGGCCAGCGTTGCGGCCCCGGCCAGGATGCTGCGGCCCATGCCGAGGACGCGCACGAAGACCTCGAGCGCGAGCAGTGCATAGATGATCGACGGCACGCCGGCCAACGTGGAGATGGTGAGCTCGATGAAGCCGGTGAGCCGCGAGGGGCGGGAGTATTCCTCGAGCCAGAGGGCGGCACCGACGCCGAGCGGGATGGCGAGGATGGCGGTGAGGCCCATGAGCATGCCGGTGCCAGCGAGTGCCGGGCCGATGCCGGCGGACTCGGCGCGGCGTGAGGGGAGGCCGGTGAGGAACTCGCCCGAGAGGCGCTCGGCCCCCTGGAAGACGGTGGTCGCAAGCAGCACCAGGAGCAGCGCCAGAGGCAGCATGACGGCGAGCCAGCCGATGAGGCGGAAGGCGCGCTCGCCGGCCTTGTCGGAGACCATGAAGAGCATGGCGGGCGGGGATGGCCGCATCATAGGGTGCCTCGCTGGATCTTCTTGCGCAGGCGATGCGAGAGCGCGTTGAACCCGAAGGTCATGAGGAAGAGCACGAGCCCCACGGCGAAGATGGTCTGGAACGCGAGCGAGCCGGCCGGGGTGTCGCCGAGGCTCACCTGGACGATGTAGGCGGTCATGGTCTCGACCGGTTCGCGCGGGTCGATGGTCATGCGCGGCTCGAGGCCAGCGGCGATGGCGACGATCATCGTCTCGCCGACGGCGCGCGAGACGCCGAGGATGATGGCGGCGGTGATGCCCGAGCTGGCACCCGGGAGGACGACGCGCCAGATGGTGCGGACCTTGGTGCCGCCGAGCGCGGCCGCGCCTTCACGGAAGGACTGCGGGACGGCGTAGATCGCGTCCTCGGAGATCGACGCGATGATCGGCAGGATCATGAGGCCCATGACCAGGCCCGCCGAGAGTGCGTTGGCACCGCTCAAGCCCGGGATGACCGACTGGAGGGACGGGGTCACGATCGAAAGGGCGAAGTAGCCGAAGACGACGGTCGGCACACCTGCCAGGACCTCGAGGGCGGGCTTGGCCCAGGCGCGGGTGCGGGGCGAGGCGAGCTCGCTGAGGTAGACGGCCGCGAGGATGCCGCAGGGGACCGCGAAGGTCAGCGCGATGACGGTCGTGAGCAGCGTCCCGCACAAGAGCGGCCAGATGCCGAAGTGCGGGTCGTGGAAGAGCGGGGTCCACTGCGTGTCGCCGAAGAAGGCCGACAGCGGGACCTCCTGGAAGAAGACCAGCGACTCGCCGAAGAGCACGAGGATGATCCCGGCGGTCGTGAGGATCGAGAGGAAGGCGAAGACCTGGAAGAGGCGCTGGACGATGATCTCCGAGGGCGCGCGGCGGCGCGTCAGATCGAGCGCGAGGCGCGGGGGCGCGGGTACGCGCGGGGCACCGCCAAGGTGCGCGGGCCCGCGATGGGCGCCGCTAAGGTCCGCGGGCTCGGAGCGCGAGGTCATTGCCCGTGCTCTTTGGCCAGCAGATCCTGGATGGAGACGCCGACCTGGCTGCCCTTGCCACCGAACATCGAGCCGGTGGTGCGCTTGTCGAGGCGGGCCTGCGCGAGGGTGTAGGCCTCGGCCGGGAGCGGTACGTAGCCGACCTCACGCGAGAGCTTCTCGGCCTGGGCGAGGTAGAAGGTGATGAAGGCCTGCACGGCGGGCTTCTCGAGGGCGCGCTTCGAGACGTAGACGAAGAGCGGGCGCGAGAGCGGGGCGTAGGTGCCGTTGGCGATGGTCTCGGGGCTGGGCGCAACGGGGCCCTTGCCGGCGTCGATGGCGGCGAGGCCGAGCTTGTCCTTGTTCTCTTCGTAGTAGGCGAAGCCGAAGAAGCCGAGCGCGCCCTCGTCACCGGAGACGCCGCGGACGAGGACGTTGTCGTCTTCGGAGCTGGTGAAGTCGCCGCGCGAGGCGTGCTCTTTACCGACGATCGCCTCGGTGAAGTAGTCGTAGGTGCCCGAGTCGACGCCGGCGCCGAAGAGGGTGATGGGGCGATCGGGGAAGCCGTCGCGGATCTGCGACCACTTCGTGATGGTCTTCTGGGCCTCGGGGGCCCAGAGCTTCTTGAGCTCGTCGCGGGTCAGGGTCTTGGCCCAGTCGTTCTTCGGGTGCAGCACGATGGCGATGCCATCGTAGGCGACCGGGAGCTCGATGTACTCGATGCCGCTCTTCTGGCAGAGCTCGACCTCGGTCTGCTTGATGGGGCGCGAGGCGTCCTGGAAGTCGGTCTCGCCCGCGCAGAACTTCTTGAAGCCGCCGCCCGTGCCCGACACGCCGACCGTGAGGCGCACGTCGGGGGCGACCTTCCGGTATTCCTCGGCGACGGCTTCGCTGATGAGGAAGACGGTGCTCGAGCCGTCGCCGGAGACGGTGGCCGGGCCGGTCGGGGTGCCGGTGGCGGTGCCCGGGTCGGTCTTGCCGCACGCGGTGAGCGGGCCGAGGGCCGAGAGGAGGGCGAGGGCGGCGAGGTTCGTGAAAGCCGAGTGGCGCGTCGTGTACACGGGGAGGCTCCGGGATCCGAGGTGGATCGGGAGCACCAGCTCGGTGCTTCGACCCGAGCGGACCATGGCACCAGCGGATGGCGTCAGGATGACCGGAGCGCAACTTGTTCGGGCCCCGCGCGCGAGGCCGTGCGGCGCGGGCCGGCCGGGGCTCGGAGCCCGGAATGGAGCGTCCGCGGAGGGCGAGGCGCGGGTTCATGGCGGGTTGGTGACGGGATCGTGACAGCCCAGCCGCCGACACGATCCCGGGATGGCCCCTGGGTCGATGGTGTGTCCCAGGTGGTCGGTCAGGCGACCGTCGCACCACTCCAGTCGACTGGAGGAATTACTCCAGTCGGCTGGAGACGCCTTGAGACCATCGAAAATGACGGCCCTCAAGTATGGTTGTAAGTTTCATTGAGTGATTATGGCACGACGACTCATCCGCTGGGGGCGAGTCGGACGGCGTGCGATCAGGGCATGGGAGGGTGCGATGGGGAAGGTGGAGCAGGCAGGTGGGCGGGGCGCGATTCTCCTCACGGAGACGCTGCAGACGGCGAGAGAGGTGGCGGCGACGGCCAGGAAGCGGGCCGAGGAGCTCATCGCCGAGGCCAACCTTGCCAAGTCGAGGATCGCGCGGGACTTCTGGGAGATCGGGCGCCTGCTGGTCCTGCTGCGGGCCGAGGGCCTGGTGGCGGTGTGCGGCTTCGAGTCGATCGAAGACCTCGCCGAGGCGCGGATCGGGCTCTCCAAAGCGACCACCTGGAAGCTCCAGTCGATCGCGGTGGCGCTCCCGCGGGAGGAGGCGACCCGGCTCGGCCCGGAGAAGTGCTACGCCGTCATCTCGCTCGCGAGGGTGGCTCCCGAGCTGGGGAGTCCAGAGGAGATCGTGCACCGCGACGTCGAGGTCGCGGGTCGCCCTCTATCCAGCGTGACCGTGCGCGAGCTCCGTGAGGTCATCGCCGAGCGCCGCCCCAAGCCGCCGGTGCGCTTGGTGGATCGCAAGCAGGCCTCCGAGGACCGGGCGCTCCTCGCCACGGTGCGGACCAGGTTCTCGCCGCTCGGCGTCCCGAAGGCCGCCATCGCAGTCGAGGGGGACCACGTAGTGGTGAGACTGACGCGGGCCCAGGCGGCCAAGCTCTCGTAAGAGACCTCGAGGTGGCGACCCACGTCGAGACGCGGGCCGGCGCGCGCCGAGTCGCGCCTGGCTCCGCGGCGCCGAGGCCTCAGGCCCCCGCCCTCACGGCCAGCATCTCGTCCTGCAACTGACGCGCAATCGCGCGCGCCCGCTCGCGCGCGTCCATCCTCTCGCCATCATCCTCAGCGACGCGCGCGATCATCAACAGCGCCATCGCCCTGAGCCTCACGTGTCCTGCATCCCCGGCAAACCGCGCCGCCGCGCGCGCATGCTCGACCGCCCCCGGATCGCCCTGCTTGTGCCTGGCATACGCCAGCCCATTTTCTCGGCGCGACCGCGCGAACGCCGGCACCTCCGGCCCGTCTGCCAAGGCCCGCAAGGCGGCCTCCGCCCGCGCGAACTCCCCGCGCCGGTTCTCCACCCACGCCACCTGCGCGGCCCAGCGCGCCCGCAGGCATGCCGCGTCGGCTCCGTCGACGTCCGCCAACAACCCTTCGACCTCGGCCAGCTCCGGCGGCATGCGGGTCGCGTCGGCCTGCGTCGCCAACAGCGCCAGCCCCAGTGCCGCCTCGATTCGCCCACGCACCTCGCGCACTGCTGCGGCATAAGCGGTGCGCAAGAACGGTCGCGCCTCCTCGAACTGCCGATCCCGAAGCGCCAGGTTCGCCCGCGCCAGCGGCAGCCACACCCGCCCCGCCGCGCTCTCGCTCGTCGGCGGCCGGTCCCAGAGCTGCACCAGATCTCGGCACAGCGGCACCGGCAAGTCCTCGAACCGCGAGTGGTAGCAGCCCATGAAGCGGAGCCGTTCCTCGACCGGCGCCGGCACCCCGAACGCACGCAAGAGCCGCGCGCCCCACGTCCCGCCTGGCAGCGTCCCACGCTTCCGGAGCCGCCGCAGCGCCCGCTCCACGCTGTCCACGTCGTCCACGTGTCCGCGCGTCGCTGCAAGCGCCTCGGCGACCGCCGCCAGCGACCCGCGCTCGGCGACGAGTGCGTCGAGGTACGTCTCCCAGTCGTGTCCGGAATCCTGTCCGTGCGCCGTCATCGTCTTTCCGTGTACTCCACGGCCAGGAGTTTCCCAATGCGCACCATCCTCTTCGGCGATATCCACGGCTGTTTCGACGAGCTGCGCGAGCTGCTCGACCGCCTCTCTCCCACTGCGGACGACATCCTGGTCAGCGTCGGCGATCTGGTCGATCGCGGCCCTGATCCCAGCGCGGTCATCGACTTCTTCCGACAGCGACCGGGTGCGGTGGCCGTCTGCGGCAACCACGAGCGCAAGCACATCCGCGGGATCCTGTCGTACTCCCAGCTGGTCGCGCGCGAGCAGATGGGCGAGCGGTACGACGAGCAGGTCGCCTGGATGGCCACCCTGCCGTACCACTACGAGACCGACGAGGTCCGCGTCGTCCACTGGGGTCTGTATCCCGGCGTCCCGCTCGAGGAGGTTCCGGAGGACGTGCGCGCGGGCACGACCTCGGGCGATGGGCGGCTGCGCGAGCGGTTCGGGGACACGCCCTGGTACGCTCACTACACCGACGCGAAGCCAGTCGTCTTCGGACACGCCGTCGTTGGGTCCGAGCCGCTCATCATCGACGATCGCATCTTCGGCATCGACACCGGGGCGTGCCACGGCCAGCGCCTGACGGCGTTGGTGTTGCCCGAGCGGCGCATCGTGTCCGTCCCGGCGCGTGAGGATCACTGGGCGCGGATGCGGAGAGCGTGGCAGGGGCCCGTCCTACGAAGGACCCCGTGGCCGACCATGACCTTCGAGCAGATCGCGAAGAAGGCCAGGTCTCTGCGGGATCCGGAGCTGGAGGACGGCGTCCTGACGCGCGTCACAACGTGGGCCGAGGCGGTCCGGGCGCTGGTGCCACAGCTGGCGGCGGCGCTCGACCACGAGACCGCGCGCCTCCTCGAGGTGGCCGGGGAGGCCGACTTCGGACGGGTTGCGGCGGCGCATCCTGCGGCGAGCTGGCTCTTGCGGTTGCGTACGGGAAAGCTCAGCCGCGACCACCTGGCCTGCACGACCCCGGCGCAGGTCTTCGCGCTGGCCGATGCGCTCGCCCTGAGCCCAGAGGTCGACCGCGCGCCGCTCGGGTGAATTCGGGCTCGTACTGCAAGGCGGACGTCGTGAGCCACTCCGTGGTTCGGCTCGCGTCGCGAGCCCCGCCGTGCAGTCCTAGCCCGATGGGACGGGCGGATACCTCGTCGTCGGAGGCTTCCGATGGGCTGGGCGCCGGCGCCCGGGGCGATGAGCCCGGCCTGTCAGAGGGTGTTGCACGCGGGGGAGGTGCCCTGGGCGCCGCCCTGGGGGAGCACGAAGACCACGGCCGACCAGGCTGGGATGGTGAAGGTGTCGGTGGCGTCGTCGAAGGTCGCGGTGCGCGCGGTGGTGTCGACCGAGCTCGCGAAGGTCGGGTGCAGGGTCCAGCCGGAGGTCGGGCCGAAGCCGG
>JAEUKJ010000216.1 GCA_016792665.1 Deltaproteobacteria bacterium | reverse complement strand
CGTCGAGGCAGTAGCCGTCGACGTCGAGGCCCGGCATGCGCGGGATCACCGGCACGGCGTCGTTGCCCGGCGAGCGGCCGAAGGCGTCGGCGCGGGTCTGACCCCAGACGACGTAGCGGGCCCCGAGGACCATGGGGTCGCAGGTCGTCGGTGGGGCTTCGTCGAAGGTGCAGGTGCCGGCCCGGTCGCCGTAGAGCGTGACCGTCTCCGCGTCGTCGCCGAGCGCCGGCTGCACGGTGCAGGGGAAGGCGTCGGTGTTGCACACGGACGGCCCGAGCGCGCCGGTGACGCGGACCTGGCTGCCGTCTGGCTGGAAGCGCAGGTCGCCGAGCATCAAGGCCTCCTGCGGGTTGCACGCGGGCTCGCACAGGCCCTCGCCGACCGGCTCGTGGAGGCAGCCGCCGCTCGGGTCGCAGCGGTCCAGCGTGCAGGGGTCTCCGTCCGCGCATGCGCCCTCGAGGTCGAGGTCGCAGCCGGTGACGACGCAGCCGACGCGCGGCTCGTGTCGGCAGAAGGGCGTGGTCTGGCACGCGCCGTCCACGCCCGCGCAGAAGTCGTCGGTGCATGGGTCGCCGTCGTCGCAGTCGCTGTTGTCGACGCACTCGGGGCGCGGCATCTGGGCCACGTCGGGGCGGACGTGCTGGCAGACCCCGTCCTCGCAATAGTCGAAGGTGCACGGGTCCTGGTCATCGCAGGAGAGCCCCGAACATGCGTCATCCGTGTCGTGTATTTCGCGCGTGTCGGGGTCGGTGTCGGAGGTGCTCGTGTCGCCGGTCGTGTCGCCGCTGGTGTCGGTGTCGGCGGCGTCCTCGACCGAGCCGCGCCCGGGTGCGAGGCAGGCGGTGGTCAGGACCGCGAGGGACGCGACGAGGGTGTGGGCCAGCGCCCAGGGGGTGCCGCGAAGAGGGAAGGAAGGGCGCATGGGAGTCCTCGACGCCGGAGGTCCGAGTCCACGCGTCGGGGACGGGACAGAGCAAGCGGGGTGCCAGCGCGATCGGGGCGTCCTGGCGGCAGCACGCGGCCGGTTTGGCGGGCGAGGTTGTGGAAGATTTTCCCACGACGGGATTGCTTTGAGCACGGGCTCTGCGCAGAGTCGCGCCCATGCAACGCCGCTCTGCACCGCACCTCCTCGGTTCGACCTTCCTCGTGCTCGGGCTGGCAGGCCTCACCGCCACCCTCGTCGCGTGTGGCGACGACGCGAACGTCGATGTCGACAGCGCCGACACGACCGACACGACCGACACGAACGATGGGAGTGACACCGACACGATCGACCCGGGGGGCGTGCTCCCCGCGGCCGAACCACTCGTTGCCAAGTCGCCGCTCGGCACGCACCAGTGCCAGGTCTCGCGCGCCATGACCCGCATCACCGACGCCAACTATCGGATCGACGCCTCGGTCGCCGCGGGCACCCGCGCCATCGTCACGCGCGCCCAGCCGAACCTCGAGGCCGCCGAGATCGGGGCCGACGGGGTCGTCGGGCGCACGCTCGTCCTCGACCCGAGCGAGTACGCCGCGAGCCAGAGCCGCCTCGTCCTCGACGCGGCCGGGACGTATGTCGCCGCGATCTGGGTCCACCAGGACGACTTCCCGAGCGACGGCAAGCTCCGCTTCGCGCTGTTCTCGGCGAGCAACCTGGCGAGCGTCGTCGCGCGCGAGCTCCCCTTCGTCGCGGCCTCGAACCTCACCGGGCCGTCGCTCACCGCGGCCACGCCCACGGACGCGAGCGCCGCCTTCGCGATGGTCTGGGTCGAGCACGTCGCGGCCGGGGGCTATCGCCTGGCGTTCGCGCGCCTCGCCACCGACGGCGAGCTGGTCGGTGAGGTCGTCACCCTCGCGACGACCACGCAGCAGATCGGGCTCTCGCCCGCCATCGTCGCGACCGCCGATGGCTACGCCGTCCTCTGGACCGATGGCACCTGGGACGCGAGCGAGGTCTTCTTCGCGCGCCTGAGCCCGACCGGCACCTTGCGCTTCGACCCGGTCCGCATCTCGCGCCCGGCGGCGGACGGCTTCACCGCCTCGACCGGCTCGCAGGTCGGGGCGTCGCTGCTCGATGACGGCGATCGCACCTTCGCGGTCTTCCAGGAGTCCCACGTCGAGGGCGACGGCTTCGAGCAGCACCGCTCCACGGTCGTCCAGCTGGCCGTGCTCGATTCCGAGGGGCGCGGCACGCGCACGGCGCTGCGCGCGCACGAGGTCGACAAGACCACCGAGTACCCGAGCCTCTTCTGGGTCGGGGACCAGCTCGGCCTGCTCGCGAGCCGCGGCACCATCATCTACATCTGCGGCGGCTGCATCACCGACTACGACGCCGAGCTCCTGCTCATCGACCCCACGGCGCTCCGCCTCGCGGCCGAGCCGGTGCGCCACGTGCACCAGGTCAACGGCATGAACCAGCCGCGCGCGGTCGCGCTCGACGATGGGATCCTCGTGACCGTGTCCCTCGACTTCCACGCGCTGTCCTACCCGGCGACCGGCGTGTTCACGTGCACCGCCACGCCGTGAGACCGCGCTGAGCCCGCCGCGCCCGACCATCGATGATTGCGAGGCCTGTCGAAACGCGGCATGACCTCGGCGTGGACCTCTTCGCACCGACGCGCCCCCAGTCCGAGTCCGCGGCCCCGTTGGCCGAGCGCATGCGCCCGCGCACGCTCGACGAGGTCCTGGGTCAAGACGCGCTGGTCGGGCCCGAGGGGCTCTTGCGGCGCATCGCGGCCTCTGGCGAGATCCCGAGCCTCGTCTTCTGGGGCCCGCCCGGCTCGGGCAAGACCACGCTGGCGCGCGCGCTGGCCGGGCTCGCGAGCGCCCACTTCGAGCCGTTCTCGGCAGTGCTGGGCGGCGTGAAGGAGGTCCGCGAAATCGTCGAGCGGGCCAAGGACCGGCGCAAGAAGGGCCTCGGCAAGACGCTGTTGTTCGTCGACGAGATCCACCGCTTCAACAAGGGGCAGCAGGACGCGTTCTTGCCGCACGTCGAGGACGGCACCCTCATCCTGGTCGGGGCCACCACCGAGAACCCGTCCTTCGCGCTGAACGCGGCCTTGCTCTCGCGCTGTCGGGTTCTCCGCTTGGCGCCGCTCCCCGCGGACGCCATCGCCGACCTCTTGAAGCGCGCACTGCAAGATCCCGGGCTGGTCGAGGTCGCGGCCTCCATCCCCGACGAGGTCGTCCTGGCGCTGGCCGAGTACGCCGATGGGGACGCGCGGCGCGCGCTGAACGACCTCGAGATCGTCGCGTCGTTGGTCGCCAAGAAGGGGCGCCAGGGGGCAGTCACCATCGACCTCGAGACGGTCGCGAAGCTGCTCGGGCGCGGGCCGCTGCGCCACGACAAGGATGGCGACGCGCACTACGACCTCGCCTCCGCCTTCATCAAGTCGCTCCGCGGCTCGGACCCGGACGCGGCGCTCTACTACCTCGCGCGCCTGATGGAGGCCGGCGACGACCCGCGCTTCCTCTTGCGCCGCATGGTCATCTTCGCGGCCGAGGACATCGGTAACGCCGACCCGCGCGCGCTCGGCTTGGCGGTCGATGGCATCCAGGCCTACCAGTTGGTCGGCATGCCCGAGGGGCGCATCATCATGGGCCAGGTCGCGACCTATCTCGCGACCGCGCCCAAGTCGAACGCCGCCTACCTCGCGATGGACGCGGCGATAGACGCCGCCAAGCGACACGGCACGCTGCCGGTGCCGATGCAGCTCAGGAACGCGCCCACCAAGCTCATGGCCGCCATGGGACACGCCGAGGGCTACAAGTACCCGCATGACCACGGCGGCTACGTGGCCGAGCACTACCTGCCCGAGCGCCTCCGCGGCACGGTCTTCTATGCGCCCAAGGGCGCGGGCTACGAACAACAGATCGCCCAGCGCCTCGAGCGCTGGCGCCAGCTCCGCGAAGGCTCCGACTGAGCTCGCGGCTCGGCGGGGTCAGCCCACGCGCTCGAGGTCGCGCACGACGAGCTCGAGCTCGTCGACGATGGCGCGGCGGTCGAGGGTCTTGGCGAGGTCGGCGAAGCGACGATAGAACCAGAGCGTGTCTTCGCGCGTGGCGTTGAACTTGTCCCAGGTCCTGGGTCCTTCGCGTCGCAAGTCGCTCACCGTCGAGCGCGCGTTGTGCAGCTTGTCGGCCATCGACACGAGCCGCACGTCGGCCGAGGCCTCGGCGAAGTGCACGAGGTACTTCTCCTTGCGGTCACGCCACGGCGCCTTGAGCGCGCCCTTGGCGGTCACCGAGTCGCTCACGCCGAGCACGATGTCGGCCGCGCGAGCGCCGAAGCGACGCCCGATCTCGTCGAGGATCGGCTGCCCGCCCTGGTCCTCGACCGCGTCGTGCAGCACGGCCGCGATGGCCACGTCCTCGTCGCCGCCGTGCTCGAGCACGAGGGCCGCCACGCTCAGGAGGTGCGCGAGGTAGGGCACGTCAGAGCCCTTCCGCACCTGGTGTCGGTGCAGCTCGGCGCCCCAGCTCAGCGCGTCGGTGAAGCGCGGGCCGAGGAGGGGCTCGGTCGTCTCTTTCTCGGGCTTGGGGGGCTTCGCGCTCATCGTCGTATCTCCAGTCCCATGACCTCGGCTCAGCGATAGTCGAGGGTGCGAAACTCGCTCGCGCCCGGGTCACCCGACTCGCCGTTGCCGACCGTGGTCGTGCTGAGCCCGCCGTCGGCCGACACGACGACACGATACTGGTAGGTGCCGCGCGGGCAGCGCCCGAGCGCGGACTCGAAGCCCCACTGGTAGGTGGCGTCGTTGCCGTAGGGGCCGGTGTGCGCCTTGGCCAGCGGCAGCTCCTGGCGCGTCACGATCCCGGCCTCGCACCCGAGCGCGTCGCTCTCGACCCAGACTTTCAGGCGCTGCGTGTCGACACTCGCGGCGTCCGTGAGGCCGGCCACGAAGACCGAGACCTGCACGGCCAGCCCCATGTTGGTGAACCCGCCGTACGCGAGCGGCTCGCCCAGCGCGATGACGTCGCCGGCCCGCGCGCGATAGACCTCCCAGCGGCCGACCCAGTCGACGGCCTTCGCCTCGGCCACCACGACCGCGCGATAGTTCCGCCCCTCGGCCGAGTCGTACTTCACGTTCCGGGCCTGGTCGAAGCCCGGCTCGCAATAGAACCAGACCTCCATCGCGCGCGCGCCGACCGGCACCGGCACGAGCGGGGCGCTCACCGTGGCCGAGACCTGGCCCGCGTTCGAGACCCAGCGCTCGACCTCGGCCTGGCCAGTGACGCCGTTGTCGAAGCGCCAGCCGGCGTAGAGCGTCGTGGCGCTGACCGCGCCGTGGGACCCGAGGCAGCTCTGCAAATCACGCAGGCGACGACCGTCGTAGTCCAGCCGCACCGCGCCGCCGGCCAGCACGGGCCCGTCATCCAGGCGCTGGCCGAAGTCGGGGTACGAGAAGCGCCAGGTGGCCCACGCGTTGTCGTCACGGCAGCTCAGCCCGTCGTCCGACAATTGATAGTTGCTCTCACTTCCGAGCTCGTAGGTGCCGAACGGGTCGGCCACGCGGTTGTGGTCGAAGAGGCGCCCGCCGTCGGTGGTCGCGAGGAAGGGGATGGCCGCGATGCGGAACCGCGCGAGCGAGGTCGCGCTGGTGCCCTCGCTCGGCATGGCCTCGCTCACGCGCACGACCCAGGTCGAGAACCCGTCGTGGGGCGCGCCGGACGCGTCGGCCCGCGCTGCGATCCAGCGGTCGCCCGAGCTCGTCGTGCGATAGAGGAGGTGGGGCACCCCGACGAGCCCCGTCGCGACGTCGACCTTCGCCTCCCAGACCCAGCGGCAGCTCCCGCTCGAGCAGTCGGTCTCGTAGCCGCCGCGCCCGTTCGACACGCGCCCCATCGAGCGCAGCACCACGCGACAGCCGCTATCGGCCGCGTCGATCCCGACCCCGTCGGCGCCAAGGACGATGGCCGGACCAGCGGCTTCGACGTCGAGGGCCGCGTCCTCGGCGCAGGCACCCAGCGCGAGCACCATCATCAGCGGCGCGCAGCTTCGACCCCTCATGGCGTGTCTCCTCGGTTCGGAAAGCACGCGCGCCCTACCAAGGCCGAGCCCTGATGGCAAGCCGCGGTCCCGCACGCGCCGCCGTGACGTCAGCAGGCGCTCAGCCCTCGACCGGTGGCGTCCGCTCTCCGAAGACCGTCTCGAGGTCGAGCTCGACCGCGTCGAACGGCGCCAAGGCCACGACGCCGTGGTCCTCGCCGAAGCCCGCGTGCAGCCACTCGCCGCCGCCGGCCTTGAAGACGTCGACGCGCCGCGCGACGGGGTCGATGATCCAGGCCCACTGGACGCCGGCCTCGAGATAGAGCGGCATCTTGATGATGGTGTCGCGGCTCGCCGTGCTCGGCGAGAGCACCTCGCAGACCCAGTCGGGCGCGAGCCGGAACTTGTGGTCGTCCTGCTGTACGGTCGGCATGCGCTCGCGTCGCCATCCCGCCAGGTCGGGAATGACGACCCGCCGATCCAGGGTCAGGTGACACTCGGGCTCAAAGAGGATCCACCAGCCGCCCGGGCCGTCGCTGGACGGCTTGGGTCGGAGTCCGAAGCGGCTTCCAAGGAAGGCCCCCAGGAGGCTCGCTGCCTGGATGTGCCGGCCCTTGGGCTGAGGACACATGAAGAGCTCACCGTCGATGAGCTCTGCCTTCACCCCTTCGGGCAGCGCCAGGTAGTCGTCGTAGGTCTTATTGCGCGACTTCAGTCCAGCCACCATGGGGTGACCTTACTGCAAGTCTTCGAACCAGAGGAAGCCCGCGGCCTCGCACACGCTCCGCTCTCGAGCAGAGCCTGTCCGAGCTCGCCGCATCCATGACACGTTGCCCTCGCTTCAGCCTGGCGTCGCCAGGCCCCGTGCGAGCTCGCGTGCAGGCTACTTCCGACCGAGCGGGATGGTCAGCATCAGCCCCGTCGCCTTGCTGCCGGTGTCATGGAAGACGCCGACGCCGACGCCGCCGTACTGCAGGCCGACGTACGGCTTGTAGCTCATGTCCATGCCGCTGCCCTGCTGGTTCATGGCGCCGTTCATCTGCATGCCGCCAAAGACCATCCAGTCCTTGTTGATGTCGCGGCCGAGGCTCAAGTCCAGGTTGGTCTTCTTGACCTGTCCGCCCATGACATCCAGGCCGCCCTGGGCGCGCGCGTACCACTTGCCGAGCGAGTACTCGAGCAGCGCGTCGACATGATGCGAGTACTGCCCCTGCTCTTTGACGAACTCGGCCTTGTAGCCGACCAGGAAGGTCTTGAACTCGTCCGGGTTGCGGTAGCCCATCTTCAGTGCGAGCTGCGTCATGCGCGTCTCGTCGAACTTCAGGCCCGCGTCGAACTTGAAGCCTTCCTTGTTCTCGTAGCTCGCGCCGAGGTTCAGAGACCCCGCGCCCTGCTTCATGGTGGCGTCGAGGTACGCCTTGAGCGTGCCGTTGTCGTAGGTCATGCCCAGGCTGCCCTGGCCTTTGCCCTGCGCGTCGGTGCCGGCCGAGCCCTTGACCCCGATGCCCGTGCCGCCCAGATCCTTGCCCTCGTAGCTGACGTTGTTGCCGTCGGTGCCGCCGGTCGCGGTCATCGTCTGGTTCTTGCCGACCTGCGCCGTGGCGGTGGTCTGCTGCTTGCCATCGCTCGAGGTCTTCTGCTCGAGCGAGCCACCCGCGAAGACCTGCTTGGTCGAGAAGGTGACGACGTCGCCCTTCTTCTCGCCGATGATCTCGCGATATTCGTTGCCGTCGCCGAGCTTGATCTTGCCCTTGACGACCCCGTCCGACTCGTAGGCCGCGTCGATCTCGACGGGCTTGCCGGCGATGGTCGTCGTCAGCTTGCCGTCCATCTTCACGACGACCTTGTCGTCGCCGATGACCACGTTCGAGCTGCCCTTCAGCATCGTGCCCGGGACGAGCTGCCCCTCGGCCGAGGCGCCGACGGTGGTCGTGGTCGACGTCTTGCCGTCCTTCTCTTCCTGCTTCTGGCCGACCTCGAACTTGGCCGCCTTGCTGCCGACGGCGACGCCCAGCTCGCGCGAGCTCAGCGTGTGGATGTTGCCGTCCTTGTCGACGACCGTGGCGTTGCTGAGGTTGCACTTGAAGCTGCCGGTGACGTCCTTGCCGACCGACAACTGGTAGCTGAAGTCGTCCTTCTTGTTACCCTTGGTGTCCCAGCTGCCGTCTTCCTTCAGGGTGACCTTGGCGCCGGTCTTGGGGTCGACCAGCTCGAGCTTGCCACCGGCCGAGTACGCGACGAGCCCGTCCTTCGTGTCGACGATCTTGCCGTTCAGCGCGAAGGTGACCTGCTGCTCGCCGTCCTTCCCCTGCGTGACCTCGAGGGACCCTTCCTTGGTCTCCTTCGTGACCTCGCCGGCCTCGTTCTTGGTCTCGTCCTTCTTGACCTCGGCCTTCATCTTGACGGCCGCATTCTTGTTCGCGACCACGATCGACGCGCCCTGGAAGGCGATCTCGCGGAGCTTGCCGAGGTCCAGGCCGGCCTTCATCTCCCAGCCCTTGCCGAGGTTCAGCGGCACGCTGATGTCGAGGTCGGGGTTGGCCGCGTACACCGCGAAGGCCCCGCCGATGACGGCGGCACCCACGATGCCCATCACCCATGCGGGGTTGTCCTGGACCCAATCGGTGATCGACTTCAGGACCTTCTGTCCGGCGGCCGACTTGACCCACGTGTCGACCTGCCCGGTGATGACGCCGGACAGCGCGTCCGAAAAGGCCTTCAAACCGTCGATCGACTTCTGGTCGGCCGGCTTGGTCTGGTCCTTCAAGACCCCGCCGATGCCCGGCGCGACGGCCTTCAAGCCGTCCTGCACGTAGCCGTTCATCGCGTCCAGCGACACGTTCTCGAGCACGATCTTGGCCAGCGGGGCGCCGAGCCACTTGCCGAGCGTCGCCTCCCACTTGGCGGTCACGGCGGCGGCGCGCTCCTTCTTGGCCTTGTCGGCCTCGGCGGCCTTATCGGCGTCGGCGGTCTTGCCGTCCTTGTTCGGATCCGTGCCCTCGTCCTTCTTGGCAGCCTTGTTCTCTTCCGGAACGAGGTCCTCGGCCGACGTCGGGCGCTTCTTCTCGGCCCCTTCTTCCTTGGTGGTCGAAGAGGTCTGCGCCGGGGTCTTGGCCGCGGGGGCCTGGTCGTAAACTGCCATGAGAGGGCTCCTGTCGCGGACCGGCAAGCGCCGTGCGACTCGATGGGAACGGCCCGCCCGCCAACCCGAGACTCGTGGACTCTACGCATCTCGCCCCACCACGGCAAGCTTCATCACGTTCGCAGCCGGGGCTCGCCGTCGCTGGGCAGGCACGGGACGCGTGATGCCGCGGCGTTGCTCGGGGGCGAGCCAAGGCGCCCCTGGGTCATTCCTGGTAGTAGGCCGTTGGGCAGAAGCAGTTGCATGAGCCTCCGGTCGGGCCGTAGCAACAGGTCGCGACCTGGGTGCTGCTGCATTGGGCGACGGCGTTGCGCTCGCACTTCCCAGTCGTACTCTTCGCCAGTCCCTTGCAGCAGGGCTTGGCGGTCGTGGGTACCTTGCCCTGGAACGTGCAGTTGGCGATGAGGGTCGGCACCTTGCACTTGCCCGAGATGGCGACCAGCCCGAAGCAGCAGTCCGAGGTGCCGTTGCTGCCGATGACCGCGGCCTGATCGACCTTCTTGCAGGTCGGGACCTGACAGCGGTTGTTCTGGTCGGCGACGAGCCCTGCGCAGCAGACATCGGGGGCCTGCACGAAGGCGCCGGCCGCACCGCACACGGCCTTCGAAGGCGCGGCGGCGAGGAGGACGAGGAAGAGGGCCGACAAGAACGTGGCGATTCGAATCATGGCAAGAGTCCTTCTTCGGGGCGCACCGTGACAACACGGCGAAGGCGAGGGACGAGCGTCAGATCGCGCGTCTCAGTGGGGGCCGGTCGCCGGGCGCCGCAGTCCGCGCGAGGACCGGCCGCGAGAGTAGAAAGCGCAACGACTTCGAGTGTCAACACCCAGCGAGTCACGGATCGATCGGCGCACTCGTGACCCACCAGTGCCCGGTGCTTCGGTTCCGCGACGGGCGCAGGTCTGGAATCATTTTCACGCAACGACCCGCCCACATCGCACCACTTACACGCGTGCTGCCTCAGATGGCGCCAGCTCAGGTGGGGCACACGCGGTGCCATGCGCTTCCCCGCCGCCGCCGTCTTCGCTACCGTTCGGCTCCCGACCCCCGTTTCCCACCGCGCACCGTCGGCCGCGCCTTCGCAACTTGCCCCGCAGGACTCCCCCTCATGGCACGCCCAGCCCGTACCTTCTTGCGAACCTTTGCTGCCCTCTCGACGGTCGCGTTCGCGGCGCTCGCGCTTGCCCCGAGCGGGTCGCACGCTCGCCCGGGCGACGACGGCAACTGGCCGGCGCTCGAGATCCCGGCCGCGGGCTACAAGTTCTCGGACACCGACGCCGCCCTCATCGTCACGATCGAGGACTACGCCTTTGTCACCAAGGTCCCTGGCGCCGTCGCCAACGGCCGCGCCTGGTATCGCTGGTTCACCGAGACGCGCCAGCTCCGCGCCGACCGCGTGAAGTGGCTGAAGGACGCGGAAGGTACGCCGTCGCAGATCCTCGCCGCCGCGCGCCAGCTCCGCAATCGCTCGGGCAAGGGCGGCACGCTCTGGTTCGTCTTCATCGGCCACGGCGCGCCGTCTCGCGACTCCAAGGACGGCGTCCTCGTCGGCGTCTCCGCGCAGCAATCCGTCGACGAGTTCTACGCGCAGAGCCTCTCTCAGCGCGAGCTCTTCGCCGCCCTCGCCGAAGGCCCCCAGACCTCCACCGTGCTCGTCGTCGACAGTTGCTTCTCAGGTCGCGGCGGCGATGGCCAGACCCTGTCCCCTGGCGCCCAGCCGGTGCTGCTCTCCGAGCGTCCGACCCTGCCGCCGAAGATGGCCCTCATCACCGCCGGGCAGAGCACCGAGTTCGCGGGCCCGCTCCCCTGGGACGCCCGCCCCGCGTTCTCCTACCTGGTCCTGGGCGGTCTCCGCGGCTGGGCCGACGACGGCGAGTACGGCGACGGCAACGGCATCATCACGCCCAACGAGCTCGTCAGCTTCGCGCGCTCGGCGCTGTCGACCACGCTGTCGGGTCGCAACCAGACCCCGCAGGCCTTCGGCGAGATCGATGCCCCGGTCGTGACTCTCCCCAAGGCCGCGCGCGAGCAGAGCCCGAAGCTCTCGGCCATCGTCGACGCCCACGCCGGCCGCCGCGCGGACCCCGTCACCCCCAATGACCGCAGGCCCGTCCGCGTCGAGGTCGACCCCGTCAACCCCACCACCGCGAGCCGGCTCGGCGGCGGCGCCGGCGAGGTCGGAGGCGGCCTCGACCTCAGCAACCTCGACATCGAGTCCCTGCAGCAGGCCGAGGCGCTGTCCGTTGCGTTGAGACAGGCCAAGGCCACCGACGCGGACCCATCCGCCAGCCCGAACGCCAAAGCCGACGCCTGGGACGCCCTCGCCGCCAAGAAGGTGAAGGGTCAGAACCCCTACGCTGCCGAGGCCCGCGCCAACGCGCAGTCATGGCGCGACGTCGCCGCGCTGGCCGGCAAGATGCGCACTGACTGGTCCAAGATCCAAGACGCGTTGAAGCTCTCGGTCATCGAGCTCGACGCGAAGAAGAAGCTCGTCGGTCAGTTCCTCGCCGCCTATGCGAAGCTCTCGACCGAGCCCGAGGTTCGCGCCGCCAACTCTGCGAAGGATGCCCTCGATCGCGGCAACGAGTTTCCGCTCGGCGGCGGGGCCACGGCCTCGTCTGGCTCGGCGGGCTCCAGCTCGGGCCGCGCGCCCGCAGGCTACGTCGAGATCCCGGCGGGGACGTTCATGATGGGCTCGCCGGCGAACGAGGACGAACGGCTAAACAGCGAGGTCCAGCACGAGGTCCGGATCACGCGCGGGTTTTGGATGAAAGCGACGGAGGTGACACAGGGCGAGTGGGAGTCGGTGATGGGTTCGAACCCGTCGTCGAACACGTCGTGCGGTCGGATGTGCCCGGTTGAGACCGTGAGCTGGTTCGACGCGGTGAGCTACTTGAACAAGCTGTCGGACCAGGAGGGGTTGGAGCGGTGCTACGGTTCGGACAGCCCGTTCAAGGGAGAGCGTTGCACGGGGTACCGTCTTCCAACGGAGGCGGAGTGGGAGTACGCGGCGCGGGCGGGGACGAGCGGGACCCGCCACGGGCCGCTGGACCAGGTGGCCTGGTACGACGGGAACAGCGGTGGTGCCACACACCCCGTCGGCCACAAGTCAGC
>JAEUKJ010000201.1 GCA_016792665.1 Deltaproteobacteria bacterium | reverse complement strand
AATGCGCCGCGGGCGGTGGTCTTCGTCGATGGGAAGAACCGCGGGGCGGCGCCGGCAACGGTGGGAGACCTGGCGCGCGGGGACCACATCGTGCGGGTCGTGGCCGAGGGGCACGAGCCGTTCGGGCAGCTGGTGGCGGTGGCCGACACGGGGCTCGAGGTGCAGGCCGTGTTGGTCGCGAAGCTGGGGTCGGTCGGGGTCGCGCCCGAGGTGCCGCAGGGCAAAGAGGTCGAGAGCGGGCTCGAGGGCTACGTCGTGCGCGGCGAGTACGGGGCCGAGCTGACGGCGACCGCGAAGAAGCTGGCGCAGTTGAACCGGCTCGACGCGATCGTCATGTCGTATGTGCGTAAGCGCGGGGACGAGTACGACCTCGGGCTCTTCGTGTGGGAGGCCGACGCCTCGGGCAAGGGGCGGGTCGGGGCGATCGAGCCGGTGGCGCTGTCGAGCGACCTTGGTGGCCTCCAGTTGACGGTGCTGGATCTGGCCGAGAAGGTGTCGGCGATGGTGTTGGCGATGCCTGCCGACCGCGTCGTGACGGCGCGTCCGGCGATCTACGAGGCCGCGGGCGGCACGGTCGTGGCGGTCGGCCCCAAGGTCGAGCCGAAGGTGGAGCCCAAGGTCGAGCCGAAGGTGGAGCCCAAGGTCGAGCCGAAGGTTGAGCCCAAGGTCGTGAAGGTGGAGCCCAAGGTCGAGCCGAAGGTGGAGCCCAAGGTCGAGCCGAAAGAGGCCAACGTGACGCTGCCGAAGATCGACCCGAAGATCGGGATCGGCAACGGCAAGAAGCCCGACGAGGACGAGGGCGCGGCCTTCTACGAAACGTGGTGGTTCTGGACCTTGGTGGGCGGGGTCGCGGCGGGCAGTGCTGCGGCCATCGCGCTGTCTCAGGGTGGCGGCGAAGCGGGCCCGGGTGGCTTCCGCACGACGGTGAGCTGGTGATGTTCGACCTGCGATCGATGACCCAAGGACTCCTCGCGCTCGGCCTCGCGGCGACGCTGGGCTGTGACTCCAACGACGGCGACGGACCGAGCCAGCCTGGCCTCGCGATCCATCTGTACGGCGCCAGCGGCGCGGCCGATCCCTTCTCCGGCGTCGGCTGGATGAAGATCATCATGACCGGCGACGGGCTCCAGCTCCCGTTCACGCTCACGGTCCCCTACGCCCCGGGCGGCGCCGGCACCCTCGATGGCGTCCCGTTCTCGGGCGCCGGGCAGAAGCGCCAGCTCGTCATCGAGGGCTGGTCGGACGCCGGTGGGCAGCCCGGCTTCGCGCTCTCGCGCGGGCGTGCTCCGGCCCTCGAGGTCCAGGCCGGCGCGCCCGAGCAAGAGGTCGACGTCCTCTTCGCGCGCGTCAACAGCTTCCTGCCCCTCATCTCGACGACGACCAAGGCGCCCCAGCAGCTCGCGGTCGGCCGCGTCGGGCACACGGCCACGCTCACCGCGCGCGAGGTCGTCGTGACCGGTGGCGGCACCATCAGCAACGCCGCTTCGACCTGGTGGAACGGCACCGGCTTCCAGGGCTTGACGACCAGCGTCGAGGCCATCGACCTCGACACGCGCCAGGTCGCGACCCGCACGCCGCTCCTGCTCGCGCGCACCTGGCACACCGCCACCGCGCTCTCGTCCGGGCAGATCATCCTCGCGGGTGGCTACGGCGCCAACGGCGTCCCCTCGGACACGGCCGAGCTCTACAACCCGCCCGACATCCTCGAAGGCCGCGCCGTCGCCCTGCCGCGCCTCGGCGCCGCGCGCGCCGCGCACACTGCGACCCTCATCGACGAGGCCACGCGCGTCATCCTCTTCATCGGCGGCGACGACCAGGGCACGTGGGAGCTCTGGGATCCGGTCAACGGCTCGCACGGCGTGCACCCGATGCCCGACAACCTGCCGCGTCGCCACCACCAGGCCACAACCTTCTACATCCCCGGGCGCACCGAGCCCGCGGTGCTCATCACCGGGGGCGAGACGCCGAACCTCGCGCTCGCGTCCGCCATGCTCTACGACTCGGTCGCCGAGGCCCTGGTCGGCTTGGCCGGGGGCCAGGCGATGCCGGGCGGCGCGCGCACGCAGC
>JAEUKJ010000185.1 GCA_016792665.1 Deltaproteobacteria bacterium | reverse complement strand
CGAGGGACAGGGCGCGTACTTCGACCTGATCGTCGAGGTAGACGCCATCGACTATCCTCACACCGTCACGATGCACTTCAACGATCGCTCCCCGCCCTACGACTTCGAGCAGACAAGTCCCTGGCTCTACGTCCCGCGAGGCGAGCTCTGTGCGACGACCCACGTCATCGGTCTCTTGACCGACACCGTGGTCGACTCGGCACAACGTTGCGTGGCGACGACGGACGTGCTGCCGTCGGAGCCGCCCCCACCACCACCGAGCGCGTGTGACCCAGCCATGTGCCTGGCTCTCGCATACCCGGGACCTGCGCCCGAGGCGGACCCGTCGCCCGAGGTGGACGCGACACCCGACGCCGACGGGCCCCGAGCCGATGACGAGGCCCATACACGGAGTGGCGACGGAGGCTGTGGGGTCAGTGGGGCGACGGCTGTGTGGGGTGTCTTGGTGCTCTACGGCCTCGCGCTCGGGAGGCGGCGAGGCTGAGGGCGACGTTCGCGAGGCGTCGGCGTCAGCGCACGAGCCGCACACCGCGCTGGATCGCGTAGCTGAAGCACGACGGCTGCGCGGGCGGCACGATGCGCTTCACGGTCACGAAGGCGTCCGCGCGGGACTGGATGGCGGAGCCGTTGCGGCTGCAGAAGGCGCGGTCGGGTGTCACCTCGAGCGGGGCGACACGGCTCGCCGCGGCCGTCTTGCAGCAGCCGACCTTGCCGCCTTCGACGACCTTGGTCGCGCCATCGAAGCAGAGGATGGAGAGGTCGGTGGCGCCGGCGTTGGGATCGACCGGGCACGACGCGAAGACGCAGACCTCGAGGGTGAGGCCGGGCGCCTCGACGTCGGGCGTGACCTTCGCACCGGGGCGGTGGAAGCTCACCGCGGTGTTGTAGTCGAAGCGGTAGAAGTCCCGGTCGGTCGCGGGGCTGAGGCTGGCGTAGCGCGGCGGCTCGGACCAGATGTCGGTCTCCGCGTCGCCGAAGGATCCGAGGTTGACGCTCTGGTCGAAGCCGTTGGTCGGCTCGTCCCGGTCACCGGAGACCATCGCGAACTGATCGACACCGGGCTCACAGTGCTGACACAGGGACGAGGTGTCGCTCTGGCCGCGGACGTAGCAGGCGTTGCCGACCACGCAGTTGCCGCTGTCGACCGTGAGCTCGCAATGGCCCGTGCTCTTGTTGCACCCCGAGGTCGCACAGACGAGCGTCGACGCCGCGCAGTTCGAGGTGCCGACGCACTGGCCATCGAGACAGGCGTCTTTGGAGGTACAGGCGATGCCGTCGTCGCAGTCGATGCCGAGAGTCGCGGCGCTGAAGGCCGTCGGGGTGTTGGGGTTGCACACGCGGCACGTGTTCGCAGGGTCGGCGCTGCCCTCGGCGTAGCAGACGCCCGCGATGAAGCACCACCCCGGGCGGACCGGGCAGTCCGCCGAGGCGGCCGTGCAGCCGGTCGAGAGGCACTCGGGACCCGTGACCGTGTCGCCGTCGAGGACCTCGGTCGTGACCGAGGTGTCCACGGTGTCGAGCGGCGTGGAGTCGGTCGTGTCGGTCGTGTCGGTCGTGTCGGCCGTGTCGACCGTGTCGGTCGTGTCCGGAAGCGCGGTGTCGGGCTGGTCGAGGTCGGGTGCGTCGGTGTCGTCGACAGTGTCGGCGATGGCCGTGTCCTGCGGGTCGGTCTCGAGGTCGCTCGTGTGCCTCCGATCTTCGGAGATGCAGGCGGTGAGGACCAGACAAAGGGTGAAGGTGCGAAGACGCATCGGGACTCACCAAGCCTGCTTTGCGGATGCCGATGGTACGTTCGCGCACGACATCGGTCCGAGACGAAATGACGATGCAGCAGCGTATGAAGCGGCGAACCAGGCGTCAACAGGGCATCCCGCACGCCGCCGCCGCGCTTGGCTCGCGCCGGTCTCGGGTCAGGGTCCGCAGCCCCCGGTGCCGACGCAGCGATGGGTCTCACCCGAGGCGCCGGTCGGTCCGCTGGCCCCACCGTTGCCGCCCGAGATGGTGCCGCCCGAGCCGCCGCCACCGCCGGTCGCGCCCGCGCCGCCGAGGCTGCCACCGGTGACCGATGCATTGCCCGTCGTGTTGAGCGTCGTCGCGAACCAGAAGACCGAGAACGACGCGCCGCCCGCGCCACCCGCGCCGCCGCCCGAGTGCCCGCCAGAGCCGCCCGCGCCGCCGCGACCACCCGCGGCCACGCGCGTCGCCGACGCACCGCCACTACCGCCCGACCCGCCCGGCTGCCCCGAGCCGCCGACGCCGCCACCACCGCCGGCGCCACCGCTGGCGCGCGTCACGTTGGTGCGGTCGAGCGTGAGGAACGCGTCGTAGCCGAAGACGCCGAAGCTCGCGCCGCCACCGGTGCCCGCGCCACCGGCCGTCGGGGCCGCGCACCCTCCGGCGCCGCCGCCGCCGCCGCCCGCACCGCGGGAGTCCGTGTCGTCGTCGCAGCCGCCCGAGCCGCCGCCGCCACCACCACCCCCACCGACCAGACCGAGACCGCCGCCGGTCCCCGGCAGCGGTTCCCAGAAGCCGC
>JAEUKJ010000168.1 GCA_016792665.1 Deltaproteobacteria bacterium | reverse complement strand
TTCGGTGTGGCCCGCGCCGCGGTGGGCGAGCAGGGCGAGGTGGAGGGCGGAGGTCACGTGCGCGGGGCCCGGAAGGCGAGGTGGTCGAGCTGGTGGAGGGCGAAGGCGGCGCGCAAGAGGTAGAGCTGGGCCTGCTCCGAGATCGAGGCGGCCTCGAGGAGGACGCGCAGCGTGATGCCGGTGCGGAGGGCGGGGCGCATGCGCTCTTCCTCGGGGAGGAGGGCGAGACGATGGACGAGTGCGGCGTCGCGGCTGCCGCCGCCCACGATGAGGGTGTGGTCGAGGAGGCCGGCGACGATGGTGCGGAGCTCGGCGAGGCCGTAGTGGTGTCGGATGGCGTTCATGACGACGGCGATGAGGTCGCCGGACTGGACGCCGGTGTCACGCGGGGGGAGCACCCCTTCGAAGAACTCGTACCAGCCCTCGCGCCAGGTCATGATCTCGGCGATGCGGGCGTGGAGATGCTCGGCGAGGGCCTGGTTGACGCGCGCCTCGGAGAGGATGCCGAGGTCGGCCAGGGAGTGGCCGAGGTGGGTCTGCGGGGTGATGACGCGCTCCAGGGCGCGCTCGAGGTCGGAGGGCTCGAGGAGGCCCGAGGTCACGAGGAAGGTGCCGAAGAGGTCGGTCTTCAGGTTCGAGTGGGCGAAGCGGGGCTCGCCCTTGTCGAAGTAGAGCTCTTTCTGGATGGAGCCGAAGCGCAGCTTGAGCTTGCCGGTCAGGCGGTGCTGGGCGATTCGGAACAGCAGGGCCGGGGTGCGGAAGCGGTTCAGGGGGCCGTCGTCGAGGGGGCGGGTGGTCTCGGTCTCGAAGAGGCTCGGCTGGAGATCGACCACGGCGCGCACGTCCTCGACCCGCATCCAGTCGCTGCCGTTGATGCTGACCCACTCGCGCGGGCCGATGGCGCGCTCGGCGAGGAGGGAGATCAAGCGATCGAAGTCGACCGGGCCAAAGACCGTGTCGTCATCGTGCCGGAAGTGGAAGGTCGCGCGCGAGAGGTCGACGCGGCGGAGCGCCTTCGGGCGGAGGCTCGGCGAGGTCGGCGGCGAGGGCGGCACCGGCGGGGGCACGTGCGCGTCAGGCGCCTCCGAGGGCGGCGGCGAAGGCGGCTGGACGGCCTCGGCGACCGGGTTCAGGAGCTGCTCCATGAAGGTCGCGACGTGGCGGGAGCTGACCTTCAGGCGGCTGTCGAAGAGGTAGTCGAGGATCGCCTCCTGGAAGTCGGTGGCGGTCTGGTAGCGATCGTCGGGGTCCTTCGCGAGGGCCTTGGCCAGGATGGCGCGGATGGGCTTGGGAAGGTAGCTGTGGCGCCGGAAGCGCTGCTCGACGTCGGCCTCGCGGATGTTCAGCAGGGTCTGGACGTCGCTCTGCCCGACGAAGAGGCGCTTCAGGGTGAGGCACTCGAAGAGCACCACGCCGAGGGCGAAGATGTCCGAGCGCCGGTCGATCGGGCGCCCGGAGACCTGCTCGGGCGACATGTAGCCGAGCTTGCCCTTCAGGACACCCCGGTCGGCTCTTTCCTGGGGCTCGGGCGAGGCGGAGATGCCGAGGTCCGCGCGGGCCACGCCGAAGTCCATGATCTTCACGTCGCCCGAGCGCGAGATGAGGATGTTGGACGGCGAGACGTCGCGGTGGATGATGTTGAGCGCGCGGTTCTGGGCGTCGGTCGCGGCGTGCGCGTGGGCGAGGCCGCGCGAGACCTCGGACACGATGTGCAGGGCCAGCTCGAGGGGGACGCGCAGGCGCTCGCGGGTGCAGCGCGACAGGAGGTTCAGGAGGTCGGCACCGTCGACCAGCTCCATGGCGATGTAGTAGGTGCCGTCGACGTGCCCGAGCTCGTGGATCTGCACGATGTTCGGGTGATTCAGGAGTGACGTGACCTTGGCCTCGGCGACGAGCAGGTTCACGAACGCCTTGTTCTGGGCGAGCTCGGGCAGGACGCGCTTGATGACGAGGACCTTCTCGAACCCGTCCGGCCCCTTCGCGCACGCACGAAAGATCTCGGCCATGCCGCCGGTCCCGATCTTGTCGAGCAGCTCGTACTTGCCAAAGCGCGCGGGGAGACCCAGCTCCAGATTGCCTCCTCGGCCCTTTACTTGCTGGGCACGAGCCGCTGCGTGAGCTTCAGCGCCTGGCCGCAGAGACGCTTGTCCTCGGGGCTCGGGTTCTGGACCTTCTGCCGCAGCCGCTTGCAGCTGTCCTTGTCCTCGCCGACGCGGGCGCAGGTCTCTTCGATGAGCGTGTCGCACTCGTCCGAGCACGCCGTGAAGCCAAGGGCCTGAGCGACGACGACCAGGGCAGCAAGACGAGCGAGGGGCGTGCGCAGCTTCTGGAACATGGGACTCCGGGCGTCGATACGGGGCGGCAAGGTGCCGCGCGAATGCGGGGGACTCTCGGAGGCTCGACACGGCCTGTCAAGCGCCTTGGACGCGGGCGCCTGGGCGAGACGGCCCGGGGGAGCGGCGCACATCGGCGATGGGTCGCGCGAGATCAGCGCGCGGGAGGTGTGTCCAGGGCGTCGACGATCAGCACGGTGACGTTGTCGACGCCGCCATAGTGGATCGCGCGGCGGACGAGCTCTTGAGCGGCATTCTGGGCGCCGGGCCAGCTCGCGAGGACCTCGAAGATCTCTTCGTCGGAGACGAGATCGGTGAGCCCGTCGCTGCAGAGGAGGTAGCGGTCCTCGGGGCGGCAGGTGCGGGCCTGCGTGTCGACGACGACCTCGTCCTGGAGTCCGAGGGCTCGCACGATCACGTTCTTGTACGGGAAGTGCGGGAGGTCCTCGCGCCGGAGGACGCGCATGCGGAGGTACTCGTTGGCGAGGGAGTGGTCCTCGGTGAGCTGGACGAGGCGGCCCTTGCGATAGCGGTAGGCGCGCGAGTCGCCGACGTGGCCGACGTAGCAACGCGAGCCGACGAAGGCCAGGCCGACCAGCGTCGTGCCCATGTCCTCGAGGGCGGGATCGGTGGCGGCCTCGCGGAATATCTGGAGGTTGCCGTACTCGATGGCGGACTTGAGGCGGAACTCGTGGAAGCCGCCGAGCGCCGCCATGCCTTCGTCGCGCCAGTGCTTGAGGTAGATGTCCTTCAGGCGGCGGGTGACGTCGGGGTCCTTGTAGAAGGCGGCGATGGACTCGACGCTGATGCGGCTCGCGACCTCGCCGCAGGCGTGCCCGCCCATGCCGTCCGCGACGATGAAGACACCTTGGTCGTTGAGCAGGAGGTGGTCGTCCTCGTTGTGTTCGCGAACACACCCGACATCGGTGAGGGCGCAGGCTTCGTAGATCAAGGTCGAGCCTCCGAGGGGCGAGCTGGTGCGAGGGGGTTTGGAAGGACGGGCGGGCGCGAGCGCGGGCGGGCAGAGCGCTGGAGCTCGACCTCGGAGAAGAGCGTCGCCGGGGCGATGGCCGACACCGGGACGAACCCCGACTCGGCGCCGCAGAAGCCGTTGAACACGCCAGGGCGATCGCCGACGGCGAGGATCTTTCCGAGCGTAGCCAGCGGCGTGCCCACGAGGTCGACTCCCCGGACCAGGGTCTCGTGCCCCGTGTCCACATCTACCTTGTACACCGTACGTGCCTCACCTTTGAAGGCCTGGTAGCCAAAGCTCGACGTGTTGGTCTGTCCGCCCGCCAGATCGCGGATGATGAGGCCGAAGTGCTTGTTCTGGCGTCGCGCCTCCTGGATGAGGAGCCCCTTCAGGTCGGCCTCTGGGGTGGCGCGGTGCGCGACGAGGAGGAGGTTGCCCTGGCGCGCGACGGGGCGCTGCAGGCCGGCAGCACGGCCGTGACCGTTCGAGCGGGTGGCGCCCGGGCCGGGGCGGCGGGGATTCAAGAAGCTCTTGAGGACCCCGCGATCGATGAGCGTGACGCGCTCGGCGCGGACCCCCTCGTCGTCGATGCGGTAGGCGCCGTTGAGGGGCTGGCCGGCCAAGGTCGCGAGGGTCGGGTCGTCGAAGAGCGAGAGGAAGTCGGGGAGGATGGGCTGGCCGAGGTAGCGTGAGAAGGTCTGGCCGTCGCCGTCGGCGCCCTGGCGGTGGCCCTCGAGGCGGTGGCCGAGGATCTCGTGGAAGAGGACGCCGGTCGCGGTCGCGTCGACGATCGCGGGGCCGGTATACGGTTCGAGGATCGGGGCGACCCGCAAGGCACGCAGCGTCTCGAGGAGCTGGTCGATGGCGCGGGTGAGGTCGGCCTCGGAGGGCAGGCCGGCTTCGCTCGGGGCGTAGAGGTCGAAGCTGTGGTCGATAGCCATGCCGTCGTCGGCGCGGGTCCAGCCGGTCGCGTGGATGGCGAACATGGGGCGCACCGTTCGAATGCGGGCGCCCTCGGTATTGACGAGCCAGCGTGTCTGGAGGCTGGCCTCGATCCGGACCTCGCTGTCGAAGAGGATGGGATCGCGGGCGAGCCGGGCCGAGAGAGTTCGGGCGACACGACGCCAGCGCGCATCGTCCCAGCTCAGCGACGTGAGTGGGTCGAGGTGTCCGGTCGGGGGCGCGGCGCTGAAGCTCGGCCCGTCCTCGCGGTCGTCGAGGCGGTGGACCCCCTGCCCTTTCACCTTGAGGTAGCTCGCCAGGGCCTGCTTGTAGCGAAAGTCGGTGACGAGCCAGAGCGTGTGGCGCAGCGCGGCCAGCGGTCCATCGTCGAGCGGGACCGCGGACGAGGGCTCGATGAGCCCTTCTTCTACCCAGTCCTGTTCGGGGTCGGCGGACGAGTCGAGAGCATAGGACCCGACCCGCACGTCGGCGGTGGCCTGGCGCGACTTCTTGCGCTGATCCACCGCGAGCGCCCCGAGCTTCGCGCCGAGGTCATGCTCCTCGGTCTGTAGGGCCACGAGGGCGACGTAGTACGGACGTTCGTACCCCTCGAGCTGGAGGCCGGCGCGGTCCCTGTCGAGCTCGCCGAGGAGCGCTTCGAGCACGGGGTCCGGGCGCGGGACAGCCGCAAGGGCCGGCGCACAGGCCGCGAGGGTCAAAGTCGTGATGCAGGCCGCAAGAGACGCGGCGCGGGGACAGACCATCTGCCGGCGGTACTGCCGCGCGGCGCTTGGGTCAAGAAGACCGCATGGTCTCGCTCTCCGACGCGGCTGCGAG
>JAEUKJ010000163.1 GCA_016792665.1 Deltaproteobacteria bacterium | reverse complement strand
GACGCCCGCGAAGACGTCCTGCGCCGCGACTTCACCATCAACGGCCTGCTCGAGGATCCGCTGAGCGGCGAGATCATCGACTTCGTCGGGGGCCGGGCCGACCTGGACGCGCGCCTCGTCCGCGCCATCGGCGATGCCAACGCGCGCTTCTCCGAAGACTATCTGCGCCTCCTCCGCTGCGTCCGCTTCGCGGCGCGCCTGGGCTTCCAGATCGAGGCCTCGACCTGGGCCGCCTGCCGCGCCCTGGCCCCGTCGATCACCCGCATCTCGGCCGAGCGCATCGGCGAGGAGCTCGACCGCATCGTGTCGCAGGGGCCCGCCGGCCGCGGCCTGGCGCTGCTCGCCGAGTCCGGCCTGCTCGGGGTGCTCCTTCCCGAGCTGAGCCCCGAAGACGTCGCGCGCGCCATCGACCGCCTCTCGCACCTCGGGGTCGCGACGCCGCTGCTCGGCTGGGGCCTGGCGTTGTTCGATCGACCGACCCTCATCGCGGCGCTGGTCCCACGCTTCCGCTGGGCCCGTGCCTTCGCGCGCGATCTGGCCGAGGCCACCGACGGGGCGCAGGCGCTGGCCCGCTGGTCCGAGCTGCGGCTGGCCGATCGCAAGCGCGTCATGCGCAGGCCGACCTTCGATGCATCGCTGGTCATCGCGCGCGCGGCCGGCCATCGCGCGACCGAGGCCGAGGCCCGCGCGGCCCGTGATGCCTCGACCCCGCTCGAGCTCCGGCCCCCGCCACTCCTCTCTGGCCACGACCTCGAGGCCCTCGGCCATCGCCCGGGCAAGGCCTTCAAGGTCGCGCTCGACGCCCTCGAGACCGCGCAGCTCGAGGGCACGGCCACGACCCGCGAGGAAGCCCTGGCCGTGGTGCTGCCGCTGTTGAAGGCCTAGATTCCGGCTTCGAGACTGCGGCCGTCAGGTCGGCAAGCGCGACCTGAGCGTGTCCATGACGGCGCCCAGCGTCGCCGGCAGCGCGACAGGCGCGTTGGCGTAGCGCGACACCACGTACGCAAGACGCCCCTCGTGATAGGCGACCTTCGAGTCGGTGAACTTCAGCCCGTGCGCGGTCGACACGACCACCACGCGATCGTCCTTGCCGATGGTCCCCGCGCTGACGAGCTTGTCGACCGCGGCCAGCGCGACGCCGGTGTGGGGACAGGTGAAGAGCCCCACGCGATCGCCGCGCGCGCACGCGTCCATGAGCTCGCCCTCGCTGGCGTGCTCGACGACCCCGTCGGTGGCCTTCAGCGCGACGATGGCGCGGCGGATCGAGACCGGGTCGCCGATCTGGATCGCCGAGGCCAGGGTCGTCTTCGCGGCCACGGGGGCGTAGTGATCGTAGCCCGCCTTGTAGGCCCGATAGAGCGGGTTGGCCTGCTCGGCCTGGGCGACGACGAGGCGCGGGAGCCGCGTGCCCTCTCTCAAGACGCCGAGATCGCGCATCATCTCGAACCCTTTGTACAGGGCCCAGACGTTGCCGAGGTTGCCGCCCGGCACGACCACCCACTCGGGGACCTCCCACCCGAGCTGCTGGGCGATCTCGATGGCGACCGTCTTCTGACCTTCGATGCGCAGGCTGTTCATCGAGTTCGCGAGGTAGATCGGCAGGACCTCGACCACGTCGCGGATGAGCTTCATGCAGCCGTCGAAGTCGGTGTCCAGCGAGAGCACGATGGCCCCGTTGGCGATCGGCTGGACGAGCTGGGCGAGCGAGATCTTGTCGGCGGGCAGGAAGACGACCGACGGGATGCCTGCGACCGCGCAGTAGGCCGCGAGCGCCGCCGAGGTGTCGCCGGTCGAGGCACAGCCAACGGCCGCGATGCGCTTTGCGCCGCCCTGGGCCGCGCCGAGGGCCCGCATGCGCTGCACCTGCGAGACCAGGACGGTCATGCCCCAGTCCTTGAAGGACCCGGTGTGGGTGTGGCCGCATTGCTTGATCCAGAGCCCGCCCGTGCCGGACAGACCGAGGTCGGCGGCGAGCCGCGGGACCGGCAGGAGCTGGGTGTTGCCCTCGCCCAGGGTCACGATGTGCTCGGGTGCCAGCTCGGGCAGGACCCACTCGCGCTTGCCCCAGACGCCGCTCCGGTCGGGCCAGCCGCGGGCTCCTGCCCGGGCGTCGAAGCGCTCACGCCAGGTCGCGCCGGAGACCTCGCGCAGGGCCTGGCGATCGTGGACCACGTCGAGCAGCCCGCCCTCGGGGGTGCGGTAGACGATCTCGTCGAGAGACCACGCCCTCGTCGGGGCCGTGCCATCGGTCCCGTCCTGGCCGGCCGTGTGGGGGCCGAAGGCCTCGTCGAAGCTCTGATACCGCGCGGAAAACCCCATCTCGTGCGCCTCCCTGAAGGTGCGAACCGTCTTTCACATGGCGGCTTGTCGAACCGCCCATCCTCGAATACCGTAGCTCAGCGTCCGACGGGAGGTCTCGATCACGGCGGACGACGACGGCGGTCGAGGTCGGCTCGATCAGCTCCGTCGCGAGGGGCCCACGACGCATCGTCGACCCGGCTCCTCTCGCCGATACGGCACTCACACCGGTCTTCCCAACGGGATTCAGCCCACAATGACCCAGACCCAGAACCAGACCCTGCCTCGTCAGTTCGGCAAGTACGTCCTGGTGCGCAAGATCGCCATGGGCGGCATGGCAGAGATCTTCAAGGCGAAGACCGCCGGAGCCGAGGGCTTCGAGAAGGATGTCGTGATCAAGCGCATCCTTCCGCACTTCACGGAGGATGAGGCCTTCGTGAAGATGTTCATCGACGAGGCCGCGATCACGTCGAAGCTCCAGCACTCGAACATCGTGCAGATCTACGACTTCGACGTCTGCGAGGGCAGCTACTACATCGCGATGGAGCTCATCGAGGGTGTCGACCTCAAGAAGGCGATCGACGTCGGCATCAAGACCGGCAAGCCCCTCTCGGTGGCGCAGACCGTCTGGATCCTGATGGAGCTCTCGAAGGGTCTCCACTACGCCCACACCAAAGAATACAAGGGCCAGCCCCTCAACATCGTGCATCGCGACATCTCGCCGCACAACGCGATGGTGAGCTACAACGGCGAAGTCAAGCTCATGGACTTCGGCATCGCCAAGGCGGCCCAGCGGTCGACCAAGACGATGGCCGGCACGGTCAAGGGCAAGGTCGCCTACATGTCGCCGGAGCAGGCGCGCGGCAAGAACCTCGACGGCCGCTCGGACCTCTTCGCGCTCGGCATCATGCTCTGGGAGATGCTGGTCGGAAAGCGCCTCTTCCTCGGCGACTCGGACTTCGAGACGCTGACCAACGTGCTGAAGAACGATGCGCCGCCGCCCTCGACCTTCAACCCGAAGGTGCCCAAGGACCTGGACGAGATCGTCCTGAAGTCCCTCAAAAAGGACCGGGACGAGCGCTACCCCAACGTCGAGGCCTTCGCGCGCGACCTCACGCGCTGGTACTACTCCAACGTCACCGACCTCGAGTCGGAGGCGCTGAAGAAGTTCATGCACGAGATCTTCGCCGAGGACATCGCCGTCCTCGAGCGCCTGACGGCCGAGGAGAAGGGCTACGCGCTCCCCGGCGACGGCGCCGCCCCGGCTGCCTCAAGCGCGCCGGCCTCGCGCCCGGCAGAGCCCGCGCCTCCCGCGGACGCCGAGCGCACCGTGGCGATCTCGGCCGACGACTCCAACCTCGCCGCGACGCTGCTCGATGGCGCCGTGAGCCAGGAGCAGATCAAGGCGAGCCTCAAGGTGGCGACCGCCCAGGCGCCGGCTCCGGCCCCCGCACCCGCGCCGAAAGCGCCTCCGGCCAAGCCCGCTCCGGCTCCGGTCGCGGCAGCCCCGGCGGCGGCTCCGGCCGAGAAGAAGTCGAAGGCGTGGCTCTGGATCCTCATCGTCCTGCTGCTCGGTGGTGGCGGCGCGGCGGCCTACTTCCTGACCCAGGACAGCGGGCCCCCGAAGAAGGACGAGCCGGCCAAGGTCGGTGAGGCGGCGCCCGAGCCGGCCAAGGTCGCTGCCGCCGACAAGGCGGGCGCGGCCGAGAAGTCCGACCAGGCGGGTGCGGCCGACAAGGGCACCGCGGCCGACAAGGCCGTCGACGCGTCCGACAAGAGCACCGCGGCCGACAAGGCCGCGGCGGCTCCGGCCCCCGCCAAAGAGAAGGTCTCGCTCGTCATCGAGGCCGACGGCGACAAGGACGCGACGATCAAGGTCAACGGCAAGGCGATCGGGACCGGCGCGAAGATGTTCGAGGGCGACAAGGGCGACAAGCTCGCCATCGAGATCACGCCTACCAAGGGCGGCCCCGCGGTGACGCGCGAGGTCGTCCTGGACGGCGCCCAGAGCGTCCTGAAGATCCCGGTCGCGTCGGCCGAGGCGAAGATCACCGTCAAGCTCAAGACCGCCGGCGCCACCGTGACCCCTTCGAAGGGGACGTTCACGGCGGTGGCCGACGGGGCCTCGGGTGAGATCACCGGCCTCGTGGTCGGTGACTCGCTCGACATCACGATCGAGAAGGCCGACTTCGAGACGAAGAAGGAGTCGATCGCGGTGACCGGCCCCACGCTCGAGCTCGAGTTCGGACTCGCCAAGAAGGCCGCGGCCGCGACGCCCGCGTCGGCCCCCAGCACGGCCAAGGGCACCGGCTCGGTCAGCATCACCGCGACCCCCTGGGCCCAAATCCAGATCGACGGGAAGCCCTCGGGCTCGACGCCGAAGGTGATCCAGCTCGCCGCGGGCGCGCACACCATCCTGCTCTCGAACGGTGGCCGCAGCGTCACCAAGACGGTCAACGTGGCCGGAGGAGGCAAGCATGCAATCGCTCATGACTTCAGCAAGTGACCTCCACGCCACGAGGCGTGCTCAGCGACGAAGGCCTCCGATGGAGGCCTTCAACGTTTAAGGGCCCCGATATGGGCACCGAGGTCGGCCGACCCCGAAGGTCAGTGCCAGCGTCAGCTCGACGCAGTGTACGCCCCCCGAGCGCTCACCGACGCGGCACAGCGCGCTCCCTCGCAGGCCCATCGATGCGACATGGCCCGAGCACCCGAAGGTGTGTCGAGGCCGGCGCGATGCGCCCTTTCACGACAGCCCGGGGGGCGGATGCGGGGCCCTCGCACGAACGTCACGACACGATGTTTTTGCCCGTCGATTTTCCGTTGACAGCGATCGGACCCTCACGTAGAAGCCTTCCCACCTCGGCGCCGGAAGCGACGGGGCGCAAAGCGAATAGCGATGCGGGAATAGCTCAGTTGGTAGAGCGCAACCTTGCCAAGGTTGAGG
>JAEUKJ010000154.1 GCA_016792665.1 Deltaproteobacteria bacterium | reverse complement strand
GCGGCTTGCCCGCGCACGCGGCGGTCGGGGCGAGGAGGGCGGCGAGGGCGAGCGAGAGGCACGTACGCATCGAGGCATCATCGTCCCCACACCTGGGTGAGGCAACCTCGATGTTGCCTCGTTCATGTGAAGCGTCCGGGGCACTGGCGGAAGTACGCCAAGTACATTATCATGCTAGCGATTTCTGGAGGATGTCCGTGTCAGGGGACCCCGATCATCCGCCGGCGGCTTCGCGTGCCCACGCGACAGCGACCGACCCGCGCGCGATCCCGAGTCGCACAGCGCTCTATCGCTCTGTCATCCAGGCGATGGCCGAGGGGGTCGTCGTGCATGGTCGCGATGGGCGCATCCTCGAGGCCAATCCCTCGGCCGAGCGCATCCTCGGCCTGAGCTTCGATCAGATGACGGGCAAGCTCCCCATCGATCCTTCGTGGCGCCTCGTGCTGCCCGACGGGTCCCCGCTCACGCCCGAGCACATCCCCTCGGAGATCACGCGCAAGACGCGCCGCCCCTGCCGGAACCACCAGTTCGGGGTGCACCGCCCGAGCGGCGAGCTGGTCTGGCTCTCGGTGAGCGCCGACCTCGTCCCCGAGGAGGTCGAGCCCTCCGACGGCGGCGATCCGATGGTGGTCGCGACCTTCGTCGACCTCACGCGCGACCGTGCCATGGCCGAAGGGCTCCGACGTGCGGGCCGGCGCGAGGCGCTCGGCGAGATGGCCGCGGGGCTCGCCCACAACTTCAACAACCTCCTCGCCGCGATCCTCCCGAACCTGGAGCTCGCGCTCTCGACGCGGCTCGCGCGCGAGGACGCGATCGTCGCCATCGAAGACGCCCTCTCCGCCACGCGCAGCGCGGCCGATCTCGTGCGCCAGCTCTTCAACTTCACGCGTGCTGCGGACGAGCCGCTCGCGCGCCACCCGGTCGAGCTCACCACGGTCGTGCGCGACGCGACGCGCTTCTGCCGTCGCACCTTCGACTCGAAGATCGCCATCGTCGAGACCTTCTCGCGCCCGCCGGTGTACGTGCTCGGCGAGGCGACCAACCTCCAGCAGATCGTCATGAACCTGTGCCTCAACGCGCGCGACGCGCTCGCCAAGCGCGAGTCCCCCGAGCTGCGCATCGAGCTGCGGGCGGTCGGTGGTGGGGACGAGCGGGGCCAGCGCGAGGCGGTCCTCGTCGTCCGCGACAACGGGACGGGGATGCCACCCGAGGTCATGAGCCGCCTCGGCGAGCCGTTCTTCACGACCAAGTCGCCCGGGCGCGGGACCGGCCTCGGGCTGGCGACAGTCTACGGGATCGTGCGTGACGCAGGCGGGACGATCCGCTGCGAGTCGACGGTCGGAGGCGGCACGCGCTTCGAGGTGCGGCTGCCCATGGTCGAGGTCGCCGACCTGGCCGCGAACCAGGCGACCCGGGTGCATCCGCGGACGATGCGCGGGCTGGTGATGATCGTCGACGACCAGGACCTCGTGAGGACGGCGCTGAGGCGGCAGCTCCAGGTGGCCGG
>JAEUKJ010000067.1 GCA_016792665.1 Deltaproteobacteria bacterium | reverse complement strand
CTCAAGTCCCTGAAGCACGCCGCCATCAGCCTCGGATTCGACCTCGTGCCTGCGACACCAACAGGCGCGTCGGCACCATCGGCTGGATAGCAGAGAGCCGCTAAACGGCCGCACCAGAACAGCTTTTGTTCTGGATGGTTGACGGGAGTTTCAGGTTAGGAGCGACCGACCGCGCGAGGAGGCGGGCTGGTGGCCCGCCGCACGAGCAAGGGAGGAAGCGACGACCCCGGCGCTCGACGTAGCCGCGCCCTAAAGTCGGAAGTCGGCTTTGCAGGCGAGCCTATCAGCCTGATTCAAGCACATGATCTGGGCTGCGATGAGCGGGCACTCGCTGGGGTCGTTTGCGGTGGCCGGCGGGATGAGGGCGTAGTGGCCGGCTTTCACATCGAGGCCAGGCACGATCTCCCACTCGTAGACCGTCAGGTGGCCGAGGTCGACGCAGCAGTTCGCGTCGCAGATCGCGGTCATCATGAGGTGGCCGGGATCGTCCGAGACGATGAGGGCGGAGGTCCAGCCGTGCTCCTGCATGATGCGGGTCGCATAGTAGATGTTCTCGTCGGTGTGCCGGGCCAGCGGCTCTTTGATGATCTTGTCGGCCTTCACGCCGCGGCCGACGAGCAGCGCGTAGAGCGCGTCCGCTTCGACCCACGTGTTGTGGACGGCCGCGCCCGTGACGATGAGGTGGTCGGCCCAGCCGGCCTCGTCGAGCTGGTCGGCGATCTCGGCGCGCTTCTCCTGGCAACGACTCGGGTCGCCATTGGTCTCGCTGGGGCAGCCGAGCACGATGATCACGTCGTGCGGGCGCGCGATGCAGCCTTCGGCCTTGGGCCAGGTGCCGTAGGGGAAGGGAGGGATCGGGCCCGGGTAGAGCGAGCGCATCGACGGCACGGGGCAGGCCGCCGGGTCGCTCGGGCCGGTGTCGACCGTGTCGAGCGTATCGACCACATCGAGCGTGTCGAGCCCGTCGAGAGTGTCGCGCGTGTCGGCGGTGTCGAGAGTGTCGAGCGCGTCGGCGGAGTCGAGAGTGTCGAGCGTGTCGGCGGTGTCGAGAGTGTCGAGCACGTCGCGCGTATCGGGCGCGTCGCGCGTGTCGGACACCTCGAAGGTGTCAGGCACGAACACCTCGACGGTGTCACGGTCCGACCCTTCGTGCGGGTCCGATCCACACGCGAGCATGCCGCAGGCGAGGGCACACGCGACCCCGGCCGAGCGCACGAACGGCAACGCGGTGCGGGGCCTCGGCTGCGCGCGTGACGCGGCTGCGAGACCGCTCCGACGCGGCGCGCTCACGCGCTGGGGACCTTCTTCCAGTCGTCCATGAACTTCTGGAGGCCGATGTCGGTGAGCGGGTGCTGGAAGAGCTGCTGGATCACCGAGAGGGGCATCGTGCCGACGTGCGCGCCCGCGAGCGCGGACTGGACGACGTGCTGTGGGTGGCGCAACGACGCCGCGAGCACCTGGGTCTCGAAGTCGTAGTTCTCGTAGATGCGGACGATGTCCTCGACGAGGCTCATGCCGTCGGTCGAGATGTCGTCCAGGCGGCCCACGAAGGGCGAGATGAAGGTCGCGCCAGCCTTGGCCGCGATGAGCGCCTGGGACGGCGAGAAGCACAGCGTGACGTTGGTCGCGATGCCCTCGTCGAAGCAGGTCTTGCAGGCCTTGAGACCATCCTTGGTGAGCGGCAGCTTGACCACGACCTGGTCGCCGTAGGCGCGCAGCTCACGGGCCTGCTTCATCATGGTCGGGTAGTCGAGGGCCGTGACCTCGAGCGAGACCGGCCCCTCGACCAGGGCGAGGATGTCGTCGATGACGGCCTTGAAGGGACGGCCGGTCTTCGCGACGAGGGTCGGGTTGGTGGTCACGCCGTCGCAGAGGCCGAGCGCCAGGGCCTCTTTGATGTCGTCGATGTTGGCGCTGTCGATGAAGAATTTCATGCGGGTCTCACCCTTGGGAGCAGGGATCAGAAGTAGTAGAGGATCGAGAGCGTGCTGACCGAGCCGGCGCCAAGTCCGATTCCGACCGACCCGGCCGGCGCGGTGGTGCCAGCGCCCGAGCCGTGGAGCTGCGCGCCGCCCGACGGGACGAAGTTGACGAGGATCCCGGTCGAGGCACCGATGCTGAAGTTGTCGGCGAGCCAGACCTCGAGGCCGAGAGGGATCTCGAGGGCAAAGTGGAGGTCGCTGGCCGTGGCCGTCGGGTCGATGATCTGGAACGCGTCGAGGCTGCGATAGCCGAAGGCCGCGCGGAGCCCGACCGAGAGGTGCGCGTGCTGCGAGCGTGCGAGCTGGAAGGCGAAGCCGGCCGACCCTGCGACACCCGCCGAGACCGAGCCGTCGACCACCGCGATGTCGACCCCGAGGGTCGCCATGATCGCGAGGGAGTCGCTGGTGAAGTAGCGGATCGAGAGGCCGGACGCGCCGGCGAGGCTCTGCTCGAGACCGATCCCGAAGCGACCCGAGACCTCGCGCGCGTGCCCGGGCGAGGCGAGCAGGGCCGTCACGGCGAGGGCGGCGGCCCAGGCCCCGAGACGGCGCGAGGCAGGGCGACGATCGGCACGAGCGCCCGACACGTCAGTCCCAGAGGTGAGCGCGCGCACGATTCCTACTTGAGTAGGAAGAAGAGGGCGGCGGCGACACCGGCAGCGCCGAGGCTGATGAGGGCCCACAACATGCCGTTGCCCCCACCGGTCGACGGGCGGGCCGCGGCGCCCGTGATGGGGACCGGGTTCTTGCCGCTCGGGTCGGGCCAGTCGAGCGTGCCCATCGACGTGCCCTCGAGCATGCGGACGAGACCCGAGAGATCGCCGACGTCTTCCATGGCGCGCAACGTCGGGGCGCGCTCGCGCGCGTCGGAGACGACGGGACGCGGACCGCCGGTCTTGGCCCAGACCGAGACGAGCTCGAAGCGCGGGCGGTTCAGGGCGGCCAGGCCGAGCGTGGTCGGGTCGATGGGCTCACTGCCCTGGATGCCACGCACCTGCGGCGAGAACCCGAGCATCGAGAGGTTGGCGATCTCCTCGTCGATCATCGACGCGATGCGCGCCTGGCGCTGAGAGGCGACCTCGTTCGAGGACGCCGGCCCGCCGCCCACCGGACCAAAGAGGCGATCGACCATCTGCGAGAGGTCGAATGACGTCGCCTTGGTGGCCTGCTTGGCGAGCAGGTCGGCGAGCTCCTCCCCCATCTCGCGGGCGGAGGTGAAGCGCTTCTTCGGGTCGCGGGCCAAGGCCTTGGAGATGATCGTCTCGAGCTCGGGCGAGACGTCGGGGTTCAGCTTCGAGAGCTGCGGGACCTCGGCCTTGCGCACCATGTCGACCGTCTCGACGTCGGTCTTGCCGAAGAAGAGACGACGGTTCGCGAGCAACTCCCAGAGGACGATACCGGCCGCGAAGATGTCGGTGCGGAGGTCGGCGGGCTTGCCCTCGGTGACCTCGGGCGAGAGGTAGCTGTACTTGCCCTTGACCACGCCAGGGTCGGTGCGCGTGAGCTGCGAGGTCGCCTTGGCCAGCCCGAAGTCGGTGATCTTGACCTCGCCCGAGCGCGACACGAGCACGTTGGGCGGCGAGAGGTCGCGATGCACGATGCGGAGGTGCTTGCCCTCGAGGTCGCGCTTGGTGTGCGCGTGCTCGAGCCCCTTGCAGACCTCGATGATGATGTAGACCGCGACCGCGACCGGGATGCGGTAGCCGATCTCGGAGGCGCGCTGGAAGAGGTGGCGCACGTTGAAGCCGTCGACGTACTCCATGACGATGAAGTACGTGCCGCCCGACTGGCTCACGTCGAAGACCTGCACGATGTTCGCGTGGTTCAGCACGATCGAGAGGCGCGCCTCGTCGAGGAACATCTCGATGAACTTCTGATTCTTCGTCAGCGAGGGCAGGACGCGCTTGATGGCGACGTGCTTCTCCATGCCCTGGATGGACATGGACTTCGCGAGGAAGATCTCCGCCATGCCACCGGCGTCGATCTTCTTGATCACCTGGTAGCGCTGAGCCGGATCCTGCTGCGGTTTCGCGTTCGCCGTCACCACGTCTCTCTGTCTACGGGGTCCCCGTCGCCGATGTGCCTCATGAGGGCGCCCAAACGGGCGCTTTCATGCCCGCGCGAAGGTCGCGGTCACTCGCAAGCGGCGGGACGATAGCACGGTCAGGGTTTGGCGCAAGACTTCATGGGGCGGCCCGTGGCGCGGGTCCGGGCGGGGCGAGCGCCCCTTCGGGTTCGGTGTGGCCGACCGGTGCCAGGAGACGCCACCCCTCGTCGCCACGCTCGAGGAGGACATCGCCGCGATCGGTCGTGACGCGCGCGCGCTGGGCGGGTGGGCGTGATCGCGCGAGGCGCAGGAGTTCCTCGGCCTGGGTCACGAGCGCGTCCTTGTGCTGTCGGTAGAGCGACTCGAAGCGGGCGAGGTCGAGCCCTTCTCGCGCGTCGGGGTGGATCCACGTGAACGCGTCGCGCGGGCGCCCTTCGACGAGCGCGTCGCGATAGGCCTGAACGGCGAGGACGGGGTCGGGCTCGAGCCCCTCGGGGACCGCGCTGGTGGTCGCGCAGGCCGCGATCCAGGCGGTCGCGAGGCAGGTCCCGAGCAGGGTCACAGCGGCGCGCAGGGCGACGCGAAGGTGCGGCGCGAACATCATGGTGCGACTCCACGGAAGGTCGGCTCGGTCACGGCCGGCGCGAGGATGATCTGGAGCACATCGGCGCGATCGACCGCCTGGGCGGCCGTGCTCCACGTCGTGTACTCGGCGGCTTCGACGATCGTCGGGCGCAGGTCGAAGCGCTTGCGGACGACGAGACGGCGACCCTCGTTCTCGAAGGAGGTGCGTCGCTCGATGGCGAGGACGTCGTGTGCGCGCGCGGGGCCCGCGGGGGTCTCGCCCACAGGAATCGAAGGCCAGCGCAAGGTGAGATCGGCGGGGCCGGAGGGGAAGCCCCAGCCCGGAGACGCATCCACCGTGAGGGTGAGGTCCATGCGCGCGGCGCGATTGACGAGCAACGGGGTCTCGCGCGTCGGCAGCACGACCGTGCCGCGGGCGAGGGCCTCGGGGAACAGGGCCAGCCCGAGCGTGCGGGTGCGCGAGCCGCGACCGCTGGTGTCGGCCCCGGGTTGGGTCTGCGTGGTCGCACGCCAATGCCACGAGAGAGGCACCGTGTCGTCGTCGAGCCCCTCGAGCGTGACCTCGTCGACAGCGGCCGTGGGGAGCGCCTGGAGCACGATGGCGCCGAGGATCTTCGTGCGGGCCTGCACTGTCATCCCGGCCAGGGCGGTGCGCCACGAGGACGCAAAGAGTCCGTCGAGGGACTCGGTGCCGGTAGCGATGACCGTCTTGCCGTCGGGCTTGATGGTGAGGTGGATGTCGACGCGGCGCACGCCCCAGAGCGCGATCGGGAGCGAGCGCGTGACGATGAGGCTCGGCGCAGGGGGCGGCGACGCGGTCCCGGCGGGGAGCACCAGGGCAAGGACTCCCTCGAGCGAGGGAGGGAGGAGGCCGTAGGGCATCCAGCGGCCCGAGGGGTCGAGCCAGGCGCGCCCGAGGTCGCCTTGCGAGGTCGGAAGGAGCGTCGGGTCGCTGCCGGCGGGGCCGCGCACGAGGCCGTAGCTCAGGCCGTCGGGGTCGGGATCGCGAGCGTCGGGGCCTTCCCAGAGGGGGCGCGCGAGGACCGGGTCACAGGCGAGTCCGGCCTGGCGGCAGAGGCCGAGCAGGAAGAGGACGCGCGAGCCGCGACGACGCGCGCCGATGAAGCTCGCGTCGCCGCTCAGCGGGGCGACGTCGGGAGGCTCGTCGATGGTGCGGCGCGTGTAGTCGTAGAGGGCGCGGAGGGTGGCCGCGGTGGTGGCGGCCTCGGGGAGGGAGGCGGTGGCCTGGGCGAGGTGGTCGGCGAGGATCGGCGAGGGACGGGTCTGGGTCGCGAGCTCGGCGGCGAGGGAGTCTCCCCAGCGCAACAGATCGAGGCCGGACGAGGCGCGCACGGTGAGGCGATGGATATCGGGGCGCGGGTCCATGGGCTCGCCGAGGACGCGCGGCAGGTGCTCGGCAAGGAAGGCCCAGGTCGAGGGATCAGGGCGCGTCGGGGCGCCGAGCCGCGGCTCGAACGAGAAGGTCGGGGCGCTGGCGCCAGGCCCCAGCGTGAGGGTGAAGCGCGAGAGCGTCGTCGGGCCATCGGCATCATCGAAGGCGTGGACCGGGGCGCGCCAGCCGGGAGCGAGGCGTGGGTCGGCGGGGATCGTGTGGATCCAGGCCCACTCGGCGAAGTCGCCAGGGGCGAGCGCAGGCAGGCTGATGGTGGCTTTCTCCAAGATCTCTTCGGGCTCGAGGGGGGTCACCTGGGCGCGACCCGCGCGGCCGCCAGCGCGCGTCTTCCAGGTGCGCGCGACGAGGACCTCGGCATCGTCGGGCAGGGGCAGCTCGCCGATCGACTCGACCGAGGCGACATCGTTGACGCGGACCAGGCGGTGGAGGCGCTCGACGATCGAGCCATCGGCCATGACGAGGAGGTGGCGATCGTGCAGCAGGACCTCGACCCCGTGTTGCTCGTCGGCACGCACGGGGCGCGCACGCGCGAGGAAGGCATGGATGAGCGGAGGAGCGGCGCGCAGCGGCAGGCCGGGGTGTAGCGGGGCCGGCCCAGCGCGGACGAGCAGGCGTTGGGCGCGCGCAGCGAGCTCGGCCGCGAGGGCACCGGTCCCGCTCGTGGGCCTGGCGAGTCCTGGCGGCCCCTCGTCACCCTCGGCGAGGGCGCGGCGGGCCGCTTCGAGCGCGCTTTGCCAGCGGCCGCGGGCGAGCTCGAGGCGCGCAGTCACGAGGTGGACGCGGGCCCGCTCGGGGCCGGGATCGAGACCGGCGAGAACGGTGAGGACCGGGCTCTGGGGGTCGAGGGCCGAGGTCTCGGAGAGCAGGTCCAGGGCGCGGAGGCGCGTCTCGAGACACGGGCCCGGGAGCGGGGCGAGCGCGAAGGCGGGAGCGACGAGGCGGCGCGCGAGCTCGTCGCGGTAGCGAAGGTCTTCCCAGTGGGCATCGAGCCAGCTCTCGAAGGCCGCGCACGAGGTCGGGAGGGCATCGAGGCGGCGCGTGGCCAGGGCGCGCGAGGCGACCGGGTCGAGCTCGGCCAGGAGGTCGACGAGCGCCTTTGGAGGCAGCGAGGTCTCGGGCTGCGAAGGGCGCGAGGCGTCGGCCACGGTCAGGTAGGGACCGAGCGCGTCCTGGGCGTCGTCGAGGGCTTGTTCTTCGAGGGCGAGCGAGGCCAGGAGGAGGCGGGCCTCGGTGAGCTGGGGTTCGCCGAAGTCGCGCGCCGGGCCGCGCGCGAGGCAGGTCTCGCCCACACAGGCTGCAGAGGTCTGGGCCGGTGGGGACGAGGCCGCGGAGGACTCACCCAGGGAACGCGTCAGGGCGGCGCGGGCGCGCTCGCGGCGGAGGTCGGGGGGCAGGCTCGGGTCGGCGAGCGCGGCGCGCGCGGTGAGCAGCTCGCGCAGGGCGCCCGGGGGCAGGGCATCGAGGCTGTCCGCGACGGCTTCGAGATCGGTCGCGGCGACGGCGTGATCGAACGTCGCGAGCGCGCCAGTCAGGCCCGCGAGCCGGGTCGGCGACGCGATGTCCGGCGGCGGGACGGCGGCAGGGCGCACGAAGACGCGGGCCGTGGCGGCGCGAGCACGCGTCGTGAGGAGGAGCTGGAGGCGCCGAGGCGTGTTGCTCGCGGGCAGCGTGAAGGCCTGACGGGCCGGCAGGAAGTGGTCGAGGGCGGGGTGGGACGCGAGCGGGCGTGGGTCCTCGTCGAGGTGGGCGACCCAGCTCGCCTCCGTCTCGACGACGACCTCTTGGGCCGGTCCGGGGCCGAGCTCGAAGGCGAAGGCGTAGAGGCCCGAGCCGCCCTCGGGCGAGGCGATGAAGCCGGCTCTCACCTGGCGTGGCGCGCCGAAGCCCGCGCGCACGGGCGGCGAGGCGGTGCGACCGGGGTAGGCCAGGAGGCGGCCCGTCACGCGATAGGTGAAGCGCGTCCCGAGGAGGTCGCGGGCGGCCTCGAGTGCGGGGCCATCGCCCAGCCGGAGCGCCATCGCTTCGGCGAGCTCGGCGGCGGCGGGGACCGCGGCGGCGCGAGCCAGCGCGGCGGGCTCGAGGCGCGCGCGGTCGACCAGGTCGAGGGATCGGGCGGTGGCCCAGGGGCCCCAGCTGGGGTCGTCGAGGAGGGACAGCCAGCGCGCGAGCGCGTCGTCGTCGGCGCCGAAGGCCTCGTCCAGGCGCGCGAGGAGGGCCTGGTCGGCACGGCGTGCCGCAGGTAAAGCGGAATGCGACGCGGGCTGGGGGAGGCGCGTGCCGGGGACGTGCGCTTGGGGGAGGCGTGCTGCGAGCGCGGCGCGGAGCTCGGCCAGGGCGCCGGGGCGAGGGCTCGCGAGGAAGGTCCCCGGGTCGGGCGAGGCGGTCGCGCAGGCGCCGAGCGAGGTCCCGACGACGAGGGTCGCGAAGGCGAGCGCGGCGGCGCGGGTCATGGGCCCTCTGGCGCGGGCGAGCGCGGCGGCGCGGGTCATGGGCCCTCTGGCGCGGGCGGGCGCGGAGCCGGAGGAACGGGCTCGGTGCGAGAGGCGGCGGGCGGGTCGGCCTTCTCGAGGACGAGGGGCGCCGCGATGATCGCGTCGAAGGCGCGGACGAAGTCGCGCAGACCCGGGTAGTCGCCGGGCGCGACCTGGTCGACGGTGTAGGTGAGGTCGGCCGTCACGCTGACGACGGCGCCTTCGTCGGCCCAGGCGACGCGGTAGCTGCCAAAGGGCCCCTCCCCTGCCCCGCCGGCCGGCAGCTCGCGGGCGCGGTAGCCATCGGGGAGCACGTAGCGATAGGTCACCGCGAAGCGCATCGGTGGGCCCATGACGATCGGCAGGGCGCGGGCTTCCTCGGTGGCGAAGCGGTCGACCTGGCCGTCGAGGCCGGTCGGCCGTGGGATG
>JAEUKJ010000007.1 GCA_016792665.1 Deltaproteobacteria bacterium | reverse complement strand
CGGGCGGCGATGAGCTCGTCGAAGACCCGCTCGCAGGCCTCCCAACGGCGCGCTCCGCAGAGGGCTCGCCCGAGGAGGAGCTTCGTCTGGCTCTTGGAGCTCAGCGTCATGAGGCGCTCGAGGTCGCGGATCGCCGCGCCGAAGAGGCCGAGCTCGCTGGCGGCCCGGGCCCTCTGTCCGAGCGCGTCGAGGTCGGCGGGGTCGCGTGCCAGGGCGGCCTCGGCGCGGCGAAGGACCACGACCTGGTCGAGCTCCGCACGCCGGACGAGATCCGCGGGGGCGTCGCGCATCCGCTGGCGCAAGAGGTCCTCGGCCTCGGCCCAGCGCGCGAGGCGCTGCGCATGGGCGAGTCGCAAGAGGAGCGGCACGCCGGGGCGCGAGGGGGCGCGATCGGCGGGCGGGGCGCCGCGCAGGACCCAGGTCGCGAAGATGTCGACCAGCTTGAAGCGATGGGTCACGAAGCCCTGCGCCTCTGAGGCGACGTGGTCCCAGAAGGCCCGCACGTCCGCCTCGGTGGCGGCTGCGAGCACCTGCTGCAGGGTGCGACCGAGGTAGGTTCCCTGGTCGATGGGCGTCGCGCGCACCTGGGGAGCAAGCGGGGCGCAGGCGCGCAGCTCGGCCACCATGGCCGTGATGGCGCGTGCCGATGCGCTTCGGTCGGCCAGCAGTGTGCCGAGGTCGAAGAACGGCGTGGTGCGGTCGCCGCCCAGAGGCACGGCGGCCACGTCGAAGGCGGCGACCCAGAAGAGCGGGTCGCGCATCAGCTCCGCCTCGTCCGCGCGGAGCGCCAGCGGCCAGCCCACGTGGTCGCCCGGCCGTGGCGGTTGTGTCATTTCGCGCACCCGGAGGACGGCCGTGGTCTCGCCGACCGATTCGGTGTCGGCCAGGCCGATGAGGACGCCGAACTCGACCGTCGGGTTCGCGGTGGTGGCGCTCGGCTCGGCCCGTGGCGCGATGGGGAGGGCGCGCCCATCGAGCGGGAAGCGGTCGCGACGCCCGCGCGCCACGACGATGTGGGTCGCATCCGGGACCGCGACGATGTGGGTCGACACCATGAGCGGCGGCGGCTCGGGGGCCGGCGGGGCCGCGAAGCACGCGAGGAGGAGCGGGGCGAGGAAGGTCATCGGGTGGGTGCGACCTTTCTTCGCCAGGGCCCCGGTGTCGTCAAGCCGGGCGTGAGGGGCTGGCAGCAAGGCGCTGGCGGCCCCGGTGGGCGGACCGTCAAAGCGAACGAGGGGTCCGAGGTTCCGGGTCTGGATCTGGGGGTCCTCTCGCTGGTATGCCGGGCGAACGCAAGGAGCGAACGCTCGAACGCCGCTCGGCGCCCTTGCCCCTGCGCTTGTGCTTGTGATCGAGACTGGAGCTCCCCATGGTGACTCTGCCCCTGCCGATGCTCCTGCGATGGTCCCGTGCGCGCGTCGCGCTCCTCGGGGTGTCGGCGCTCTTCGCGTTGGCGGCCGGCGGGGCTGCCTGTGACAGCGAGAACGCGGGCCCCGGCGGCGATACGACGACCGACACGCGCGTCGACGTCCCGGACACGACACCCGACAGCACGCCCGACACGGCCGACACCACCGAACCCGACGTCGAGGTCGTCGAGCCCGCCGTCCTGACGTTGACGTCGGTCACCCCGGCCGAGGGGACGACCTTCGGCCTGGTCGAGGTGCAGCTCACGGGGACCAAGCTGAACCGCGTCGTCCAGGTGTTGTTCGGGGACGCGCCCGCGCTGGACCCGTTCGCGATCAACGACGGCCTGCTCGTGGCCCTGACCCCGCCGCACCCGCGCGGCCTGGTCGACGTCACGGTCGTCACCGACGAGGGTGAGCGCGCGACGCTGGCCATCGCCTACAAGTACGCGGACCCGGTCCAGGTCGTCTCGGTCGAGCCGAGCGAAGGGCACTGGCTCGGCGGCGAAGCGCTGACCATCCACGGGGTCGGGTTCACGCGCGACGCAGTCGTGCTGGTCGGCGGCCGCGCGGCCCTGGCTGTCGAGCTCATCGATGCCCAGACCCTGCGCGTCGTGACGCCCGAGGGGAAGCCGGGGCGCGTGGATGTCCACGTGTCGACCCAGGACGGCATCGGGCGCCTGAAGAACGGCTACACCTACGTGGGCGACCCGCTGCCCACCTCGGCCGCGCTGCGTATCGACGCGGTGACTCCGAGCCATGGGCCCCAGAACGGCGGCACGGCCATCGCGATTTCCGGTCAGGGCTTCAAGAACGGCGCCGTGGTGCGGGTCGGCGCCATGCCGGCGACCGCGGTGCAGGTCGACGGCGACGGCAAGATCACGGCGCGCACGTCGGCTGGCAGCCCTGGACCTGCGACGGTCCGAGTCATCCAGAGCGGGTCCGTCGCGGAGGCCAAGGCCTACACCTATGATGGGCCGCCCGCGGTCTGGGCCGTCGATCCCCCGACGGGCTCGGTGGCCGGCAACACGCGCGTGCTCGTGCGCGGCAATGGCTTTGTGCTGGGCGGACAATATCAGGTGTGGTTCGGCGCCAAGACGGCGCCGAGCGTGACCGTCCTGGAAGACGGCCTCCTCGAGGTGCGGACGCCGGCGGGCGACATCGGCGCGGTCGCGGTGGCGGTCATCGGGGAAGGGCTCGAAGCGACTCACCCGCGCGGCTTCACGTACTTCGACCCGGCGGCGACGCCGGGCACCTGGGGCGATCCCATCGATGGCACGCTCAACGTGACCGTGCAGGACGCGCGCTCCGGGGCTCGGCTCGAAGGCGCGGTCGTGATCCTCGGGTCGTCGGCGCAGACGACGTGGCGCGGCTACACGAACGCGAACGGACAGATCACCTTCAGCGGGCTGGGCCTGGTGGGCGAGCAGATCGCGACCGCGTCCTTCAAGGGGTACCAGGTCTTCCAGCTCGCGGGCCTGGATGCCGAGAACGTGACCCTGCCGCTCGAGCGTATCCCGACCTGCTCGGACCTCGACGGCATGCCGTGCGACGGCATTGTCGATCCGCCCCCGATCGCCATGGTCGAGGCGACCATCCTCGGCGGCGACAAGGGCCCGACCATCCCCTTCGGCGAGTGCCGCGACTGGCCCGATGCGGCCAGCGGCATGTGCACGCCGTGTGTGGTCGACTCGGATTGCCGCGGCCGGTTGGCGGGCAGCCCGGATGGCGTGGCGGGGGCGCCCGATGCGAGCGGGCCGGCGATCTGCCGCGAGCTCGGGAGTGAGGGCGCCTTCTGCACCTTCGGGTGCCGCGTCGATGGCGACTGCCCGAGCACCTTCAAGTGCATGGACCCGACCGGGATGGATCTCGAGAAGCGCTGCGTGCCGCCCCCCGGGACGCCCGCGACGTACTGCGACCAGACCGAGAGCGACCTCTTCTCCGACGACTCCATCGCGTACCCGGGCATCCGCGTTCCGGCCTCGAACGTGCTGCGGGTCAACGTCCACCTCGGCGACTTCGCGTTCTTCTGCTGGAGCGGCGTCGAGGTGCGCGGCAACTTCCGCCCGCGCTACCTGGGTGTGGCGCGGCAGCTCGGGGCCTACGTCAACGGTGAGACGGTCAAGGCCGAGGTGCACCTCGACATCCCGCTTTCGCGTCGCCTCGTCATGGAGGTCGACCGACCGAGCTTCGGCGAGAGCTCCCAGGACACGACGCTCGTGCGCCTCGCCCTGAACCTCGGCGGCGATGGGGTGCTGGAGTTCCCGCCGCAGCGCGGGCTCCTCCGGACGAGCTTCCCGGTGATGATCCCGGCGGCCCTCACGGGAGACCTCTACGACGCGACGTGGACCCTCTACACCGAGGTCTCGGCCGCTTCGCTCAATGGTGGCTCGGCCCTCTACGAGCCGTCGATGCCGGCCCTCGACTCGGACTTCGACTACGTCTCCGCGAACGGGGTCTGGGCCCCGTTCCGCTCGCCGCCGATCACGACGCGAGGGCTCACGCGCTGGCAGGAAGGTGACGGCACGGAGACCGTCGTCTCCGTGGGAGAGGGCGGCCGCATCCTGAAGCGCTACGGCGGGAGCTGGGCGCACATGGGCAGTGGCACCGACCGCGAGCTCCTGGCGATCGCCGCCGCACCGGCCCCGGGCGGCAAGACCGTGAACGCCATCGCGCTCGGACGCGGCGGGGTCGCCTTGCACTGGGACGGGCTCCGCTGGACGCCGCGCGAGACCGGGACCCAGGCCACCCTGGAGGCCGTGAGCTTCGGGTCCGAGACCGTCGCGTACGCGGTGGCAGGGCCCAACATCCTGCGCTGGGATGGGACGAGCTGGGTCTTTTTCCAGAAGGCGAGCGCGAACCTGCACGCCATCGTCGGGATCTCGGCCGACGAGGCCTGGGCCGTGGGCGAGCAAGGGCTCGTCGTGCACCTCGAGGGGGCGGCGTTGAGCGAGCTCGGCAGCGGGGTCGGCGGCGCGCTGAACGCGGCGGTCTGGGACGCGGCGAAGGGCGAGCTGGTGGCGGTCGGAAGCGGTGGCGTGGTGGTCCGCGGGACGCTGACGGGCGGGTTCACTGTCGAAGCGAGCGGAACGACCAACCACCTGAACGCCCTGGCCTGGAGCGGCGGGAAGCTCACCGCCGTCGGGGCGCGCGCGACCATCATCGTGCGCGACGACGCGGGCGTCTGGACCCCGCAGACCACCGGACCTTCGCGCGGGACCCTGCTGGCGGTTGCCGGTACCGAGGCCGAGAGCTTTGCGATGGGCTCGCACGAGTACGTCATCGGGCCGCTGCTCGGCATCCCCGAGCGGCTGAACCCAGAGCCCGGCGGGTTCCTCCAGGACCGCCTCACGTGGGAGGCCAAGCCCGGCCTCGACGCGCACTTCTCCGTCATCGAGTTCGACAGCCAGGCCGGACCCTGCTCGGCCTGCGGGTTCCTCTTCATGATTCCCTACACCGAGTGGCGCTCCGTCCTGAACGGCGACCGCTTCGAGGCACGCTTCCCCAACCTGCAGGGCATCGCGGGCGCTGTGCCGCTGGCCAGCGGGTTCCGCGGCCTGACCCTCTATCGGGTGCGCAGCGACGAGGGCTTCGACTTCGACCACACCGCGTCGACGGGCTTCTACGGTGGCCTCTGGAAGGCGTGGTCGTGGCGGACCGAGGCCTACCTGCACTGAGCGAGCGCGGTCAGGCAGCTGGGCCTGGCTCCGCCTGGGCTCGAGATCGAACGCCGCCGTGCTGCAGTCGTGATCAGGCCGTTGGGCATGCTGGCTCCGCCAGGCCCTCGGCGTTGATCAGTCGCGGGGCAGTGCGCGTCGGTCGCCGACCTCGACCCCGCCGAAGGTCACCACGAAGAGCAGCAGATCCAGGCCGCGTGGATCTGCTGTGAACGCGTGCTCGATCTCGACGGACGCGGTGACCAGGTCTCCGGGCGAGCGACGACTCCCGTCGTCGAAGATCGCATGCCCCTGCAAGATCAGCATCTGCTCGTCGCCGAGGTGGCGATGCACCGGGAAGTGTTCGCCCGCGGGCATGTGCACGAAGCCGCGGATGGCGTTCTGCACGCGTGGCCCGCCCGGGATCCACCAGGTGCGGGTCTCGCCGATGGCGACCTCCCATGGGGTCGAAGGATCCCACACGCGGTCGAGGTACGGCCTCACCTCGTCGACGCTCAGGTCGACGAGCGTGCTCACGGTGGGCGCGAAGCGGTCCAGGCGGCCGTGCAGATCCAAGCTCCCGAGGAAGCGGTCGCGCGGCGGTGGCACCAACGGCGCGAGCACTTCCAAGAAGAGCTCGAGCTCGTCGGCTTCCATCGCGCAGGGGTCCTCGTCGCGTCCAGCCATCGGGCCGTCTACGGGCGAACCGGCAGGTCGGATCGGCGCGAGCGCGGAGGTCAGTCGCGGTGTCGGAGCTCGGCGTCGCCCACGCGGACCCCGTCGCGCACGACGAGGAAGGTCAGGAGCTCCGCGCCACCAGGCTGCGAGCGATAGGAATGCTCGGTCCCGACGCGCATCGTGAAGCGCTGGCCCGGGCGGATCATGGCACCGGTCGAGTCGATCATGGCGCCTTCCAGGACCAGGACTTCCTCGTCACCGAGGTGCTGATGATGCGGAAAGTCCAGCCCGGCCTCGATCCGCAAGAAGCCGCGAATGCACCCTGCGACGGCGGGGCCCCCCTCGACCCAGAGGGTGGTCGAGCCGGCGATCGGGCCGGGCTCCCACACGTCCGGGTCGAAGACCCGCGTCAAGATGCGCTCCGCATGCTCGAGCGACACGTCGATCATGCGCGCGATCTCCGCCGCGAAGCGTGCGAGGCGGCCGCGCGGCTCGAGCGCGTCGAGCAGCGCCTGGCGCCGTGCCGGCCCCGGGGCGATCGGCGTCAAAGCGTCTGCGACCAGCGCGAGCTCGTCGTCGGAGAGGTCTTCGAAGCTGTGGGGATCGTTCGTGTTCATGGGTCTGCGACGCCGAGCGCCGCCCTGAGCTTGCTCATTGCAGATCTCACCCGCGACTTCACGGTTCCGATCGGAATTCCGAGTTCCGCGGCGATTTCGCTGGAGGAGAGTCCATCGAAGAAGCCGAGCACGAGGACCGCGCGTTGTTCTTCGGGAAGGGCGGCCAGGACGCCGCCCAGGCGCGAGGCGTCGACCCGTTGATCGGCGGCTTCGGCGGCTTCGGTCGGGGCGCGCAGGCTGGCGCGCTCGAGCGTCTCGTCGGGTCTCTCGCCGAGCGACTCGCGACGGCTCACGCCCGCCGAGCGCAGACGATCGAGGCAGCGCGAGCGCATGCGGAGGACGAGCCAGCTCTTCACCGACGCGCGCTCGGGATCGTAGTCGCCGATGTGGCGCCAGGTCTCGACGAAGCAGTCGTGCAGGATGTCCTCGGCCTCGCGGCGCTCGCCGAGGATGCGCACGCCGAGCGCCATCAAGAGCGGGGCGTGCCGGTCGTAGAGGCGTCCGAACGCGCTGCGGTCACCGCGGGCGCTGGCTCGGAGGTCGTCGAGGTCGACGCTCTGCGTGCTCTCGACTGCGCCCTTCGCGACGGGGTGGGCCACACCCCCTGAGCTGGCGCCCATCTCGCGAGCCCCACCGGTGCTGGCGCCCATCGGGTGGGGGGCCACCTTCGGCGCAACGTCGGAAGGTGGAGCGCTGGGGATCGAGTCTTTCATGCCCAGCGGCTTCATATCGGATTGTGCGTATTGGCTCCACTGGTTCCGGGACATCGCGCCCCGAACGGCGCGCGAGGCCGCGCCAGCCGCCTGGCAACCGGTCCGCTTCTCTGCGCTTCCCCAGCGCCCCGGATCCCTGCTACCTTGCCTTGGGCAGCGGCTGCGGGGCCGTCCCTCCAGTCACGTATACGGAGCGCATGGGTGCTGATCGTCTCACCACAGCGACGTCGTCGCGCGTCTCGACCCTGGCTCGCATTCAGCCTGGGTTCGCTCATCGCGTCCTGCGGTGGCGAGGCCGAGCCGGCCAGCCGTGACGTCGTGTCGGTCGAGACCCAGGTCGGTGCGCAACAGGGGCTCGAGGTCGAGTTCACCATGTGCGACGCCGGATCGGGCAAGCCGTGCGGCCGCCTGAACGGCTCCGTCAACCTGAGCATGGTCGCCTGCAGCGCGGTGATCCGCTGTCAGGACGGGGTCATGCACGACCCCGAGACGCTAGAGCGCGCCCCGACCCTGGTCTCCGGGATCTCGTGCGGCTTTCCCGACGGCACCCCGCCGCAAGACGCGATGCTCTCGTATCACCCCGAGATCCGTTGCTATCGCGGCGGCGATCCCGACGATCGCACCACCTGGGAGCCGGCCGACGGCATCGCGGTCGAGCCCGAGTGGGGCGAGCACCTCTTCTTCTCGCAAGAGGCGAGCGACGTGGGCGACGTCTTCACCAACGCCGCCCAGCTCCTCCGGCCGCTCCGCGAAGCCTCCTACCTCGCGGAGTTCGGCTCCTACGGCTTCTGCGAGCTCCACGCCTGGGGCGACATCGCCTTCTCGGATCGCCTCGACAACCGCCCGCGCCGCGCCGAGCACGTGCCGTTCGCGCCCGCCGTCGAGTGGCGCGCGATCGTGCGCTGGACCGGGGCCGGCTGGGACTGCAACACCACCGGCACGCCGTCGGCGCCAGCGCGCACCTGGGTGCGCCGCGTCGTCCTCGTCTCTGCGACGCACGACCTGCCCGACAACACGCTCAAGGGTAGCTTCCCCGTCGCGCACGACGTCGTCCTCATCCGCGAAGAGGCGCTCCCCCACGAGATCGTCGCAGGCCTGCCGCCCGAGTCGCAGAACCGGCTCGGCGCGCGGCTCGCCTTCGCCGAGAGCTCGGCCTTCCCCGAGGAGGCGCACGCCGCCCCCGCGGGCATGACCGAGCGCGTTCTGTGGGTGGGCTACCCGTCCGCGTCGCTCGCGGCCGACATGAAGGTCGACTGGAGCTGCGCCGAGATCACCGAAGACGGGGTCGAGCGGATCGGTCTCCTCGTGAGCGACCGCGTGCTCCACGTCCCCCTCGGGGCGATCGTCGTGTGGCGCGACACCGGCGACGCACCGCCGCGCGAAGGCGTCCCCGTCCAGCCGCCTCGCAGCTGGGACTGCGAGCGCGAGGACGGCGGCGCGTGTCGTCTGCTGGAGCTGTCGGAGTGGTCCGCGCTGACGCCGTGCCTCCTGCCGGCGGCCCCCTTGCCCTGAGCGGACGCTGGGCTCGCATTCCTTGCGGCCGGGGCGCGGAGGATGGTAAGTATCAGAGGTCACGCTTCCTTTGCGGGAAGGGTGGTGACTTGAGATCGATGGCCACGACGAGGCCTTGCCCCACCGGAACGGGGCGGCGCCGATCGAGGCCTGACGAAGATGGTGGAGGCTGCGATGCGCAAGCTCACGAGCGTCGGTGTTTTGGGCCTGGCCTTCCTTGGGGCCTGTGGCGGTGAGACGCCGGCCGGGGTCACGGGGCTCCGCCTCGAGGTCGCGCCGCTCAAGCTCGCGGGCATCGACATCGCTTGCTACGACATCGCCGTCACGACCCAGACCGGGACCGTGTGGTCGCAGGGTGCCGTCGGTCAGGGGCTGAGCGAAGGCGACACCCGTACCATCTGCTCGAACCAGTATGGCAGTGGCCCCGGCGGTGACGTCACCTACATCGGCCCTTGCGATGCTTCGGCGGACGCCGACGTCGCGCCGAAGGTCGGCGTTCAGAACGCGGTCACGATCTGGGTCGACGGTCTCTACGAAAACGAAGGCACCGACGCCGTCCCCGACTACCAGCCGCTCACCGATGGCTGGGCCGATCCGTGCGGTGACGACGGCTGCACCCTGCAGTTCGACTGCGTCGAGAACCAGGACACCAGGGTCGAGTTCAACTTCACCATCCTGCGCGACGCGAACCAGGGCTTCTTCGACATCATCGTGAACTTCGAGGACGTGTTCTGTTCGGCCAAGGTCGACTGCCGCTACCGCAACGAGTCCGAGTCCACGAGCGACGACCCGGTCATCCGCCTCGTCCACGACTTCGTCGGCGTGCGCCAGCCCACGGCCGTCTTCGCGGTGGCCTGCACGGGCGGTGCGGCGGCCGGCGCCGACGTCGACAAGACGCGCCTCTACATGTCGAACGTGCGCATCGACTGCGCCGGCACGGCCAACGACATCTCGGTGCCCGTCAACGTGCCGGGTCGCGTGTATGCGGAGGACCCGGCCGGCCTGGTCACCCAGGCCCAGGTCTTCATGGGCGAGGAGAACCTGACCTCGGACGGCTCCGACGCCGACAAGATCTTCTGGAGCGTCGCTATCGCCATGACCCCGACCGGCGGCACCGACCTCGCCCCAGTCTTCGAGGGCACCGACTGCTTCCTCGATGCCGAGGTGACCGCCGCCGAAGGCGACGTCGATGTGGCCCTCGGCCGCGCCAACGTCACCTATCCCTTCATCGCGGCGCACGTCGCCCTGACCGGGGACGGCGGGGCGCTCGTGTGCGCCCAGCACCCCGTCAACGGCGGCAACGGTGTCTCGACCGAGTACACCCCGCTCGGCGACGGGCTGCCTGCTTCGGTCACCTGGGAGATGACGCAGCAGCCAGCGGGCGGCGTGGCGGTGCAGTCCTATCCCTGAGCCGGGCCGGTCGAGGGTCGTCGCGCGGCAGGGTGACGCGGCTCGGGCCGGTCGGCTCAGGCGTGTCGCACTCGTCGTCGTGGGGCTCGTTGCGAGCGGCGCGTGCGAGGAGGTCCGCGGCGAAGTCGAGGCCGACGCTGACGTGGCGGACGCTGACGTGGTCGAGGTCGCAGCGCCCGACACGGCCGAGGCGGTGCCGGTGCCCATCGTCGAGGCCGCAGGCTGGGTCAGGCTGGACGACGCGGCCGATCCCTACCTGAGCGAGCGCCCCGCCGACCTCGCCCCGTGTCGCGAGGAGGGCGTCATCACGGAAGCGGGCACCCTCGAGGTCGACACCGGCAAGTGCGACTGGGCGACCTTCACCCAGGCCGCACTGCGTCGGGTCGAGGCGACCGACCACCTGGAGATCGTGGGGTGGTACGGCAACCTCATCGCGCCCGAGCCCGGCGAGGGGCGACTCGTCCTGCGCATCGGCGACCGCGAGCTCTGGGACAAGCGCGTCACCATCCCGTCGAACGGGGGCTTCATCCTCGAGCGCGTCGTCCTCGACGGGCCGATCGAGGCCGGCACGCCGTTGCTCTTCCACGTGCACAACCACGGCGCCAACACCTGGAACCTCGCCTCGATCGACATCGCCGTGCCCGGGACGGTCGACTGACCCTTGTCGAAAGGTCTGGCGACCCCGCGTTGCCCGAGGGCTCGACGGCGCATTGCTGAAGGAATGCGCGACGTTCTTTCTGGCGAACCCCTTTGACGGCGCGCACCTCCGAAAGGAAGGGTGGCGTGTCCGATATGCTTGGGCAGCCTCGCGGCCCGAGGCTCCGAATCCGAGGTGATATGCGCGCTCCGAACCTCCTCGCCGCCACGTTGCTCTCGACGCTGCCTTTCGCCTCGGCGCACGCGACGCCGCCAGCACCCGAGCGACCGGCGAGTCGACTGCCTGCCGGCGTCACCGATCTCCCCCGCCTCGGCGACCTCCTCGGCAAGAGCGGCTACGTCCCCTCCGAGCTCGCGCTGCAGAAGATGGCGGCCGAGGGGCAGAGCTTCGACCCCGCTGCCCCGGTCATCATGCCCCCCATGAAGGCCATCGGCGCCCCGTTCCGCACCATCGGTGAGGTCGCGGTGCTCGAGGGTGACACCGACACGCTGACCGACTTCGGCAGCGGTCGCTACGGCCTGCGCTACGACAACAGCCGCCAGGACCCCGTCACCATCGTCCGGCGCTTCATCGCGCAGTACGGCGACGAGTACGACTTCGTCGCGGTGTGGACCGGGTTCTGGGACTACGGCGCCGACGGCCTCGCCTACTACGTGCCCATCCTGAACGACATCTCCGGGCTCGGCGACGACCGCTACGATCAGCGCACCTTCTGGGGCTCCAGCGCGCGCGGCAAGCTCCAGGGCTTCCTCAACATGAAGTCGATCGACGTCTACGGGAACATCTCGAACCCGCAGAACTACGTCTACCCCGTGATGGGCCAGGAGTTCTCGCATCGCTGGCTCGCGCAGATGAAGTTCAAGCGCCAGAACGGCCAGGTCTCGGCTGCGACGCTGGGCCGCGACGACGCCCACTGGTCCTCGTTGCTCCAGGCCTTCGGCTCGGTGCAGGACGGCAACACCTGGCGTGACAACGGCGACGGCACCTTCAACCTCACCGAGAACATGGTCCGCTACAGCCCGCTCGACCTCTACGGGATGGGCCTCTTCGGACCGGAAGAAGTGCCGCCCTTCTTCCTCATCGAGAACGCGACCTACCGCGGCCAGTCGGTCACTGGCCTCACGACCTTCCAGGTCGGCGTCAAGGTCAACGGCGTCCGCACCGACATCACCATCGACGACATCATCGCCGCCAATGGGGCCCGCCGCCCCGCCGCGGTCGATGCGCCCAAGGACTTCCGCATGGCCTTCATCCTGGTGACCAGGCCAGGCGAGACCGAGGCCGAGGTCAACGACCAGCTCGCGCAGATCGAGACCTTTCGGAACACGTGGGAGGGCAAGTTCTCCGAGTGGACCTACCAGCGCGGCCGCATGTGCACGCGCGTCACGGCGCAATGCGATCGTCCGCAGCTGAAGGTCAGCGGTCAGAAGGTGCGCGAGCTCGTGGGTGACGGCGACGGCATGGCCGAGCCTGGCGAGACCATGTCCGTGTCGCTCACGGTGCAGAACACCGGCGGCGGCGTCGCGACCGCGGTGCGCGTGCACCTGCCGATGCCGGCTGGCCTCGGCCTCACGGTGAGCGAGACCCCGGTCCAGATCGGTGACCTCGCGGCCGGTGAGAGCCGCGTCCTCGACGACGCGTTCACCGTGACCATCGGGTACGACGCGGCCTGCGGGACGGACGTGACCTTGCCGCTCGAGGTCGCGACGGGGGACTACCTCGTCAACAGCTCGGTCGTGGCGCCGCTGGGCTACGCCTATCTCTTCTTCGACGACTTCTCGACCGAGCGCGGCTGGCAGGTGAACGCCTGGGGTGAGGACACCGCGACCTCGGGTCGTTGGGAGCGCAGCATCCCGGTCGGCGTCAACGCGCAGCAGGCCGGGTTGGACTTCCAGACCCAGCCGGCGGGCGGCGTCACCGGTGATGGTCGCGCCCTGGTCACAGGCGCCTCGCGCGGCGACGGCCTCGGCGGCAACGACATCGACGGTGGGACGACCTCGATCACGTCGCCGCCCATCGCGCTCGACGCCGCCTTCGACCCGCACCTGGCCTTCCACTCGTGGCGCACGGGGCTCGACTTCAACACGAGCCCCAACCGCGTCCTGAGTGACGACAACGATGTGCTCGTGACCGAGGTCTCGCCCGACGACGGCGTCACCTGGTTGAAGGTCGACGAGGACATCTCGAACGACGAGGTCTGGGCCTTGAAGACCGTGCGCCTGCGCGACGTGCTGCCGGTCCTGCCGGCGACGATCCGCGTGCGCTTCACGGCCCGCGACGTCGACCCGCAGAGCCTGAGCGAGGCGGCCATCGACTCGGTGACCGTGTGGGATCTGCAGGACGGCTGCTTCGAGCCGGAGCCATCCGACCCGTCCGACCCGACCGACCCATCCGATCCGGGCGACCCGACCGACCCCGATCCCACCGACCCGATCGACCCAGGCACCGGCGGCAGCCAGGCCGTCGGCGGGCGGAGCTCGGATGGTTGCGCGGGCGGCGGCGCCCTCGGCCTCGCGACGCTTGCGGGCTTCCTCGCGGCGTCTGCGGCGCGTCGTCGGATGACGGGCAGCCTGGCGTCGCTTGACCGCCGTCGCTGATCCAGCGCAGAAGCAGCACCATGAGCACTGACGCTGGCTATCCGCGCGACCTCCGAGGCTATGGCGAGCACGCCCCCGACCCGAAGTGGCCGGGCGGCGCACGCGTCGCAGTGCAGTTCGTCCTGAACTACGAGGAAGGTGGCGAGAACTGCGTCCTCCATGGCGATGCCGCGGCCGAGGCGTTCCTCTCGGAGATCCCGGGGGCGCAGCCGATCGTTGGCGCGCGCCACATGAACATGGAGTCGATCTACGAGTACGGATCGCGCGTCGGGTTCTGGCGTCTCCTCCGCATCTTCGAGGCGCGCGGCCTCCCGCTGACGAGCTTCGCGGTGGCGTCGGCCCTCGAGCGCTACCCCGAGGCTGCCGCCGCGATGCAGGCGCGGGGCCACGAGATCGCGACCCACGGCTGGAAGTGGGTGGACTACCAGCACGTCGCCGAAGACATCGAGCGCGCCCACATCAGGAAGGCGGTCGAGGTCCACACGCGCATCTGCGGCGAGCGACCGCTGGGGTTCTATCAAGGCCGCATGAGCCCCAACACGCGGCGCCTGGTCCTCGAGGAAGGCGGCTTCCTCTACGATGCCGACAGCTACGCCGACGAGCTTCCCTACTGGATCCCAGGCGCGACCCCGGGGTCCCACCACCTGGTCGTGCCGTACACGCTCGACTGCAACGACATGCGCTTTTCGACCGTCGCGGGCTTCTCCCAGGGCGAGGACTTCTTCGCCTACTGCCGCGACACCTTCGACCAGCTCTACGCCGAGGGCAGCGAGCGCCCGCGCATGATGTCGGTCGGCCTGCACTGTCGTCTGGTCGGCAGGCCCGCGCGCGCGCGCGCTCTCGAGCGCTTCCTCGACCACATCGAGCGTCACGACCGGGTCTGGGTCGCGCGACGCATCGACATCGCGCGGCACTGGGTCGCGACGCACCCCGCTGCCTGATCACGCCCTTGGGCAGCCTGGCTCCGCCAGGCCTTCGGCCTTGATCAAGGTCGTACGGGCGAGGCTCGACGCCTCAGAGGACCCAGTCGACCTTCACGTTCTGGCGACCGGCCTCGACCTTCACGGTCTTGGTCTTTCCGCCCTTCTTGAAGGTCAGTGTCACGGCGTCCTGGGTCTTCAGCTCGAGCGCCCACGAGCCGCTCTTCCAGCTGCGCGAAGAGGTCCCGTCGCTGGACGTGATGGTCACGCCGCCCTGGCCTTCGCCGACCGAGTAGAACTTGTCCCCGTCCTTGTCGTCGTAGATGACGCCGCCGACCAGGCGAGTCGCGTCCTTCCGGTTGGCGAAGCCCTCGACGTACATGTAGTCGGACTCGCGGTGATAGCTCCCGGTGCCGGCCTCGCGCAGCTCGGGCCGCAACATGTTCACGCGATGGCCGCGGCCGTCTTTCATGCCGCTCGGCGTCTTCTTGTCGAAGTCGATGACGAAGCCGGCGTGCACGGACCAGGGCTCGCGCGCGACGTAGACGTTCTCGTACCACGAGCTCCAGGTGTAGCCGGCCTCGGTGATGCGCTGCGGCATCTTGATGCCGGTGAAGCCGGTCAGCTCGTCCTCTTCGACGTGGCCGCGCTTGTCGTTGACGGCCAGGTAGTAGGCGTGACGTCGCGCCGCCAGGAGCAGCTTCAGGTTCATGACCAGCGGCGGCAACGCCTGGACGTCTTCCATCTCGCGCTGGAAGAGGTCCCAGTCGATGAAGCGTCCCTGGCCGTGGTTGCCGGGGTTGTCGCGCACCCGCTTCACCTCACCCTGAGGATCGGCCCGGAGTCGGTTCACGTACTCGAGGAGGAGCGTCTCCTCGGCCGTGGGCTCGGGATCCTTGGGGTTGTAGATGTCCTCGGCCAGGGCCGGGGGCGCGAGTGAGACCAGGGCGAGGGCGAAGAGCGGGCGGCGAAACCACATGAGCCAGGGCTAACACAAACCCCGCTCGGGCTGCACCTGTCGACGCTGCAGAGCCGCGCAAAAGGCGGCCCTGGTCGCGATCTGCGAGGATCACTCGCGCGGGAGGTCCGAGGGCTGCCAGTCGAAGCCGCCATCCGGACGCGGGATGCTGAGCGCGCGATAGACGGCGCGGTCGCCCTGGAACGCGATGACCGCCACCTGCCACTCGGTGCCGCCGCGCACGTTGACGGGCGAGCCGAAGGGGATGTGGACGAAGAGCCAGGGATTGCCGTCGAAGCCGGTCTTGAAGGTCACCTTGACCGAGCCGACCTGCGTGCGGCTCACGTCCGAGAACGCGACCCGCGGGACGCGCAGGCCGCCACGGTCGCTGCCGATGGTGAGGTCGGCGAGGCGACCGTCGCCCTCGAGGCGAAGGGTCACCTGGACGCGGCCGTAGGGCGCGGGGGCCTGCGTGGTGAAGACCGCCTCCGTCCAGGGGATGACCTGGTCCGCACTGGCCTGGGCCAGCGACGCGGGGGCGACCAACGCGAAGGACAACGCAAAGAAAAGCAGAGCAGCTCGCATGGACGCACCTCCGGAACTCAATCTGGGTATCGACAAGCGGACGCCCGAAGATTAGCTCGACGCTCGATGAGGGCCGAGAATTTTACGCCACATGGCCCCGACACGCGGGACCGCTGGAGTTTCGGGACCCTGGACATGGCGCGTGCGCTCGGACGCCGCGCGGACCAACGGTCAAGCCCCCGAACGCGCGTCGACCGCACCTCTGGGGGCTGCATCTGCCCGTGGGGTACACTCGGGCCGGAAACCCGAGTGTAAAGTTGGGATGGCGAAAGTAACCCTGCGTGAACTCAGAGTCCAGCGACCTCGGCCGCGATTCCGAACAGCAGCTCGCGCGCCGTGGCGTAGGCCGAGATGGCGTTCGCGAGGGCGCTGCCGACGACGACCTTGGCCCGATCCTCGCCCGCGAAGACGTGGATCTCAGGCGCCGCGACATTGGCTTCGTCGACGTTGAGCGTGTCGGGGAAGCCGGCTGCCGCGAGCGCCATCAGGATGGCCCGCAGGAGCTGCTTGTCGACCTGACCGCGGAACGTCGACTTCGCACCGTCGCGATGGACGTCGACCTCGACCACGCCGTCGCCCCACATGCAGAGCTCGATGCGCCCGCCGATGGAGGTCGGGTCGATGAGCAGCACCTCGAGCTCGGGATTCTCGGCGCCGATCGCCTTGAGCCACCGGGCCACGTTCGACACATTGATCGGCGGCCGCTCGCGCCGCGCTGCCTCGCGCACGACGTGGAAGCGGACCCCGTCGGCCGTCAGCACCTGCCCGCCGTCGAGCGGACCGTCATCGATGGGGACGCCGTTGATGACCAGCCCTGGCCCGCTCGCGCGGAGGTGCCCGTCCTTCCACGAGAAGTAGGTATCGCCGAACGCGACGTCGGGCGCCGCCGCGTCGACCACCGTCGTCATCACGCCGCCTTCGGGGCTCAGATGGACGATGAAGTAGGCCGCCGAGCGCCGCACTGCCGTCGCGGTGTTGTGCCCCGAGGCGCTCTTGCGCTGACGTCCCAGGAAGACGCGGATGCCGGTGAGGCCGCAGTAGACGACGTCGCCTTCCTTCAGGACCTGCCGCGAGACGCGGTTCTTGTCGATGAAGGTGCCGTTGGTGCTGCCCAGGTCACGCAGGACGAGCTGCTCGCCCTCGAGCTCGAAGATGCAGTGGCGGCTCGAGACGCTGCCGTCGTCCTTCAGGCGGATGCCGCACTCGGGGCGGCGCCCGACGAGCACGGGCTGGTCGCGCTTGATGACGATCTCGCACTCGTTGCCGAGCGCGTCGAACCAGCGCAGCGTCGCCTCGGAGAGCGCCTCTTCCACGACCGGAGGTACCGGCGTGCGATGCGGCACCGCGACCGGCGGAGCCACCGGCGCGACGGGCGGAGTCGGCGGGGTAGGGGCCTGGGCCTGCGCCGTGGGGCGAGGGGCCTGGGTCGTGGCCGGCGTGCTGGGCGCCGGGGCTCCCCAGATGCTGCCCGCAGGCCGCGGCGGCGCCGGGGTGTGCACCGGCTCGATGTCCGCGATGATGGTCTTGGCGTCCTCGACCTCGCCAGAGTCGTCGGTCTGACCATGCTCGGCCACCGCGAAGGTGATGGTCCCGAGGCGTAGCGAGTCGCCGTGCTTCAGCGGGTGCGAGAGGGGAACCTGCGTCTCGTTGACGAAGGTCCCCGAGGTCGAACGCAGGTCGCGCACCCGATGCCCGCCGTCCTCGAACGAGATGCGGCAGTGACGGGTCGAGATGGCCGGGTCGAGGATGCGGAGATGCGCTTTCTCGCCCGAGCCGATCTCGAAGTTGTCGTGGTCGATCACTGTCTCGCGCTTCTGGCCGCGGTCGGCCCAGCGAAGCACGATGGTCGGCGGCGGTGCCTGGACAGGCGGTGGCGGATCGTCCGCCACGGCCTTGACCTGCACCGTGTCTCCGGTCCAGCCGCGGAGGCGACGGAGGCGCTCGATCTTCGCCTCGATCTCCTCGGCCTGGGCATCATCGTCGAAAGAAGCCATTTGCGTATCCGTCGTCCGTGCTCTGACCGAGTGGCGAGCTATTGCGTCACGTAGGTGTAGTTCGTGTTGCTACCGGGGTTGTACACGAACGTATTCGTCCACGTCTTGGCCTCGAGGTAGAAGCGAATCGTCTTGCCGGAGGCCGCCGCAGGGATGGTCGCCGTGAAGAGGTCGTTCGCCCCGCTCGCGGTCGAGAAGGTCGCAGCGACCTCGTGGCTCGTCGCGAAGTCGTCATCCGTCCAGACGAGCTTGAGCTCCTTCACGCTCTGATGCGGCGTCATCGGGATGGTGACGATGACCGCCTCGAGGTCCGGACCGATACCGACCGACGCATCGAGGTTCACGACCTTGTCGAGACTCACCGGGCTCGCCGAAGCACCCACGGCGGTCGCGTCGGCCGCAAAGCTCATCGCGGCCACGTTGCACGTCCCGGCGCTGCACCCATTGTCGCAGGTGGTTTGCGACGACGGGTAGTCGCACACGAGCAGAGCCGTGCAGTCGTTGGTGTAGCTCGTTAGGACGTTGAGGTTGCAGGTCGCCGCCGGAGTGGCCGTGCAGTCACCATCCGCCACGCAGGCCACGCACTGGTTGCCGTCGAGGATGAGCGGAGACTGGCACGTCGAGCAGGTCGAGTTGGCGGCGCCAGTCGGGCAGGTCAGGCCGGTGCAACCCGAGATCGGGCTGCACGCCGTGCAGGTCGTCCCGTTGCCGTACTCGTTGCTGGCGCAAGCGACGCACGCGCCGCCCTGGACCTTGAAGCCGACATCGCACTGGTCGCAGGTCTCGTCCGCCGCGCTGGTGCAGGTCACGTGGCCCGACGCGCAGTTGGGCACCGCGTCGCAGGCCGTGCAGGTGTTGCCGTCACCGAACTCACCCGGCTGGCACGCCACGCACACCCCGTTGAGCTTCTTGTAGCCTGCCGAGCAGGTCGTGCACGTCACGTTGGCGCCGCTCGGGTCGTCGCAGCGCAGGTTCGCGCTCAGGCAACCCGGCATCGCCGTGCACGTCGTGCAGGTCTGGCCATCGCCGTACTGGTTGTCGGCGCACGCCACGCATTGATTGCTGCCGTTGAGACCGAAGCCGTCGTTGCAATCGGTGCAGCGCTTGTTGGTGCCAGTCGGGCTGTCGCAGCGCACGTTTGCGTTGGGGCAGTCCGAGAGGGTCCCGCAGGCGTGGCAGCTACTGCCGTTGCCGTACTCGTTGTCCGCGCAGCCGATGCAGGACTTGCCGTCGACCGCGAGGGCGTACTGCGAATCGCACTGGGTGCAAATGGCGTTTGCGGCGTTGTTGCTGCAGTCCGGGCCCGCAGTGCAGTGCGCGATGGTCGAGAAGCAGGTGAAGCAGTCGCCACCGTTGTTGCCGACCGTGCCGGGGCAGATGTAGCCGTTCTCGCGCTGGCAGCTCGAGCTGCAGCCGTCGTTGTTGTTCTGGTCGTTGTCGTCGCAGTTCTCGCCGCCCAGCAGACCCGCGCGGATCTTGCCGTCGCCGCAGACCGGCACGCAGCTCTGGTCCGCCACGCAGTTCCAGCCGTCCTGCGTGGTGTTGCAGGCCGTGCAGATACCGCTGGCGGGCTTGGTGCCCTCGTCGCAGCTCTCGGTCGTGACGATGCGTCCGTCACCGCAGGTCGCCGAGCAGGCACCGCCGACCACGATGCCGTTGGACGGCGTCGCCGGGCAGGTCCAGCCGAGCTCGGTCTTGCATCCGGTCGTCAGCGAGCACCCCGTGAGGTCGCGCTTGGCGCAGCTTCCGACCACCGCGCCCGGGCACTGAGCGTCGCTCGTGCAGGGCGTGAGCGTGTTGTTGACGATCGGGCAGTGCTTGCCGTTGTCGCAGGTCTCGGCGCTGCGCAGGATGACGTCGCCGCAGACCGGCGCGCAGGGCGAACCCGGCGCTCCGCAGGCCCAACCGGACTCCGTGCGGCAGCCCGAGTCGCAGCCGTCACCAGAGACCACGTTGGCGTCGTCGCACTGCTCGGCATCACGGAGGAGGCCGTCGCCGCAGATCGTCGCGCACTTGCCACCGGTGCCGCCCGTGATGGGGCAGGTCCAGCCGTTCTGCTTCACGCAGCTCGTGCAGCCGCCATTGGACGGGTTGCCGCCTTCGTCGCAGGTCTCGGCGCCACGGATGAGGCCGTCACCGCAGACCGCGGTGCAGGTCCCGCCGGAGCCACCGCCCACCGGGCAGTTCCATCCGGTCTGCTTGACGCACGCCGTGCAGCCGCCACCGGAGGACGGGAAGCCGCCCTCGTCGCAGCTCTCCGACCCGCGGATGAGGCCGTCGTTGCAGGTCGGGGTGCAGACCCCGCCGTTGCCTCCGGCCACCGGGCACGTCCAACCGTTCTGCTTGAGGCACGCATTGCACCCGCCGCTGGCGGTGTTCGAGCCTTCATCGCAGGTCTCGCCCGTGACGACCTTGCCGTCGCCGCACGTCGGGGTGCAGGTGCCGCCGTTGCCGCCCGCCACCGGGCAGGTCCATCCGGTCTGCTTGACGCAGCTCACGCAGCCACCGGCCGACGGGCTCGCCGACTCGTCGCAGGTCTCGACGCCGCGGATGAGGCCGTCGCCGCAGTTCGGGGTGCAAGCCTGGCCGACCGTCGCGCAGGTCCAGCCGTTCTCGGTCTGGCACGTCGCACCGCAGCCGTCGCCGGCCTGGACGTTGGAGTCGTCGCAGGTCTCGCTGCCCTTCTTCTTGCCGTCGCCGCAGATCGGCGCGCAGGTGCCGCCGTTGCCCAGCGAGACGGTGCAGGTGAATCCGTCCTCGACGAGGCACGAGGTGCTGCAACCGTCGTTGTTGCGAACGCTGCAGAGACCGTCGCCGATGCCGGTGCACTGGCCGTTGGTGGTGCAGCTCGTGCCGTTCGAGCAGTTCTTGCCGTTGTCGCAGGTCTCGGCACCGCGGACCAAACCGTCACCGCAGGTCGGCGCGCAGGCCTGACCGGGCGTCGCGCAGGTCCAGCCGGTCTCGAGCTTGCAGCCCGTGTCGCAGCCGTCTCCCGGCGTGCTGTTGTTGTCGTCGCACTGCTCGGTGCCGCGCACCTTCCCGTCAGGGCAGATGCTCGTGCAGGCGCCACCCGAGCCACCCGCGGTGGGGCAGCTCCAGCCGTCCTGCTTGCCGCAGTTGATGCAGCCCACCGTCACCGGGTTCGCGCCGGTGTTGTTGCCGGTGCCATCATCGCAGGTCTCACCCGTGCGAATGAGGTTGTCGCCGCAGATCGGCGAGCACGCCCCGCCCTGATCGACCGTCGGGCAGTTCCAGCCGACTTCCTTGAGGCAAGTCGTGCCGCAGCCGTCGCCCGCGTTCGCGTTGCCGTCGTCGCAGGTCTCGGCGCCGCGGATGAAGCCGTCGTTGCACACGGTCGAGCACGCACCGCCGTTGCCGCCCGCGGTCGGGCAGGTCCAGCCGCTCTCGAACGAGCAGGTCGACGAACAACCGGTGTTGCTGCGCGCGATGCACGTCCCGTCGCCGATGCCCGCGCACTCCGCGTTGCTCGTGCAGGCCTTCAGGTTCGAGCAGTGTTTTCCGTCGTCGCACTGCTCGGCGCCACGGATGAACTTGTCGCCGCAGACGGTCACGCACAGGCCGCCGGATCCACCCGCGGTCGGGCAGGACCAGCCGCTCTGAGCCTGGCAGCTCTGGCAGCCCGGGCTCGACACCTGGGTGCCTTCGTCGCAGGTCTCGTTGCCGCGGATGAGGCCGTCGCCGCAGCCCGGCGTGCATGCTCCGCCGACGCCCGCGTTGTTGGCGCAGTTCCAGCCGCTCTCGCTGACGCAGCTCGAGCTGCAGCCGTCGCCGTTCTGGATGTTGCCGTCGTCGCAGTTCTCGGCGCCGCGGACCTTCGTGTCGCCGCAGATCGGCGCGCACGATCCACCGAGGCCACCAGGCTGCACGGTGCAGCGCCAGCCGTCCTCGGTCTGGCAGCTCGCGTTGCAGCCGTCGCCCGGATCCTGATCGCTGTCGTCGCAGGTCTCGACGCCGCGGATGAGGCCGTCACCGCAGGTCGGCGCGCACGCCTGGCCCGCCGTCGCGCAGGTCCAGCCGAGCTCGGTGGTGCACGACGCCGTGCAGCCATCGCCGTTGCTGACGTTGTGGTCGTCGCACTGCTCGTCGCCTTCCTTCAGCCCATCGCCGCAGATCGGCTTGCAAGCGCCGCCGACGCCGCCCGCCAACGCGAGGCAGGTCCAGCCGACCTTCGTCTGGCAGTTGTTGCCGCAGCCCTGACGTGAGAAGGCATCACCGACCGGCGGGTCGCAGGTCTCGGTGCCACGGATCTTTCCATCGCCGCAGCTCGGCACGCACGAGCTCGGCGAGCCCGAGCAGGTCCAGCCGTCCTCGACGACGCAGACCGGGCTGCAACCATCGTTGAAGGCCGTGTTGCCGTCGTCGCAGCCTTCATCGGTGGCAATCACGCGCGAGTCACCGCAGATCGAGGTGCAGGTGCCGCCCACGCCGCCACCCACCGGGCAGCTCCAGCCGACCTGCTTCTGGCAGCTCACGCAGCCGTTGTTCGAGGTCGATCCACCGACCAGCTGACCTTCGTCGCAGGTCTCGACGCCACGGACGAGCTTGTCGCCACAATTCGGCGAGCAGGTCCCGCCGACAGCGCCTGCGGTCGGGCAGGTCCAGCCCTCTTCGGCCTGGCAGGCCGAGGTGCAGCCATCGGTGCTGCGGGTCTTGCACTGGCCGTCGCCCACGCCGGTGCACTGCGCGTTGGTCGTGCAGCTCGTGCCGTTGGCGCAGTGCTTTCCGTCGTCGCAGGTCTCGACGCCCTTCACCTTCGAGTCACCGCAGATCGGCGCGCACACGCCGCCGATACCCTGGCCGGTCGGGCACGCCCAGCCGTCTTCGACCGTGCAGTTGGCCGAGCAGCCGTCGCCCGGAACGCGCGCGCCGTCGTCGCAGGTCTCCGCGCCGCGGATGACGCCGTCGCCGCACGTCGCCGTGCAGGCCCCGCCGCTGCCGCTGCCCGGGCAGTCCCAGCCGACCTCGACCTTGCAGGTCGCATTGCAGCCCGTGAGGTTGCGCGTCTTGCAGAGTCCGTCACCGATGCCCGTGCACTCCGAGTTGGCGCTGCACGAGGTCAGGTTCTGGCAGTGCTTGCCGTCGTCGCACTCTTCGGTACCGACGACCACGCCGTCGCCGCACACCGTCACGCACACGCCGCCGTAGCCATCATCGGTCGGGCACACCCAGCCGGGCTGGGGCGCGCACTCGATGCAGCCCGCCGTGACCGAGCTGGCCCCAGCGTTGTTGCCGGTGCCGTCGTCGCAGCCTTCGCCGCCGCGGATGAGGAAGTCGCCGCAGATCGGGTCGCAGGGGCCACCGTCGCCGCCCTCGGGGAGGGCGCCGTCGACGTCGAGCTGGCAGGTCCAGCCCGGCTCGATCTCGCAGCGCTCGGTGCAGCCGTCGCCGCCACGCGCGACGCAGGGGCCGGCGACGCAGTCGGTGTCCTGCGCGCAGAGGCTCCCGTCGCCGCAGGTCTTGCCGTTGTCGCATCGCTCGAGACCGCGGACGAGGAGGTCACCGCAGACCTCGGTGCAGCTCGCGCCCAGCGTCGGGCACGTCCAGCCCGCCTCGACGCGGCAGTTCACGCCGTCGCAGCCGTCGAAGGTCGACTGATTCCCGTCGTCGCAGCTCTCGAGATAGGGGAGGTAGTCGTTCAGGTAAGAGTCACCGCAGACTTCCTTGGACTTGCAGTCTTCGGAGCAACCGTCGCTGTCGCGCGGCATGCACACGCTGTTGTCGGTGCAGTCGGTGTCGGTGACGCACGTAGTCCCGTCGGCGCACTGCGAGCCGTTGTCGCAGACCTCGAAGTTCGGGGCGTAGTTGTTCAAGTAGCCGTCGCCGCAGCGTTCGGCCGACTTGCAGTCCGCGGAGCAGCCGTCGCCGGGGTTGTTGTTGCCGTCGTCGCAGACCTCGTTCCGGAACGTGTTGACGAAGCGATCACCGCAGGAGGCGATGGTGCAGTTCGCGTTGCAGGTCTGGGTCTCGCGCGTCTCCCCGAAGACCGCCCCGCGACCGTTGTCGCAGAACTCGCCCGCCAGGAAGTTGGTGATGTTGTCGCCGCAGCGGGGCAGGGTGCAGTTGAAGTTGCAGTTCCCCGTGTTGTTGCGGCCCTCGTCGCACTCTTCGATCGGCAGCCCGCTGCCATTGAGGGTCTCGTTGACGAACTCGTCGCCGCACACATTGATGCGGCAGTTGCTCAAGCACGCCTTGTTGTCGGCGTTGTCTTCGCCATTGTCGCACTCTTCGCCGAGGTCCTTGCGTCCGTTGCCGCACTGCTTGACACGGCAGCTCTCGGCCGAGACCGCGCGCTTTCCGGTGCAGGTATCGGTCTCGGCTTCGCCCTCGTCGCACTCCTCGCCGGGGTCGCGGATGTTGTTGCCGCACTTCAGGAGCGAGCGGCAGTTGAGGCCGCAGCCTTCGACGTCGTTGGTGAACCCGAGGTCGCAGACCTCCGGTCCGTTTTCGCCGTTGAGGTAGTTGTTCAGGTAGCCGTCGCCGCACCCTTCCCGCGACAGGCTGTCCGCACTGCAACCGTCGTTGTCGAGGGCGTTGCCGTCGTCGCACGCCTCGATGCCGACGAACGTGGCGTTCGCGTCGTGCGGCGCGAACGGGGTGACCCGCTTGTCGAGGAGCGGACGAAGGGTCGTCACCGGGTGCGGATAGTCGTTCAGGTAGCCGTCGCCGGGCTTCTCTTCCGAGAGGCAGTCCGCACTGCAGCCGTCACCGTTGTTGGTGTTGTTGTCGTCGCAGGCCTCTTTGGCGAGGAAGGTCTCGCCCGGCTCGCGCAGGATCCAGTTCGCCGGGTTGGTGGGATCCTCGACGTTGCGGTCCAGGTAGGGACG
>JAEUKJ010000003.1 GCA_016792665.1 Deltaproteobacteria bacterium | reverse complement strand
TACCGCGTCCGCGAGGTCCCTCCGGAGGCGTTCTCACCGCGACCCAAGGTCGACTCGGCCGTCGTTCTGGTCGAGCCGCGCAAGGACCCGCTCGTGCCGAGCGCAGAGCTCGAGGCCTTCGGCGACTTCTTGGGCGAGGTCTTCAGACATCGCCGGAAGACGCTCGCAAACGCGCTCTCGGATCGGGCGAGAGCGGCCTTGGACGCAGTCGGGATCGACCCGAAGCGGCGCGCCGAGGAGGTCTCTCCAGAAGAGCTCGTCGCGATGTGGCGCACGTGGCAGTCGATCGCGGAGTCGCCCCGGGCCTGAGTCGGGCATGACCCGCGCGACGAGAAAGTACCCGCGTGCCGAAGGTCAGGGCGCGGGCTCGGACGCAGGCACCTGACCGCGGGCGTCGTTGCAGAACGCGTGCACGCCGAAGTCCTCGACGCAGGTGTAGCCGTCGCGGCAGTCGCTCTTGCTCTCGCACGGCTGCATGCAGAAGCTGCGGTCGGTGGTGAAGCGGATGCACACGCCATCGCCCGGACACGCGCGGTTCACGCAGCTCTCGAGCGTGCAGTAGCCATCGGGCATCGAGCGCTCGCAGTACATCGACCGACCACAGTCCGATGACGTCTCGCAGGCATCACCGGCGATGGGCGCGCAGGCCGGAGCGAGCGAGGTGAGCTGGGCGAGGAGGAAGGCCATGACGAAGCGACGCATGCGGGTCGCGTAGCACGGTCGAGGGCGCGACAAAAGCGACAACGCTCGGGGTGGCGCGGGAACGCACGTCCGGGGCGATCGCCCCTCGCGTCAGGCGTCAGGCGCGGGTGCGGGCGAGCACCGCGAGACGCGCCAGCTCGACCCCGGCGCGCGACAGGGCGAGGCCCGCGACGAGGTGGATGACCCCGCCGAGGTAGTCCTTGCCGACCAGGTGCTGGCCCGTGCGCAGGAAGAAGAAGACCGCGGCCGCGAGCAGGGCGACCGCGAGGACGATGAGCAGCGCGAACTTCATCGAGGGCTCCAGAGGGACCAGAAGACACCGAGGCCGATGCTCAGCGCGGCCAGGAGAGCGGCGAGGACCAGGATGACCGGGCGCGGTCGCGCGCTCTGCGCGAGGTCATGGAGGGCGCGGAGGCGTTGCCCCTCGTCGAGGGTCGGCGGCAAGATGCGCTGGCCGAGACCCCGCGCAACGAGCCACCACACGAGGATGGGCCCGAGTGCGATGGCCGACAGCGCCTGCCATGGGGCGTTGCGCTGCGACAAGGCCGGCAGGAAGAGGGCGGCGAGCACGGCCAGGGTGAGGCCCAGGGCCCCCAACACGAGCGGGTGGGCGGGCAGGCGCAGGCGCCGTTCTCGCGGCGTGGCCTCGGGTCGTGGGGCCGGACCCTTGGCCGCCGGTCCTCGCGAGGTCTTTCGCGGCGTCGCGACCGCCAGGTAGATCGCGAACGAGGCTGCCACGGCCAACAGTGCGAGAAGGCCCTTGGGCCCCCCATAGACCGTGTCGCCGGTGAGCTCGGGGTGCACCGCGAGCAGCGGCAGGTGGGCCACCGGAACCAGCAGGTGCGTCAGGATCGTGAGGTTCGGGCGCAGCGTCGCGGCCACGATGGCGCCGAGCGGCAGCAGCACGAACGCCAGCTCGATCCCGCGCGGCCTGAGCCCCACGTGCGCCATGGGCAGTCCAAGGACGAGCACCGTGAAGGCGAGGCCTGCGAACAGCAACGGGAGGCGGAGGCTCGAGGTCATGAGCCCACGCAAGGTGACCGCCGCTGCGATCACGGTCAAGTCGTATGACCGCGGACAGGCGTCCTGCGCGACGAACGCCGGCCGAGCCCGCGACGCTTTGACGGGCGGCGGGCGTGTGCTAAGCGCCGGGCGTGGGCCCGGGCGACGACGAGATCGCGGGGCCAGGGAGGCAAGTCATGGTGAGCCACTTGAA
>JAEUKJ010000751.1 GCA_016792665.1 Deltaproteobacteria bacterium | reverse complement strand
CTCCGCTGTCACATCGACCGTCGCCCCCACCGCGACCCCGACACCGTCCGCTGTCGCATCAGCCGTCGCACCCACCGCGACCCCGACACCATCCGCTGTCGCATCACCCATCGAAGCCGCGACCCCGACACCGTCCGGTGTCACATCAGCCGTCACGCCCACCGCGCCCGCGTCGACGTCGGCGCCCGCGGCGACCGCGCCCACGTCCACCAGGTGCTGTCGGTCCTTCGAGCCTCCGCAGCCTGCACTCGCCAAAGCGACCACGACGCCTGCGATCCGAGCGATGCCCATCACGACCTCCGGCTCCGACGATGGACCTTTCGCGTGGGGCTCGCCACTTTCGTCCCTTCCGATCACGCGCGCCGCGACTGCGAGCCCGAATAGCATACGGCCGCCGCGCGTTCGCGCCGCCTTGACCTTGCCCCCTGGCCGGGGCAGGGTCGCCGCCCCCTCCCGCGAAGCAGATCGCCCATGCACCGATTGCCACTCGTCGCCGCCCTGTTCTTGTCCCTCACGGCCCTGCCCGCCCGCGCGGAGGACGCCTTCCCGCAAGAGGGTGCGCCGCTCCCCGTGACCGCCAACGACCCACAGTTCGGCCCGCGCGAAGCCGCCCTCACGGTGGTCGCGCTCTCCGACCTCGAGCCGGGTTCCGCCCGCTTCACCGCCCAGACCCTGGACACCCTCTGGCCCGCGCTCGAGAAGCGCTACGGCAAGAAGGTCCGCCTCGTCTTCGCGCACCTCGGCGGCTCGAACGCAGCGCGACGCACGAGCACCGAAGCGTCGATCGGCGTGTGGACCACCACCAACGTCAAGACCTGGACGACCTTCATCCGCGAGCTCTCCGCCTTCAAGGGCACGCTCGACGCGAACGCGCTCGCTGGCCTCGCAGCACTGAGCGGCGTCAAGTCGCGCGACCGCTTCCTCGCCGACCTGAACGCCGGCCGCTGGCGCGCCGCCCTGGACGAGGGCGTTGCCGCACGAAGCCAGGGCATCAAGGACATGCGCTACGGCCAGGTGCGGGTCAACGGTCAGCTGCTCGCGGCCGTCGACGACCCGGCCCTCCTCTTCTGGCACCTCGACCGCGAGCTCGCGACGACCGAGGCCGCCAAGAAGCGCGGCATCAAGGCACGCGACCTGTACGGCTATCGCACCAGCCAGAACCTCGCGAACCCGGTCCTCTCGGGCGTTCGCATCGACTGGAAGGACGCGACCGGGCCCGAGACCCCGCGCAGCCCGACCATCACCGGGACGGCGATCGGCCCCTTCAAGCTCGGCATGACGCGCGCCGCGTTCGACGCGCTGGGCCTCCTCACCGAGGACCGCTCCTCGGGCTGGACCTGCGTCTCGGTCGAGGCACCGAACAAGGGCCGCTGCAGCTACGGCCTCTACTTCGACGCGAAGACCCAGCGCTTGAAGATCGCCGAGTACAACCCCGGCGTGGCCAACGACGGCTTTCGCGTGAAGGGCAAGCACATCACCCGCGACGCGACCCTTGAAGAAGCCATCGCGGCGCTCGGCTGCGGCGACTGGTCCTCGGCCGAGGGCGCCGCCTCGGTGAAGTGCGGCGAGACCCTCTTCATCACGCTCGGCAGCGGCACCCCGAAAGAGGGTCGCCCCTTCCCGCGCCTCTCCTCGGCCGACCCGACCGACAAGGTCTCGTACTCGCCGCTGACCCTTCGCCTGGACGCCGGCTGGGAGCGCTGAGCCCAACGCGATGCCATGCGCGGCCTCCCTCTTGATTCGTCGCGCCCCGTCCATTATCTCTCGCCCCGCGACCGCCGAGGTCGCCCCTATGGCACACCTCATCTGACAGCCCGCTGAACACACCGAGCCACGCCCCGCATCGCCGCCACGGCCTTGCGGGCGCGCGCCTCGCCGCTTCACCCGCTCTCGTCAGAGGTGCCCATGCCCTCCCGCACGTCGCGCGCCTCGCTCGCGATCACCCTCTCGCGTCTCTCGTTCGCCCACGGTCCGACCTCGATCTTCGACGGCCTCGACCTCGTCCTCACCCCACCGCCGGGCAGTCGTCGCGCTCTTGATCCCGCCGCCCCGCGCGCGTCGTGGATCGGCCTCGTCGGCCCCAACGGCGCGGGCAAGTCGACGCTCTTGCGCCTCATCGCCGGCGAGCTCGGCCCCACCTCGGGCACCGTCAGCATCTCGCCCGAGGGCGCGCGCATCACCTCCCTGCACCAGACCCTCGCGGCCCCCGATGGCCCGCTCATCGCCTTCGCCGCGAGCCTCGAGCGCGAGGCTCTCCGCCTCCACGCCGACCTCGCACTCCACCCGGACGACCTCACGCGTTGGCCCACCCTGTCCGCGGGAGAGCGTCGACGCTGGCAGCTCGGTGCGGCCCTCTTCGAGGCCCCCGATGTCCTCCTCCTCGACGAGCCCGAAGGCCACCTCGACGCGACCGCCCGGGCGCTGCTCATCCGGACCCTGAGCCGCTTCGACGGCCTGGGCCTCCTGGTCGCCCACGACCGCGAGCTGCTGGACACCCTCACAACCCAGACGGTCCACCTCGGCGACGGCCAGGCCCAGGTCTTCCCCGGCCCCTACAGCGCCGCCAAGGCCGCCTGGGACCAGGCCCGCGAGAGCACGCTCGCCACGCGCCGCGAGCTCGTCTCGGCCCGCGACCACGCCAGGGCCTCGCTCGATCGCAAGCGCCGCGACGCCGAGGCCGCCGACCGCCAGACCTCCGCGCGCAGCCGCATGAAGAACGCCCACGACACCGACGCCAGCAGCATGGGCCGGAAGGTCCGCGCCGAGTGGGCCTCGCACTCCTTGGGCCGCTCGGTGGCGCGCGGCAAAGACACGGTCGCCCGTCTCGACGAGGCCATCACCGAGCTCGCGGTGAGCCGCGTCGTGGCCCCGCGCGACCTGGCCTTTGCCCATCGCCTGCCACCCCAACGCGTCATCATGGGCGGCCACTTCGACCGCGAGCACCCGCTCATGGCAGGCACCCGCCTCATCACCGCGGACGCCTCGTACTGGGTCACGCGCGACGCGCGCATCCACGTCGCGGGGCCCAACGGTGCCGGCAAGACGACGCTCGTCAACGCGCTGCTCGGGACCCGCACCGTGCCCGAGGACGCCCTCCTGGTCCTCCCCCAAGAGCTCTCCGCGGCCGCGACCTCGGCCCTCCTGGATACGCTCCGCATCGCGCCACGCGAGGTCCGCGGTCGGGCCCTCCAGCTCGTCGCCGCGCTCGGTGCCGATCCCGATCGCCTCCTCGCGAGCGCATCACCGTCACCGGGCGAGGCGAAGAAGCTCCACCTCGCGCTCGGCCTCGCGCGCGGTGTCGCCGGGCTGGTCCTCGACGAGCCGACCAACCACCTCGACCTCGCGTCGATCGAGCGCCTCGAGGCCGCGCTCGTCGCGTGGCCCGGAGCCCTCGTGCTGGTCACGCACGACGCGCGGCTCGCGGCGAGGACGACGACGACGACCTGG
>JAEUKJ010000733.1 GCA_016792665.1 Deltaproteobacteria bacterium | reverse complement strand
TACGAGCTCCTCCTCGGCGAGGCCGAAGGCACCGCGAGCTACACGGTCGACCCGAGCACCGGCGCCCTCGGGCCGCGCGTCGCGCTGTCGCTTTCGAAGGACGGCGAGCTCCACGCGGTCGACGGCGAGGAGACCTGGGCCAGCACCGTCTTCAGCGCCGCGTTCGCCGGCCTGCCGTTGGCCCAGAAGGGCACCGAGGGCTGGACGATCACGCGCAGTCCCGAGGCCGTCCAGGACCGCACCTTCACCTACGGGAGCGACCTCGTGCGTGCCCCCGACGGCGCCCTCTACGTCGTGTGGCTCGGCGCGAGTGGTCTCGAGAGCGACCTCCTCTTCGCGCGCTTCGAGCCCGACGCGGCCGAGCCGTTCACCTACGGCGTCATCCCGACCGCGCCGCTGGCACTCGGGGTCGAGGTCGCTGCGACCTTCGATGCCGCTGGCGATCTGCACGTCGTCTTCGATGCCGACCAGGACGACACCGCCGGTCTGTTCGCGGTGACGCTCGCCGCCAACACGACCACCTGGTCCGCGCCGAGACGTCTCGGCGACATCGATGGCACCTACCAGGGGCAGCGCATCCTATCGGCCACCTCGACCGCGAACGGCACCTACGCGGTCGCCGTCATGCCCGCGAGCTTCTTCGACAAGGTGGTCGGTGGGCTGCGCGTCTTCGCGCTCGCCGGCTCGGGGCCCACCACGCTGCGCGGGCCGAATGACGATCGCCCGGTCGTCGAGGGCGTCGATACCGCGGCGCTGTCCGACGGGCGCCTGCTGGTGTCGGCGACCTGGGGCGAGAACAATCTCGACGCGGCCGACAGCGACGACGCGGCCGTCCTCTATGCTTGCACGGCCACGAGCTGCGGCCTGGCGCTGACCGTCGACGGGACCAACGGCACCTTCTTTGGCCGCGCACGCATCGCCACGCGCGGCCTCGACGGGGCCATCGTCTACTCGGCCGAGCCCAAGGGCGGCAACAGCGTCGAGCGCACCGTGCTGCGCCGCTTCACCTGCCCGACGCCCTGAGCCGGCGCGCGTCCGACGGCCTCACGCGGCCCTGGAACCCGTGCGGTTTCAGGGCCTCGCGGCCCAGACCTGGGGAGGGCAGGGCCCCCGACTGGATTCCGCGGCGGGCTGTGCTACCTTCCCTGCGGCCCGTCGGGACGTGCGGTGCCAGGGACCACGGGGCTCGCCCGGTCGCTGGTGTCGTGCTCCGCGGCGCCTGTGCGTGGCCATCGTCGAGGAAGCGCATGCGGAGCGAGCTCATAGCCCGGACCGAAGAGGCCCCGCCGCGGATGCTCGGCGTGCTTGACCGAGCCGCATGCCGGGCGCTCACCGTGCCTGGCCGAGCCGCATGCCGGACGTTCACGCTCATCGCCGCGCTGGCGCTGCTCGGCGCCGCCCCGGCGCACGCCGCCCTCAACTGTCCCGAGGGAACGAGCCTCATCGGTGACGCCCCGCCGCGGGGCACGCGCCAGTGGTGTGCCTACCGCGACCAGGAGGGGCGCCTCGCCTATCACGGGCCGTACTCGGCCTGGCACGACAACGGGGTCCTGAAGCTCACCGGCTCGTTCGACCGCGGGCTGCGCATCGGCCTCTGGATCGAATACGACGAGGCCGGTCAGGAGGTCGTCGCAAGCACCTACCGTGGCGACGTGCTCGAAGGCCCCTATCGCGGCAAGACGACCGATGGTGGCCGTGCCGAGGGCGCCTACAAGGCCGGCAAGCGCGACGGGGCCTGGCGCCTCTTCGACAAGGTCGGCGCCAAGTCCGCCGAGGGCACCTTCAAGAACGGGCTCCGCCACGGCCGCTGGACCTACTTCTACGAGGACGGCTCGCGCTCCGAGGGGCCCTTCGTCGACGACGTGCGCACCGGCCGCTGGACCGCCTTCGGCCCCAACGGTCAGCGCCGCGCCGAAGGTCCGGTCGTGAACGGGCGACGCCAGGGCCCGTGGCTGGAGTTCGACGACCAGGGCGTGCTCGTGGCCAAGGGCCCCTACGTCGACGACGCGCGCTCGGGGCGCTGGGTCATCCTCTTTGCGGGCGGCAGGACGCAGGCGACCGGTGACTACCTCGCAGGCCAGAAGTCGGGCGCCTGGACCGAGTGGCAGCCCGACGGCACTCGCTGGGAAGGCCACTTCCGCGGCGGCCTGAAGGACGGCGTCTGGGCGAGCTACGCGCCCGGGCCCAACGGCGGGATGACCGGTCGCGGCGAGATGCGCGAAGGGCGCATGTCCGGCGAATGGAGCCTCTTCGACGACCGCGGTGCGCTGGTCGCCAAGGGGCCCTACGTCGACGGCAAGCGGCACGGCACCTGGATCGAGGTCGCCAAGGACGGTGGGCGCTTCGAGGGCGAGTACCGCGACGGCGAGCGCGACGGCACCTGGATCGCCTACGATCTGGCCGGCATGTCGCGCGGCGAGCTCAGCTACGCGCGCGGTCTCAGGCGCGACGGCCAGGTCCCGGTGGCCCCGACCTCGCCCGGCGCGCGCACCACGCCCTGACGACAGCCGCGTGGGAGGCCGCTTGCGAGCCCTCGTGGGGCCGGGTCGAGCGCGTGTGGGGCGGTCGTCTCACGGGCGTGGACGCGGCCCGACCCCCGCCCTATAATCCCGCGCATGTCGTACCGAGCCCGTCGCCTCGTCACTGCTCTCGCCTTCGTCCTCGCCGCCGTCGTCGCCCTCGCGGCACGCCCAAACAGCGCTCGCGCCGCGTGTGGTGGGGTCCCCATCAACGGCACCTGCGACGACGACAGCTTCAGCTACTGCTTCTTCGACCTCGTCATCACGGTCGACTGTTCGTGGTTCGGCAAGACCTGCGGGGTCAAGACCTTCCTGAACCTCATCCCCTACCACGGGTGTATCGAGCCCGACGAAGACCCGTGTAAGGGCGTCCAGTGCGGACCCGGCTGCGGCAACTGTAGCTCGGGCCAGATCTGCAACGTGTACGGCCAGTGCATCACGCCGGCCTCGTGCCAGGGCAACTGCAACGGCAAGCAGTGCGGCGACGACGGCTGCGGCAACTCGTGCGGCAACTGCCCCTCCGACAAGAGCTGTGACTTCAACTTCCAGTGCGTGACCCGCGCCCAGTGTGAGGCCAACTGTCAGGGCAAGGAGTGCGGCAGCGGCGGCTGCGGCCAGGACTGCGGCTACTGCCTCGAGTCCGAGAGCTGCGACTACAACTACCAGTGCGTGCCCAAGGGCGGCTGCGTGCCGAACTGCGCGGGCAAGCAGTGCGGCTCGAACGGCTGCGGCGGGTACTGCGGCGTGTGCACCGCCGAGCAGAGCTGCAACTACAACTACCAGTGCGTGCCCAAGGGCGGCTGCACCCCGAGCTGCAGCGGCAAGACCTGCGGCAGCGATGGCTGCGGCGGGAGCTGCGGCACCTGCACCGCCGGCAAGAGCTGCACGACCGCGGGCCAGTGCGTGACGCCCAACGGCTGCACCCCGAACTGCAGTGGCGTCCAGTGCGGCGGCGACGGCTGCGGCGGGACGTGCGGGTCGTGCCCCGCGGGCCAGTCGTGCAACTACCAGGGACAGTGCGTCGCGGGCGGTGGCTGCACGCCGAGCTGCGTCGGCAAGCAGTGCGGACCTGATGCCTGCGGCGGCACCTGCGGCCAGTGCGGCCAGGGCGCGACCTGCAACTACGCCGGTCAGTGCGTGGTCCCGGGCAGCTGCACGCCGGACTGCGCCGGCAAGGAGTGCGGCTTCGACGGGTGCCTCGGGACCTGCGGCCAGTGCCCCAACGGCGAGAGCTGCAACTACGCCGGCCAGTGCGTGACCCCGGGGTCGTGCACCCCGATCTGCAACGGTCGCAACTGCGGCAGCGACGGCTGCGGCGGGACCTGCGGCACCTGCCCCCAGGGCCAGAGCTGCAGCTACACCGGGCAGTGCGTCGAGCCCTCGAGCTGCACGCCGAGCTGCCTCGGCAAGACCTGCGGTCCCGACGGCTGCGGCGGCACCTGCGGCGTGTGCGCCCAGGGCCAGAGCTGCAACTTCGCGGGCCAGTGCGTGTTGGGCGGCGGGTGCGTCCCGCAGTGCCAGGGCAAGACCTGCGGTGGCGACGGCTGCGGCTCGGTCTGCGGCACCTGCCCCCAGGGTCAGAGCTGCAGCTACAACGGCCAGTGCGTCGGCGCCGGGGGCTGCACCCCGAACTGCGGCGACAAGGACTGCGGCTCGGACGGGTGCGCCGGCAACTGCGGCCAGTGCGCCGTCAACCAGAGCTGCAACTTCAACTACGACTGCGTCAACACCGGTGGGTGCCAGCCCCAGTGCGACGGCAAGGAGTGCGGCTGGGACGGCTGCTCGGGGACCTGCGGGACCTGCAAGGACGGGCAGAGCTGCACCTTCGCCGGCAAGTGCGTGGGCGGCCCGAACTGCGTGCCGAGCTGCACCAACAAGCAGTGCGGTGACGATGGCTGCGGCGGGATCTGCGGCAGCTGCGACGGCGGCCTCGTCTGCAAGAGCGACTACCAGTGCCGCCCCGGCTGCGAGCCGGCCTGCGTCGGCAAGAAGTGCGGCTCGGACGGCTGCGGTGGCATGTGCGGCGAGTGCGGCGCCAACCAGTACTGCTCGCCCTTTGGGCAGTGCCTGGACTCGCCGTGCACCCCGAGCTGCAGCGGCAAGACCTGCGGTGGCGACGGCTGCGGCGGGTCGTGCGGGACGTGCCCCCAGGGCTCGAACTGCAACGCCGCCCAGACCTGCGAGGCGGTCGCGTGCGAGCCGAGCTGCGCGGGTCGGACCTGCGGCGACGACGGCTGCGGGGGCACCTGCGGCACGTGCGGCGGGGCGCTGACCTGTAATGGCTCGGTCTGCGTCGACAACACGACGCCCGACACGACCCCGCCCGCCGACACGGCGACCTCGGTCGGAAAGTTCCAGGGCGGCGGTGGCTGCGCGGGTGGTGGGGCCGGTGGGCTGGCGCTGCTCGGCGCTCTCGGCGTGCTGGTGCTCGGGCTGCGACGGCGCGCCGTTCGATGAGCGCGCCCGCGGGCCTTGCGAACGCACCTGAGCTTCGCCCATCGGGGGCGATCGCACCTGAGCTTCGGGCGATCGAAGGCCACGGGTTCCGCGCGCCGGCCGAGCTCGCTGTCGACCGCGCCTCGGGGACGCCCGCAGATCGCAGGGGTCGGCTCGTCCGCGCGGGTCTCGCCCTGCGCGAGCGGCTCCTCGCGGGCCCTCGGATCAAGGGCGTGACCAGCGTCGCACTGGCGACCTTTCCGTACCCGAGTCGCTATGGACTCCGCGACGCGCTGGCCCTCCCGTGGCCGTTCCTGGCGCTCACGAACCGTGTCTTCATTGTTCGTTATGACGACTTCGCGGGCACCGCGCGCACGCTGCTGGTCTCGCCCTCGGATGTCGACGCCAACGCCGAGACGCCCTTCTTCAAGGGGCTCGTCGCGCAGATGGGCCGCTTCCGACGCGTGCTCGAGCCGCTGCTCACGCGCCGCGGGCCGGACCTCGCCGCGGTCCTCGCGCAGGCGGGGGTCCGCCCCGAGGACGTCGACTTCATCACCTACGACCACCTCCACACCCAGGATCTGCGCCGCTGGCTCGGCCCCGCGCCGTTGTTCCCGCGCGCCCGGCTGCTCGTGACCCGGGCCGAGTGGCGCTCCGTGCACGGACTCTCTGCGCCGCAGCTCCCCTGGTACTGCCCGCGCGGCATCGACGGCGTCCCCGACGATCGCGTCCTCACCTTCGACGACGGGCTCGAGCTCGGCCACGGCGTCGTCCTGGTCGCGACCCCGGGCCACACCGAGGGCAACCACTCCATCGTCCTGCACGGCCCCGAGGGGCTCACCGTGACCAGCGAAAACGGCATCGCCCCCGATTCGTATGCGCCGGCGGCCTCGTCGATCCCCGGGCTGCGGGCCTACGCGCGGCGCGGCATGGACATCGTCTTGAACGGCAACACCCTCGAGCGCGGCCTCGACCAGTACCTGTCGATGGTCCTCGAGAAGACCATCGCTGGCCCGTCGGCGCGCGACCCGCGCTTCCCGGCCTTCCTCGCGAGCTCCGAGCTGACCCCGGTCGCGTGGGCCCCGGGCCTGGCCCCAGGCCTGGCCTATGGTGACCTCGCGTGGGGTGCGCGGCGATGAGTCGCACGCCGTCCCACCTCTTCGTGACGGGCGCCGCCAGCGGGATCGGCCGTCACCTGGTCGGTGCCTTCGCGCGCCGTGGGGTGCGCGTGGACGCAGCCGATCTCACGATGGACCGCCTCACCCTCGCGGCCCGCGAGGACGGCTGGCCCGACACGGTCGCGCTGCACGCCTTCGACGTGCGCGACCCCCATGGCTGGGACGCGGCGTTCGCGGCGGCCGAGCGCGACCCGCATCATCCGGTGGACGCCCTCGTCAACTGCGCCGCCATGCTGACGCCCGACTGGTTTGGCGCCGTCACCGACCTCGACATCGACCGCCACTTCGACGTCAACGTGAAGGGCGTCGCCTACGGCATGCGCGCGGCCCTGAACCTCATGCAGCCGCGCGGGCGCGGGCACATCGTCAACTTCGGCTCCCTCGCGTCGCTGTCGCCGGTGCCCGGCCTCGCCCTCTACTCGGCCTCCAAGTTCGCGGTGCGTGGGCTCTCGCTCTCGGTCGCGCTCGAGGTCGCCAAGGACGGCATCGCGGTCACCGTGGTCATGCCCGACGCCGTCGAGACCCCGATGCTCGACCTCCAGAAGTCGCGCCCCGAAGCCGCGCTGACCTTCTCGGGGGCGAGCCCGCTGCGCCCCGCCGAGCTCGTGGCCGCGCTCGACGAGGTCTTCGCGACCCGCCCCCTCGAGCTCGCGCTCCCGGCCAACCGCGGGCGCCTGGCGCGCCTGGTGAGTGCCTTTCCCGAGCTCGGCAAGCGCATCGCCCCGCTCATCCGCAAGGTCGGGCTCCGCAACCAGGCGCGCGCGCAACGGTAACTCCAGAGGGATGCCAGGTTCCGCCAGGCCTTCGGCGTCGAATCCAGAGACCGCTGGGCGGGCGCACAGCGGGCAGGGTCACTTCAGCGGGCGGAGCTTCGGCTTCTTGCCGTCGAGGCCCACGAGCTCGAAGCGCGTCGGCACCTCTGCGTCGTAGATCAGCACCTCGAGGGTCCCATCCGCGGCCAGCACGATCGACTCGGGGGCCTTCTTGACCAGCACCTTCTGGACGACGGTCCCGCGCTCGGCATCGAGCAGCACGAGGAAGTCGCGCTCGTCCGTGAACCCGTAGCCCGTGACGAGCCAGCGCGCCCCGGCCCCGACCGGCACGATCGGCGCGTTCGACACGAGCGCCTTCGAGCGCCAGAGCACCTTGGGCACGGCGCCGCCGACGTCGACCGCGACCACGTTCGCGCAGCGCCCGCCGGCCTCGGCCGAGTAGGTCGCGCAGGCCTCGTTGTAGTAGACCCGGTCCCCGACCTTCACGAGGTCGACGAGCTGGAGGTGGTCCTTCCGCGGGTAGTTCCCGCTCACGTCGAGCTCCCAACGCAGGCTGCCCGCGCGGTCGTAGTAGCGCGCCTTGACGAGGCAGTTGGCCCACTTCAGCGTGCCCTCGCGCGCGAGGCTCGGGCAGCCCGGACTGTCCATCGTGGCGTACATCTCACGGTAGAGGGCGAGCGCACCGTCCGCGTCGGGCTCCAGCCGCACGAGCTCGAGCGCGCTGCCACGCGTGTCCGTGACCCCGCTCGCCTTGCCACCCCGGCTCGCGCTGGCCGCGGTCTCGATCCCCAGCGGCACGTACGTCGGCACCTCGGGCCCGACCCACACGCGCGCGTCGCCGACCACGAGCGAGCCCTCGATGTCGTAGGGCAGGCGCCCACGCGCCGACTCGGAGCGAGCCCGCGGCGGCGACTCGACGAGCAGCCCGCCGAACTGCCTGGGGCTACCCCCGTTGGGCGTTCCAGGTGCGGGCCCCTCGGCAAGCGACGGCGTGGACCCCAGCGCGGTGGTGGTGAGGACGACGAGCGTGAACAGGTTGCGGGACATCGGGACTCTCCTCGACAAGGCGTACGCGAGGGAGACCGTCGCGCGACCCCGCAGATTCCATCGCGCTGGACGACGTGAGATCCACGAAGGACGACCCGGCCCCCTCGGGCACAGGTCGCCTTCTACCGCGGCGCGGCACACGGCGTCGCGCTACTTGCAGGTCATCTTGCCTGCCTTGCCGGTGCACTTGTTGCTGCAGCAGTCCGCGTTCCTCGTGCAGGCGCCGCCCAGCGGGGCCAGCGTGCAGCCGCTCACCGGGCACTCGGGGCCGCTGTCGACCGAGCCGTCGCAGTCGTTGTCCTTGCCGTCGGTGCAGCTCATCGCGCTCGGCGTGCAGCTCGGCGTCGTCGCCACGAGGGCGTCATAGGCCGCCTTCGCGCGCACGAGGCCATAGCCGAAGTTGCTGTCTCGGCCCGCGGCACCGAGGTCCTGCGCCGTGTTGTCGAGGGCCGCGCGCACCTGCCGCGCGGTCGCCGTGCGCACGTTGTTCCAGACCAGCGCCGCGACGCCGGAGACGTGCGGGGTCGCCATGGACGTCCCGTCCCAGGCTTCGTAGCCGCTGCCCGGGACGGTGATCTCGTTGACGAGGGTCGCGCTCTGACCAACCGCGCCGAGCAACGCCTCGCCGTCGGCCTTGCTGATCGAGATGGCGGGCAGCGGGCTCGTGACGCCCGTCCCCAGCGTCGCCGTGAAGGCCCCGTCGACGTTGTTGTAGATGACGACCGCGACCGCCCCGCCCGAGCGCGCCCGGCTCACCTTGTCGGCGAACGAGTTGGTGCCGCGCTGGCACAGGACGACCTTGCCGGTATAGGTGACTGTCGTCGTGCAGAGGCCGCCCGAGACCAGCGCCCCGCTCACCCCGGTGCTCGTCGCCGCGCCCTCGATGCCCGAGCCGTTGGCCGTGATCGCGCCGACCGCGACGGACGCTTCGGCCTTCCACGGCACGGTCGACAGGATCCCGACGCCGGGCGCCGCGATCTCGACCTGGGCGTTGCGCTGCGAGAACGACGCCAGGGCCTTGTTCTCGTCGACGGCGGCGACCGACATCACCGAGCCGTACGACGCCGGGTATGACATCTTGGTGTTGCCGTCGTTGCCCGCGGCCGCGATCGACAGGACCCCCGCGGCCTCGGCCGCGTTGAAGGCGTTCTCTTCGGTGACCGACTTCGTCCCGCCGCCGAGGCTCATGCTGACGACGAGCTTGCCGGTGACGCCCGCGCGGCACTGATCGAGGGCCGCGACCAGCGACGATGAGTAGGCCCAGGCGCAGTCGTTGCCGAAGACCTTGACGATCTTCAGCTTGATCCTGCCCGCGCCGTTGACCCCCACGACGCCCATGTCGTTCGCCACGCCGGCAATCGTGCCGGCGACGTGGGTGCCGTGGCCGCAGCCATCGACGTTCGAGGGGCCCGTGCCGAGGTCGCTGGTGTAGGTCACGTTGGTGTTGCCGACGTGGTCCTCATGCGCGCCGTAGAAGCCCGAGTCGATGATGCACACGGTCACCGCGCCGCTCGGGTCCACGTCCGAGGTGTCGACGAGCTGGTCGGCCTGCACCATCGGGATGCCGTAGGGCACGGTCTGCCCGAGGGGGTAGCGCGGGGCGTCGAGCTCGATGCGCGTGACGAAGCGGTTCTGGCGCAGGGCGCGGACCGACGCTTCGGACAGGTAGGCCGCGACCGCGCCGTGGCTCGGCAGTGCGCGTGCGACGAAGCCCCTGGCCGCGTGCAGGGCCTCGGTCCCGCGCGCGAAGTCGTTGAACTGGACGATGTAGCGCTCGCCGAGGGACTCGGTCCGAGGGTCGTCCTTCGACGCCGACAGCGCCGCACGGTTGATGGCCACACCCTCGGCCTCCGGGACGTCCGCGACATCGCTACACCCTGACGCGAGCATGAGGCTCGCCAACGCGATCCACCGAATCTTCATGAGATCTCCTCCGCGGCTTGCGGCAGGCGCCTGACGGTCGTGCGTAGAGCACGGGCGCCGAGCCTCTGGGCTAGCGCCGTCCGGGGCGCACGACAAGGGCTCAGCCGTATGCGGAGGAGTTCAACTGCTGTCGGATATAAAGTACGAAATTAATTAGTGAAATTCGGTGAGACGACTCCCGGAAGCCGAGTGCATTCTCAGCGAATAGCGTGTTCTGTAGAATACACCCAGGCCGCGCGACGATGGCGTCCGTTGATCCCGAACAAGCCCATGGTGAGCCTGCCTTCGCCGTGACTTGCCTGGGTCGCGAGCCTGGCGCACGCGGGCTCAGGCGGGACGGCGGCTCAGGGGATGAGGCTCGGCGGCACTTCGGGGACCACCACCGCGACCGGGCCCAGAGCCGGAACGCGTCGCTCTGCGACCATGAAGAGGTCGCTCAGCTCGCGCGTATCGGGCGGCGCTCCGAGGACCTTCTCGATCGCGTAGAACATGCCTCGGAAGATGCGCGGTCGCTTGACGGTGCCGAGGTTCTGGAGCGCCCAGTAGTGGGTCGCCTCGTGTGCGAGAGGATGGCGATGGCCGGGCAGGGGGCGCGCGCGGACCGTCAGCGCGATCGGGGCCTCACGCGAGAACACGAAGGCCGCGAGCTCCGCCAGATCGGCCTCGCGAAGCGTCACGCAGCCATGCGAGTTGTACCCGCGCGAGAACGTCTGGCCCTGCCAGATGTGGAACGCGATGCGCGTCTCCACGTAGTAGCGCTTCGCGTCCCCGTCCGGTCCACGCTGGGTCGAGATCCACGGGATCTCGAAGGGCAGGTACGGTTGGCCGCGCATCCAGTCCGCCGGTCCGCGCATGCGCGAGCTCTCGTGGGACACGCGCCCGAGCTCGGTCGTCGGTGTGAGCGAGGTCAGGTATCCCGGTCGTCGCACGCCATCGAGAGCGCCCACGCCGGCCGGGTAGACGCGCTCGAGCCCGAAGCCCGGCGCCTCGACCAGCACCGCGCGGTCCGACAGGCTCACCCGCACATGCAGGTCGAGCTCGGCCAGCGCCGCCTCGCCGGTGACCTCCCAGATCGGGATCGCCGAGCTGTCCTTGTCGATCGTCGCCGTGAGCTTCACGACGCCCAGCGCGTCCAGCTCCCTCGCTCCTCGGCGCCCACGCGCGCTCGGACTGGCGAAGCGCCGGTCACGCCCGATGACCTGCACCTCCCAGGTGATGGCGTCCGCGGTCTCACGGCGATCCAGCGCCGCGGCCGACACCAGGGTCGCGATGCTCGCCGGGTTCCGGGACCTCAGGTCCGCGGCCAGGGCCGGCGCCTCGCGCCCCGGCAAGTCGTCGAGCGACACACCGCGATGGATCCCCTCGAACGGAGGCACCGCGTCGCTCGCTGCGACCGACACATCGTCATCGACCCCGTTCACGACCTCGGGCTGGGCCCGGGTCGGAACCGCGATGAGGAGGACCCCCAGCACGAGCGCGATCATCGCGCCGTCGCGCCTGCGCATCGGCAGGCGGGGCCGAATGATCGGCCGCGGGGGGCTCGGCCGCGTCACCGCAGCTCGATCATGATGCAGCGACGGCTCAAGGCTTGAGCTCGACGGTGGGAGTCACCGCGGCGGGCGCCTTCGCGGCCATGCCCGGCAACGTGCCGCCGGCCTGGACGTACGCTTCCTCGGCTTCCTTCTTCGCGGTCGCGAAGTGCTTGGTGTACTCGATGTCCCCGGCCTCGATCTTCTTGGCCAGGAGATCTTCGTACCAGCCGCGGTAGATCGCGCGACGCTTCTCGAGCGCCAGGGTCTGGCGGAGCTTGTTCTTGTCCTCGTCGCTCTGCGGGTCCGCGGCCTTCTTCTCGGCGAAGCGCGCCACGACGAGTTTCTTGCCTTCGTCGAACGAGAACACCTTGTCGATGAGCGGCGCCTCGGCCGACGCACCAAACGCCGCGGCCACCAGCTCGGGGGCACGCCCACCCAGCTCGAAGAGGAACGGCGAGCTCGCCGGCGCACCCTCGAAGAGGCGCGAGAGGCGCGAGAACGAGGCCTGCGAGACGCTGAGGCCGTCGGTCGCGCCGTACTTGCCGTTGACCGCCTTGACGACGTCGTCGAGCTTCTTGGTCGTATCCTTCTTGGCCTCGGCCAGGACCTCGTCCGCGAGCGTCTTCACGAAGGTCGCCGCCTTCTCACGCTGCACCAACGACTTCGCGACCGCGCTCTTCACGGCGTCGTAGGCCTCGACCTTCTCGTCCGTGATCTCCTCGGGCAGGAGCACCCAGAACCCGGACCCGGTCTCGAGCACCTCGGTGACCTCCAGCGGCTTCATCGTCTCGACCGCGGCCGCCACGTTCGGCCCGTACGGCGACTGCCCCAGGAGGCGCACCGACACGGACCCGAGCAGCCCACCGGCCGCCTTGCTGGCATCGTCGCTCACCGCCGACGCGATCGCGCCGAACTCGGTCACTCGATCGACCACCACCGGCGGCGCTCCGTCGGCGCCCTGATCCGGCACGACCAGCTTCGCCTTGTAGTCGGCCAGCGCCTTCTCGGCCTTGGCCTTGGCGGCGTTGCGCTCGTCCTGGTAGCCCTTGCGCTGCTCGTCGTCAGCGGCGGCCTCGAGGTCCGGCGCGTCGATCTTGATGCCACGCAGCTTGAGGGTCTTCGGCGTCGTGTACTTCGACGCCTTCAGGGACTCGTACTCGGCCTTGGCCTTCTCCTCGTTCTTGCCGAGCCACTCGCTGACCTCGGCATCGGTCACCGGCACCAGCGGCGCCGCGGCGGCCTCGTCGACCGTCACCACGTCGACCGTGACCTTGTCGTTCTCGAGCTTGTAGGCCAGCGCCACTTCCGCATCGCTCGCCCCAATCTCGCCGACCAGGAGCTGGATGACCCGCTCGCGCAGGAGCTCGTCCTCGACCAGCTTCTCGAAGCTCGCGACGCTCATCCCGAGCGAGCCCGTCACCCAGCCGCGGTAGCCGGCGAGCTTGAGTTCGCCGGTCTTCTTGTCGCGGAACGCCGACAGGCGCAGAGCCATCGCGTCATTGAGCTCGGCCTTCGAGATGCCGAGGCCGAGGCTGCGCGCATAGGCCGAGACGAGCTTGGTCTCGATGAGGTCGTCGATGACCTTGACCACCTTGATCGGGCTCACCTTCTCGGGGTCCGCGCCGTAGGCCGCGCCCGAGAAGGGCCCAAAGAGGGCCATCTGCCAGTACCGCGTCACGTAGTCGTAGCCGCCACGACCCTGCTTCGGGTTCGGGGCGTCGCCGGTCAGCTCGCCGGCCGCGCGCACGAGCAGCGAGTCGACGTCCTGTCCGTCGACCTCGACCATCGTGACCTTGGCGCCGCCCGGCACGTCTTGGCCGCCGCAGCCCTTGTCGGGTGAGACCGCGCCGAAGCCCACCGCGAAGATCACGATGAGGATCGCGAAGACGAAGTACACGGCAAAGGTGCTCGACTTCTTGCGGAGGATGTCCAGCATGATCCGGTTTTTCCCTGAACGAACTTCGATGATCGGGGGAGCACGACGCGCCCACCCGCGCGAAGACGGCCAACCCAAAGCGTTCGGGCCCGACGTGCCTCGCAAAAGGACGGAGGCTCTTAGCCCAGGGGACCCTGAGCGTCAACCTCGATCGGGCGGGCCCCCCCGGCCTCTTTCTCGGTTGTTGCACGGATGAGCCTAGATACGGACTGCGTTGTGGCAACCCCTTGGTGGCTCTGCTATGAGCGTGCGCCCCCGGGGGTCGGCCGGGTCCACTCGTCCTTTGAATGTCAGGTGGACCCTGTCGATGCTCGCGGAGCAGCGACGCGTTCCATCCGCTCGAGGCGTGGCGAAGCCGGGCCAACCGCGGATACAATTTTCGATAAACATGGGGAGACCGCCAGCCGCGGCGGAAAAAAGCAGAAACCAATGTTCGATTGGCTCTACGGCCTCGTCTCGAATGACCTGGCCATCGATCTCGGGACCGCCACGACCCTCGTCTACGTGAAGGGAAAGGGCATCGTCTCGGCTGAGCCGTCGGTCGTCGCGGTCCAAAAGGATGCACGCGGCGGGCGCCGAGTCCTCGCCGTCGGCAAGGACGCCAAAGAGATGCTGGGTCGCACCCCGCACTCCATCACCGCGATTCGCCCGATGAAGGACGGGGTCATCGCGGACTTCGAGATCACCGAGGCGATGCTGCGCTACTTCATCCAGAAGGCGCACAACCGCCGCGCCCTGGTCCGACCGCGCATCATCATCTGCGTGCCGCACGGCATCACCGAGGTCGAGCGTCGCGCCGTGCGCGAGTCGGCCGAGAACGCCTCGGCGCGCGAGGTCTACCTCATCGAGCAGCCCATGGCCGCGGCCATCGGCGCTGGCCTGCCGATCACCGAGCCCTCCGGCAACATGATCGTCGACATCGGCGGCGGCACGGCTCAGGTCGCCGTCATCAGCCTGGCCGGCATCGTGTACTCGAAGAGCATCAAGTGCGGCGGCGACAAGATGGACGCCGCCGTCATCAACCACATCAAGCGCAAGTACAACCTCCTCATCGGCGAGCGCACGGCCGAGAACATCAAGTGTTCGATCGGCAACGCGTACCCGACGGACGAGGTCATGACGATGGAGGTCAAGGGGCGCGACCTCGTCTCGGGCATCCCGAAGACGGTCACCATCAACTCCGATGAGGTGCGCGAAGCCCTGTCCGAGCCGGTCTACCAGATCGTCGAGGCGGTGCGTCACGCGCTCGAGGGCACGCCCCCCGAGCTCGCCGCCGACATCGTCGACAAGGGCATCGTGCTCGCCGGT
>JAEUKJ010000683.1 GCA_016792665.1 Deltaproteobacteria bacterium | reverse complement strand
ACCAGGCACCGTCGACGTGCTCGGCCGCGGCGAAGCCGTCGATCGTGCCACGGGCCCAGTGCAGGGTGCCGCGGGCAGCGTTGAACCAGGCCACCTGGAGGTGCCCGTCGGGCTCGGCCGCGATGCGCGCCCAGCGGCCAGCGTCGCCCTCGCCCGAGGCGCTGGCACCTTCGCGCCCGGCCACGACGAGGACCTTGCGAGTCGACTCGCCAGGGCGCTGCACGATGACCACGAGGTCGTCGTGGGTCGCGTCGAAGGTCGCGATCGCGAGGCGTCCGTCGGCGAGGCGCACAGAGCTCGTATAGCGTCCGAGGGCGCCGACCTCCGGCTCGCCCCCGCAGGTGTCGCCGGTGCAGGGGCAGGTGTCCGCGACGCAATCGCCGCTGCGCGCGTCGTCACCACACGCGACGAGCGATGCAGCCAGCGCGACCACTGCGAAGAGCCGCGAGGCGAGCGCAGCGACTCCGAGGTGCGCGCGGGCGACCGCTGCGCGATGTGTGTCCGACCCATCCACCGGGCCTACGTTAGAGGCCCTGAGGCCCGGAATCAACGCCGACCTCGCGGCGCCTGCGAGATCGAAGCGGTCGGTCGCGCGTAGAGCCCGAGGCGCTGGACTGCCCGGCTCGAATGGGCGGATGCAGCGCGGACCCGTGGCCAGCCTCGGCTCCGCTCATCCTTCTACAGAATTGACCCGCGCGGTGCGGGGCCCTAGAAGGTAGAGCGCCCTGAAACCCGAGCGCGCGCGAAGAAAAGCGGAGGCCCTCATGAGCCAGGAAGACGATCTCACCCGCCAGCCGGTCAACAACTCCGACCCGACCCGCGCCCCCGTCAGCGAGCGAACGACCAACCACGACGCCGAAGACGAGAGCCTCGAAGACAGGATCAAGCGCAAGCTCTCGGACCACGACGAGTCGACCGGTGTGGTCGAGCGCAGCGATCCCCTCATCGGCCAGACCATCAACGACCGCTTCCTCATCACCGCCAAGATCGGCGCGGGTGGCATGGGCGCCGTGTACCGCGCGAAGCAGCTCGGCATGAACCGCGATATCGCGGTGAAGGTGTTGCTCCGCGAGCTCACCGACAACGAGGTCGTCTTGCGCCGCTTCCACCTCGAGGCCCTCGCGGTCTCGAAGTTGAAGCACCCGAACACCATTCAGATCTTCGACTTCGGCGAGACCTCCGACGGCCTCCTCTACATCGCCATGGAGCTCCTCGAAGGGCGCCCGCTGGCGAAGGTCCTCCAGGAGGACCGGCAGGTCAGCGTGCTGCGCGCGCTGCACATCATCGAACAGTCCGCGAAGTCGCTGCGCGAGGCGCACTCGAAGGGCATCGTCCATCGCGACCTGAAGCCCGACAACATCTTCCTGCAGTCGGTCGGCGAGGACGGCGACTTCGCCAAGGTGCTCGACTTCGGCGTCGCCAAGGTCGCCGAGGGCGACGGGCAGCAGAAGACGCTGACCAAGGCCGGCTCGATCTTCGGCACGCCGAAGTACATGTCGCCCGAGCAGTCGCGCGGCACCGAGATCGACGCGCGTTCCGACATCTACGCGCTCGGCGTCATCCTCTACGAGCTCATCACCGGGCGCGTGCCCTTCAACGCCGAGAACCCGCTCGGCATCCTCATCAAGCACATCCAGGAGATGCCGCCCGCGTTCCAGGCCGTGCGCCCCGACCTGGTCGTGCCCGAGCAGGTCGAGCTCTTCGTGCAGAAGCTGCTCGCCAAACAACCCGAGCAGCGCCCGCAGACCGCGGAGGCGGTCATCCGCGAGATCGAGACGCTGCTCGCCGGGTTGCCGCCCATCTTCCGGAACGTCGTCACGCGCGAGGACGCGGAGGCCGCGGGCATCGAGATCCAGACCCTGTCGGTGACCTCGCTCGACACCGACCTCGGCTTCGGGCTCGGCGGCGACAAGACCATGACCCGCGCCGAGACGATGCACCAGCTGCCCGTCAAGCGGCGCCGCTGGCCGCTGGTCGTGATGATCGCGCTGGTGCTCGTGCTGGGCTCGGCGGGCGGCATCTACGCGAGCCTCTCGCCGCTCGACAAGTCGTTCTACGGGTTCACCACCATGGAGCAGGTCGAGGTCGGCCTGGTCCCCGAGTTCGACGTCGACAGCATCGTCGTCACCATCCTGAGCGACCCCGAGGGGGCGTCGGTCGTCAACGACAAGGGCCAGACCATCGGGCAGACGCGCATGTCGCTGCGCCGCAACAAGGGGGCCGGGGCCGAGCGCTATACGCTGAAGAAGGACGGCTATCGCGACTTCGTGCGCGCCATCGAGTTCGACAAGGACGACGCCGTCATCGTGAAGCTCGAGCCCATCGAGCCGCCGAAGCCCGAGGTGAAGCCGGGCGACACGGTGAAGCCCAACGACAAGCCGAACGACACGGCGAAGCCCAACGACAAGCCGGGCGACACGGTGAAGCCCAACGACAAGCCGACGGCCGACACCGAGCCGACCAAGGTGCCCGACACCAAGGACCCGTGGAACGGGCCGACCAAGGTGAAGGAGACCAAGGACAACCCCTACGGCACGACGCCGAAGCCGGACCCGACCCCGGCGCCCGCCCCCTACTGAGGTATCGCGTGCGGATCTTCGGAGGTCGCTGGGCCGGCCTGCAGTTGCTCTCGCCCGGTGAGCGGGTGCGCCCGACCATGGAGCCGCTCCGCGACGCGTGCATGCGGCGGCTGGGCGATGCGCTGGTGGGGGCGCGCGTGCTGGATCTCTTCTCGGGCACCGGCGCGCTCGGGCTCGAGGCGCTCTCACGCGGCGCGGCCTCGGTCGACTTCGTCGAGAACGGGACCTCGGCCATCCACTCGCTGAAGGCGAACGTGGCCAAGGTCAAGGCGCGCGAGCGCACGCGCATCTTCCTGAAGGACGCCATCCCCTTCGTCGAGCGCCTCGCGGCCGGGGCGTATGACATCGCCTTCGCCGACCCGCCCTACGGATCGAAGAAGCTCGACCGGGTGGTGGCGCGCTGGCGCGTGGTGCCGTTCGCGCCCGTGCTGGTCGTCGAGCATGCGGCCGACCACCCCTTCGATGCGCCGCTGGGCGGTGTCACGATTCGCGTCGACGACTCGGTCGTGACGATCCTCAGAGCGGCGCCGGGTCAGTCGCTCTCGCCCGGGACCTCGCCGAGCAAGTAGCGCGCCCCTGGACCACGCGTCGCGGCGCGGTCGCCCCGGTTGTAGAGGCCGCAGCTCTGGAGCGACAGGCAGCCGCAGCCGATGCACGCGCTGAGTCTCGCGCGGAGGCGTGTGAGGTGGGCGAGGCGCTCGTCGAGGTCCCGACGGAAGCCGCGCGCGAGTCGATCCCAGTCGGCCTTGGTCGGCGTGCGACCGTCGGGCAGGGAGGCCAGCGCCGCGCGGATCTTGTCGAGGGAGAGACCGACCTCCTGAGCGGCGCGGATGAACGCGACCCTGCGCAGGATGGTGCGGGGGTAGCGACGCTGGCGGCCCGCGCTGCGCTCGGCGCGGATGAGTCCTTCGCGCTCGTAGAAGCGCAGCGCCGAGGTGGCGAGTCCGCTGCGCTGGGCGAGCTCGCCGATGGTGATGCGTGTGGTCGGGAGAGGCGCGTTCGGGGCGGTGGAGTGCATGGTCCGAAAAATATCTGGACTTCAAGTGAACTTCAAGTTGCAGGATCTGGGTCGCCCAGAGACGGAGGCGACGATGGCGTTGGCACACGAGGCGAGGCTGGAAGGCGAGGCGGGGGAGACGAACGGCGCCCTTGCAGTGAGCGCGCTCATGGCGCGGATGGGAGGGGCCGAGAAGCACGGGCCGAGCGCGAGCTCGACGCTGGACGTGCTGCGGGTGCTCTACGAGCGGGTGCTGCGGGTGTCGCCTGCGACGGCGCGCGCCCCGGAGCGCGACCGCTTCGTGCTCTCGAAGGGGCATGGCCCGATGGCCTATTATGCGGTGCTCGCGTCGCGCGGCTTCTTCGATCCGAGCTGGCTCGATGCCTTCGGGGGCTTCGGGTCGCCGCTCGGACATCACCCCGATCGGGTGTTGATCCCGGGTGTGGAGGTCGGCAGTGGGTCGCTCGGGCACGGCTTGCCGATCGCGGTCGGCATGGCGCTCGGGCTGAGGGCCCGCGGGTTGGTCGGACCGCGGGTGGTGTGTCTGGTCGGGGACGCAGAGCTCGACGAAGGCAGCAATCACGAGGCCATCGCGTTCGCGGCGCGGGCCGGGCTCGAGGCGCTGAGCGTGGTCGTCATCGACAACGCATCGGCGTCGCTGGGGTGGCCTGGGGGAATCGGTCGGCGCTTCGAGGTCGAGGGGTGGCGTGTGTCGACGGTCGACGGACGGGACCACGCGGCCCTCGCTGTCGCGCTGGCCGATGTGCGCCAGCGGCGGCCGAGCGCGGTCGTCGCGGTGGTCGAGCCCAAGGGGGGGCAGTGACAGTGAAGTGCAAGAGGAGGGAGCGATGACGATGCGAGAGCGATTCTTCGAGGCGAGCTCCGCGTTGCTGGAGCGCGATGCGCGCGTGGCGGTGGTGCTGGCGGATATCTCTGCGGCGGCGTTCGGGGCGGCCGCGCGGAGGTGTCCCGAGCGGGTCATCAATGTCGGGATCCGGGAGCAGCTCATGCTCGGGGTCGCGAGCGGGCTGGCCCTGGAGGGCTTCCGACCCATCGCGCACTCGTATGCGCCGTTCTTGATCGAGCGCGCCTACGAACAGGTGAAGCTGGACTTCGGGCACCAGGGGGTCGGCGCCATCCTGGTCAGCGTCGGTGCGTCGTTCGACTGGGCCGAGGGCGGTCGCACGCATCACGCGCCCGCGGACGTCGCGCTGATGGATGCGCTGCCCGGGTGGGTCGTGCAGGTGCCGGGGCACCCCGACGAGGTCGGTCCGATCCTCGAGGCTGCCGTGCGCAGTGACGACGCGACCTATGTGCGCCTGTCCGTGCGCAGCAATCGCGCGGCGCATGCGACCGGTGGCGTGACGGTCGTGCGTCGTGGGGGCGGCGCGACGGTGGTCGCGGTCGGGCCGATGTTGGACTCGGTGCTCGCCGCGACGGCGGACCTGGACGTGACCGTTCTGTATGCCGTGACGGTGCGGCCCTTCGACGCGGCGGGCCTGCGCGCGGTCGCGGGGGACACGGTCATCCTGGTCGAGCCGTACCTCGAGGGGACCTCGACGCACGTGGTCTCCGAGGCGCTGCAGGGGCGGCTTCATCGAACGCTGGCGATCGGGGTGCCGCGCGTCGAGCTGAGGCGCTACGGCACCGCGCGCGACCATGAGCAGGCCTACGGCCTGGACCCGCACGCCTTGAGGCGACGGATCCAGACCTTCATCACCACCGAAGGCCTGGCGGCCTGACGGCGGGAGCGCGGTCAGCGCGCGGCGTGACGGCGCCGCGAGGCCAGGAGGCGGAGGAGGACCAGCAGCGACGCCGCGATCGGCAGGGTCGTCGTGCCGCCCGCGCACCCGCCGCCGCCGCCCGCGTCGAGGTCCTCGAACGTCTCGACGATGGGGCTGCAGTTCGCGGGCGTGCCGGTGCAGGTCCAGCCGTCCTCGATGGCGCAGCTCGCCGAGCATCCGTCGCCCGACTCGAGGTTGGTGTCGTCACAGGTCTCGGTCTCGGCGTCGAGGACCCCGTTGCCGCAGAGCGGCGTGCAGATGCTCGCCTCGCTCGGGTCGGCGGCGCAGGACCAGCCGGCTTCGATCGTGCAATCCGGGGCGCAGCCGTCGCCTTCGTCGGCATTGCCGTCGTCGCATGCCTCGTCGGCGTTGACGATCTGATCGCCGCAGCGCGCGTCGGCGCAGAGGCCGTCGGTGCAGACGCCGCTCTCGCAGTCGCTTGGGGACTCGCAGGCCTTGTCGTTGGTGCAGGTCACGCCGTCGCCGGAGTAGCCGGGCTTGCAGGCGCAGGTGAAGGTGCCCGCGTTGTTGGTGCAGGTGGCGTTGGCGTCGCAGGGGTTGTTGGCGCACTCGTCGACGTCGGTGCAGGTCACGCCGTCGCCGGAGTAGCCGGGCTTGCAGGCGCAGGTGTGGGTGCCGGCGTTGTTGGTGCAGGTGGCGTTGGCGTCGCAGGGGTTGTCGGCGCACTCGTCGATGTCGGTGCAGGTGACGCCGTTGCCGCTGTAGCCGGGCTTGCAGGCGCAGGTGAAGGTGCCCGCGTCGTTGGTGCAGGCGGCGTTGGCGTCGCAGGGGTTGTTGGCGCACTCGTCGATGTCGGCACACGTCACGCCGTTGCCGCTGTAGCCGGGCTTGCAGGCGCAGGCGAACGAGCCGGCGTTGTTGGTGCAGGTCGCGTCGTCGCTGCAGTTGTCGGTGTTGGCGGTGCACTCGTCGATGTCAGTGCAGGTGACACCGTTGCCGGAGTAGCCGGCCTTGCAGGCGCAGGCGAACGAGCCGGCGTTG
>JAEUKJ010000657.1 GCA_016792665.1 Deltaproteobacteria bacterium | reverse complement strand
GCCCAGCGAAGACACCAAGGCGCCACGCCTTCGCCTGGCCGGGGCATCGAGGCTCTCGCTCGACGGGGCCGAGGTCCACGGGTCGATCTTCATCGAGGACGCGCCGGGCGGCCTCGACATGCGGCAGGGAGCCGCCGATTCGATCGGCCTCACGGGTCACACGCGCCTCGTCCTCGACGGGGTGCAGGCCGCGGTCGAAGGCCTGAGCCTCAGCGCGCCGCGGATCGCCGTGCGCGCCCACACCGGCCCGGTGCGCATCGGCACGTGCGTCGTCGACGCGGGCGCGGAGCCGCTCGAGCCCTCGGCGATCGCGGTCGACGGTCTGGACGGCAAGCTCACGGTGGCGCCTGCGATAGCTGGATCCAGATCGCGAACGCCCACGACGCCGCGTCGACCGTCACGCTGCAAGGCGTGCTCGGTGCGGAGATCGCCTCGGTCGCAGGCCCCCTCGCGCTGATCGGCGGCGCGGGCCATCGCGTCGCCAGGGTGGCCTCCGTGAGCCTCGAGGCCGGCGCCTCCGGCGTGCGCCTGGTCGACGCCGAGCCGACCTCCAAGGACGGGCTGCCGCGTGCGCGCGGGTCGCTCGCGACGCTCGTCCCGGCGGGCGCCAGCGCGAGCGTTCAGGTCATGCGGGTCACGGCCCCCGACCACGCCCTCGTCGAGGTCTTCGACGCCGCCGGGGTCGCCCTCGCGCGGGCCTTCGCCCTGGGTGGGACGGCGCGCCTGGTGCTGACCCCGACCGAGGCCCCGAGCGTCCGTGTCACGAGCGCCGATGGGCAGAGCGGGCCGCGCGAGTCGCTCGTTGCGCCGAGCCCCGAGTGCATTCCCACGACGAATGCTCCCGAGCTCGACCGCGCACGCGCCCTCGCGACGGGACTCGTCGCAGAGACCGACGACGGCTGGGTCGATCTCGCGGGACCGCCGGCCTTCGCGCCGTCGCAGGTCGAGGTCGCGCGCTGCGGCCCGATGACCGCCTGGGTCGAGCGCGCGGGCCCGTCGGCCACCGCCTCGCTCTGGCTCGACGACGGCGCGAGCGCGTCGCAAGTGCCGCTGAGCCTCGCCGCGGTCACGGCCATCGAGCCCCGCAGCCTCGCCTTCGACATCGGCTGCGAGCACGTGGCGTTCATCGCGGACGCGGACGGGTACCCGGACCTCTTCGTCCTCGACACCGCGAGCCGCGCCGTCGCGCGCGTCACGGCCGATGCGGCCACCGATGCGACCCCGGCCTGGCTGCTCGATGGCGCGCTGGTCGTCGCGCGCGCCAGCGGCACCGATCTCGCGGCCCTCTATCGCATCAACCTCGGCGACCCGAGCCCGACACCGGCGCTCGTCCTCGCCCTCGATGCCGACACCTTCGATCCCGCCCCCTCGCCCGACGGCCGGGGCCTCGCCTTCACACGCTGCTCGCGCCTCACCGGCGTCTGCCAGGTCGCGCTCGCGAGCCTCGACGGACGCTGGACGACGCTCGGCGCCCCCGGCTGCGAGTCCCACGCGCCGGTCTGGATCGGGGCCGCCCCAGACCCTCACACGCCGCCCCTCCTCGTGTGGCTCGAGGGCCCAGTCGATGACGCGCTCGCGATCGTGGCCGCCTCGTCCAGCGGAACGATCCGCGGTCGCGTGGGCACGCTCACCGCCCACCGCCTCCGAAGCGATCCGAGCGCCAGGTAGTCTCCCGCGAGCGTCGATCGCGCGACGCGCGCGCTGCCGCGAGTTCGCCCGACGAACTATCCCACGAAGCGGAGAGCCCCTGTCAGGCCGGAGGCCCGAGGTAACGCAGCGCGACCACTGTCACGTCGTCGGCCTGCGGCGCGTCGCCCTGGAACTTCCACACGTCGTCGAGCACGAGCTTCACCGCCCCGCTCGAGGTCGTCCACGTCCCCTTCTCGAGGAGCTTTGCGAGGCGCTCTTCGGTGAAGAGCTCCTGCTTCGCGTTCATGGCCTCGTTCACGCCGTCCGTGTAGAGGAGGAGCGTGTCGCCCACCCTGAGCGTCGCGTTGCCGGACCCGTAGGGGATCTCCTCCATCGCCGCGATGACCGGCCCGTGGAGCTGGTCGAGGCGCTCGACACCACCCGTTTTCCTGCGGATATACGAAGGGTTATGACCTGCGTTCGTGAAGTGCAGGTTGCCCGTCTTGAGGTTCACCAACCCCAGGAACAGGGTCACGAACATGCAGGCCTCGTTGTCCTTGGCGAGGTCATCGTTGACCTTCTCGAGGATGTCCGAGGGCTCGTGCCCACCCTGGGCGTGCGCCTTCACGAGGGTCCGCGTGACCGCCATGAACAAGGCCGCCGGCACACCCTTGCCGGAGACGTCCGCGATGCAGACGCAGAACGTGTCCTCGTCGACCAGGAAGAAGTCGTAGAAGTCGCCGCCGACCTCGAAGGCCGGATGCAGCGCCGCGTGCACGTCGAACTCCTTCCGCTCGGGGAAGGCCGGGAAGTGCAGCGGCACCATGCTCATCTGGATGTTGCGACCGATGTCGAGCTCGGTCTGCATGCGCTGCTTCGACGCGGTCGTCTCCTGCAGGCGCTGGATCGTGTCGTTGAGCTGGCTGGTCATGGCGTTGAAGCTCACCGCAAGCTGCCCGACCTCGTCCTTGCCCGGCACCGCCACCTGCACTGCGAAGTCGCCCGCCGCGACCTTGCCCGCGGCCTTGGACAGGGCGCTGATCGGCGCGCTCAAGCGACGCCCGGCGAAGACGCCGATGAGCAGGGCCAACACCGCGAAGATCGCGCCGACCATGAGGGTG
>JAEUKJ010000151.1 GCA_016792665.1 Deltaproteobacteria bacterium | reverse complement strand
TCGCTCGCGCTCGTATGGGTGGGCACGCGCGGCCGCGCCGAGCGCCCGTGAATGGGGTTCGCGCGCCTCCTTGCTTTTCAGAGGGCGGTTGCGTAAGGGGAGGTCCGTCTTGCGGAGCCGTCTCATGCCCCTTGCTGCCCGAACCGGACTGGCCGGCCGTCTCGCGTCGTCACGTGGGTGCGCGGCTCTCGTGCTGGTGTCGATGATCGCCGCATGCGGCTCGGAGGTCGGCCGCGAGACCGACGCCACCACGACGACCCCGAATGATGCGGTCGATGCGGTCGATACGCTGGACACGCGTGAGTCCGTCGACACGTCCGATAGCGCGGTCGCGGCGGACGCCGTCGACGGGGACGGCTTCGTCGCGCTCGACACGAGCGAGTTCGACGGCCCGGGGTATGCGTACCTGGTCGTCGACCCGATGCACCTCGACTTCGGGATCCGCCCCGTCGGCGAGACGCTGACCCGCGAGCTCGAGATCGAGAACGCCGGCAACAAGCCGCTCCACGTGACGCGCTTGAGCTTCGTCGGGCCCGACGGCGGTGCGCCGAGCGAGGCGTTCTCGACCAACCGCGTGGCCTTCGTCCTGCCCGCCCTGGGCACGACGCGGGTCATGGTGACCTTCTACTCGCTCGACGCCTTCCCTTATCAAGATCGCCTGCGCTTCGAGTCCGACTCGGCGACCGGCACGCTCGACGTCTTGATCTCGGGTGGCGGCATCGTGCTCGAGTGCGTCGACCTCGACGGCGATGGCTTCGGCCCCTACTGCGCTCGCGGCGAGGACTGCGACCAGTCGACCCCCGACGTGCACGCCGGCGCGCCCGAGGTCTGCAATGGGCGCGACGACGACTGCGACGGCGCCACCGACGAGGACTGGATCGGGCTCGGGCAGTCGTGCACGGCCGGCGTCGGCGAGTGCACCATCGTCGGCCAGCGCATCTGCAACGCACTCGGCGACGGCCTCCTGTGCGCGGCCAACCCGCAGACCGGCGGCTCCGAGCTCTGCAACAGCCGCGACGACGACTGCGACGGCGCCACCGACGAGGACTTCCCCGAGCTCGGCCGCCTCTGCACCGTCGGCACCGGCGTGTGCAAGCAATCGGACAAGTGGGTGTGCAAAGCCAACGGGCTCGGCACGACCTGCAACGTGCTGCCGATCGCGCCGGGCAGCGAGGTCCTCGGCGACCTCCTCGACAACGACTGCGACGGCCTCACCGACGAAGAGCCCGACCGCGACGTCGGCTGCGCCGATGGCGAGCGCGAGGGCTTCACCGATCTCTCGCAGTGGCCCGACATCGCAGCCTGCGACGGGGCCTGGCGCATCGGCGGCGTGGTCACCGATCTGCTGACCCCGACCTGCGAGCGCGGCGGCGGCGACGACGGCGTCAACACCACCGGCATCGGGTGCAACGTGTCCGACCTGTGCGCCGACGGGTGGCACGTGTGCAGCTCCTCGGGGGACGTCGCGGCCCACTCGCCGACCGGGTGCCAGGGCGCGACCCAGCCCGGGGCGCAGGCCTTCTACGTCGTCCGACAGAGCGGCACGGGCTGCGCCCAGTGCGCGACCGGGACGGCCGTCGGCGGTGCGTGCAACAGCCCCTACTCGTGCATCTCGGGCTGCGCGCCCAACGTGTTCTTGTCGAACGACGTCTTCGGTTGTGGTTCCCTCGGCGCCGCTCCGGCCGCCTCGTGCGCGCCCCTCGACCGCTTCTCCCACAACGACTGCAACGCGCTCTTGCCGCCGTGGGCCTGCTCGGGCGGGACCGTCGAGGCCTCGAACATCGTCAAGAGCGGGCTCGGGTACGGCGGCGTCGTCTGCTGCCGCGACTGAACGGACGCTACTTGGGGTCGTGCGCGTCCGGCTTCGGCGCGGGCGGCTCGCTCGGCTTCGGCGCGGTCGCGTCGGGAGCCTGCCCCGGGACCGCATCGACTGGCAGCGGCGCAACGGCTCCGGCGGCCTTGGCGGCGGCGCGCTCGGCCTCGGCCCCGGCCTTGTTGCCGTTCATCTCGAGGGCATCGGCCAGGAAGTACCGGATCTCCTGACGCTGCGGCTTCAGTGCCAGGAGCTTTCGCGCCGCGGCCTCGGCATCCGCCCCGCGCTTGTCGAGGAGGTCGCCGCGCACCTTGCGATCCAGGGCCATGGCGAGCTTGTCGTCCAGGCTCTTGTCGGTCGGCTCGGCGGCGCGCCACGCCTCGAGCAGCTCGACCGCCTCGCGCACGAAGCCCTGCCTCTCGAAGTAGGCGACCAGCGATCGACGATTGGCCGTGGTCGGTCGCGTCTTGACCAGCTCGCGCAGCGTGGCCTCGCACTCCTCGAGGCGATGGTCGGCCTCGAGGGCTTTGGCGAGCCCGCGCGCGACTGCGTCCCCGAGCGTGTCCTGGGCCTTGCCGAGCTCGCTCTCGCGCGCCTTGCGACACGTCCTCTCGGCGGTGACGTCGCGCCTCTCGGCCGCGAACAGGCACTCGAGCGCCGCCTTGGTCTTCGCCTCGGACCGCGTGATGGGACTCATGAAGCGCTCGGCCCGACCCCACTCGCGCAGCTCGAGCAGCGCGATGATGCGCAGGGCTGCGATCGTCTCGTCGTCGGTCGGGGTCGGGTCGGGCCCGAGGACCGCCATGGCCCGCTTGGTTGCGCCCTCGTCGATGAGGCGCGCGGCATCCTTCGCACGCGCGGCCGGGTCGACCGGCGCCGGCTTGGACTCGCTCGCACCCCCACACGCGCCGCTCGCCATCGACGCCAGCGACGCCCACACCAGGACGTGTCGCCTCATCGCTCCCACGCGGTGTTCCCGTAGCCGCCGCCCTTGGCGACCAGCAGTTGATAACGTCCGTCCGCACTCATGATGTAGATCCCCGACCCGTCCGACCGGGTCGACACGAAGGTCACGTAGCGACCATCGGGGCTCCAGCTCGGGTCTTTGTTGAAGCCCTGGTCCTGGGTCAGGCGGCGGATCTCTCCGCCCTTGGACACCGTGAAGATGTCGCTCGCACCGTCCTCCATCCCGGCGAAGACGATGAGCCCGTTCTTCCCCCAATCGGGCGAGTAGTTGTAGCTGCCCGCGTGGGTCAGGCGCCGCATGCCACCGCCACCCGCGCTCATCACGAAGATCTGCGGGCTGCCCGCCTGGTTCGACACGAACGCGATCTCGCCGCCGTCGGGCGAGAACGTCGGCGAGACCTCGTCGGCGTCGCTGTTGGTCAGGTTCTTCTGCACCGAGCCGTCGGGGCTCAAGAGGAAGAGGTCGCTCTGCCCGCCGTACGAGATCGAGGCGACCATCTTCGAGCCGTCGGGGCTCACGGCGACCTTGCGATAGTGACCGTCGTCGCGGGTCAGCTTCTTCCGGCCGAAGAAGAGCTCGGGCTTGCCATCGATGAAGCTCGTGTAGATGACGCTGCCGAAGCCCCACGCGGGCAACGTGTTGATGCTGCCGTTGTTGACGATGCCGGCGCGCTCGAGGCCATCCATCGAGATGGTGCCGACCGACTTCACGCCGGCCGCGACCTTCACCGAGTACGCGATCTTCGTGTCGAAGACGCCCGGCGTGCCGGTGCGCGCCTCGAGGACCCCGTTGCAGAAGCGATGGACGGCGCGCTTCACGCCGGCCTCGGCCTCGTTCTTGAACGTCTGCTCTTTGACGCGGACGTTGGTCTTGTCGACCACGTTGAAGAGGCGGAACTCGACGTCCCACGGGCCGCGACCCTTGACCTCGGCCTTGACGAGCCAGCGCGCGCCGATGTTGTTCCAGTCGCTCCAGTTCGGGGTCTCGAGCGGCTCGGCCTGGGCGTCGACGAGGTAGCTCCGCGACGGGATGACCGCGTAGATGAACGACAGGGTCAGGTCGCGGCGCAGCATCTCGGCGACCGTGCGACACAGCGCCTCGGGGGCGCCTTCGGTGCAACGCACCTCGGGCACGGCGAGCGGGTCGAGGCCAGTGCCGCCAGGGCCGACGACCACCTGCAGGCTCTCACCGGCATCGGGCGGCTTGTCTCCTGCGAGCGACGTCGTGCTCCAGGTCACGCCGAGAGCGCAGGTCGCGAGCGCGGCGAGCAGCGGGGTCGACGGGGCAGGGGACTGGCGCATGGGGACTCCTCACGGAAGGTGGTCTCGGGGACGGAGCAGGCGCGCTCCGACCCGTTCGGATGGCGCAAGACGAACCCGTCGTCAACGAATGGATTCCCTTTTGCGAGGCCGCGCGGGCGCGGGTTGCAAGGTCGGGCCCCGATTTGCGATACTGGCGCGTGCCGCACGAGACAGTCCGCCTGGGGGTGGGACTGTCCGAGCGCGCGCCGAGACCGACCCGACCCCACGAAGCGATGAGGACGACATGAGGACCACGAACATGACCTTGTCGAAGGCGCCGCTCACCCGCGGCGTGGTCGTCCTGGCGGCGTTGCTCACGGCGGTCGCACCCGCGATGGCCGCGCCCCCGAAGTCCAAGCCGACCATCGCCGTGCCGGGCGAGCTCATCGTCGTGTCGCTGACGATCGGGGCGACCATCGAGATCGACGGCAAGCCGATGGGCAAGATCCCGCTCGAGGACTCGCTGGTGCTGATGCCCGGCCAGCACACGATCAAGATGACCAAGCGCGGGTACACCGACTACCTCGACACCTTCGAGATCCTGCCGGGCGCGCCGCTGGAGCTCGAGGCGGACCTGCTGCCGTTCGCGGGCATCGTGCGCATCACGACCAGCGAGCCCGGCGCGACCGTGAAGATCGCCGGCAAGGTCGAGGGCGTCACTCCCTTCGACAAGGACATCCCGGCGGGCAAGAAGACCATCGTCGTGTCGCGCCCCGACTTCTTCGACGACACGCGCGAGCTCGAGATCCGCGCCGGCGAATTCTACGACATCGATGTCGTGCTTCGCGCGCTGCCCAAGAAGGGCGACGAGGTCTCGGGCGGGGCCTTCTACGAGAAGTGGTGGTTCTGGACCATCGTCGGGGTCGCGGGCGCTGGGGCCGCGGCGGCGGTCATCGCCACCTCGGGCGGGCAGACCGTGTCGCCCACGCCGCAGTTCACGCTGTCCGTCCCCTGAGCGCGCGCCCTTTACCCTCGCGCGGGCAATCGATGCCAAAGGCTGCGTGATCAGGCGAGGGCAGCCTGGCTCCGCCAGGCCTTCGGCGTTGATCGAACGACGCCGCGGCGTCGCGCCGATCCCTTGGCTCAGCGAGCGCGGGGGCTCGCGAGGCTGCCGAGCAGCCAGGTCTCGGCGAGGTCGACCTCCATCATCAGCTCACGCATGAGGTCGTCGTCGATGAGGTGCTCGCGCTGCATGGCGCGCAGCGTGTCGCGCTCGGCGCGGACGGCGGAGAGGCGGAGGTCGCGCCCATACTCCTTGAAGAGGTTGGCCGACCGATGGATGTCCGGGTCGGCGCTCTCGGCTGCCTCCCGATTGCTGTAGATGGCGGTCAGGTGCTGCGCGATCTCCGTGAGCACGCGCCGCTCGGCCGGGCTCTTGCCTTCGGCCAGGCGTGCAGCCGTCTGAGCGAGGCTCGCGACCGCCGCCTCGGCGACCCGGAGGCGGGCCAGGCGACGACGATCCTCGAGCTCGCTCGGGTCGTCGGCCGGCAGCTTCCGCACCGCGATCGGGAGGACGATGGCCCCGACGGCGAGGGTCATCAGGATGACGCCGGCGGCGATGAAGAGGAGGAGGTCGCGCGCCGGGAAGGGCGCGTCACCGAGGGTCAGCGGCAGCGAGAGGGCGGCCGCGAGGGTGACCGATCCGCGCACCCCGGCGAGCGTGAGGACCACGAGGTGAGGGAAGGTCGTGCGTCGTTCGGCGTGGCTCTCGGCGCGGCTCAGGGCACGGTCCGGGGGCGCCAGGCCGAGTGCGTGGCGAAAGGTCCGGCCGCGCAGGTGCAGCGAGCACCAGACGAAGCGGACCGCGAACAGGGTCGCCGTGATGGCGACGACGTAGGCGATGCAGTCGAGCCAGGCGAGCGTGCCGGCCGCGGCGGCGACGCTGATTCGGTGCGTGATCTCGGGGAGCTGCAGGCCGAGGAGGACGAAGCTCACGCCGTTGAAGACGAACTCGAGCATGGCCCAGACGCTGCGCCCGAGGAGGCGATCGGCGGTGCTCGAGGCGTCGTTGCTGCCGGTGGTCGAGGTCACGAGCCCGGCCGCGACGCTCGCGAGGATGCCCGAGGCGTGGAAGCGCTCGGCGACGAGGTAGGCGGCGAACGGGGTGAGGAGGAGGAGGGCCACCGAGAGGGCCGGCTCGTCGATGTTCCACTGCGCGATCTTGCGGCGTGCGGCGCTGACCGCCCAGCCGACGGCGAGGCCCAGCACGAGGCCTCCGACCGCGACCGCGAGGAAGCTGAGGCCCGCGTCGAGGGCGGAGAAGCTTCCGGTGACGGCGGCCGCCAGCGCGAACTTGAAGGCCACGAGCCCGGACGCATCGTTCAGCAGCCCCTCGCCCTCCAGCAGGTGCGCGACCTTGCGCGGCAGGGCCGAGCGTCCGGTCATGGCGGCGACGGCGACCGCGTCGGTCGGAGAGAGGATGGCGCCGAGGGCCATCGCGATGGGCAAGGGCAGGGGGACGAGCCAGGCGATGAATGCGCCGAGGCCGAGCACGGTCGCGAGCACGAGCGAGAGCGCCATCAGCGAGGTCGGCTTCAGGTGCGCCAGGAACTCGCGCTTCGAGATGCGCGACGCGTCCGCGAACAGGAGTGGCGAGATGATGAGGAGCAGGAAGAGCTCGGGGTCGAGGCCGATCTGGAGCCCGAGGAAGGGCAGGGCCAGGAGCGCCCCGCACGCGATCTGCAGGAGCGGCATCGGCGCGCGCCACGGCACGAAGCGTCGCGCGACCGCGGACCCTGCGACCGCGAGCAGGAGCACGAAGATCGTGAAGACGTCGTCCATGGCGCTGCCTTCGACGCGTCAGGTCCAGTCGCGCGGATGTGCGAGGACCTCGAGCAGGGCCGCCTCGCGCGAGCCGGGCACGACCTGGACATCGTAGTCCCAGCGCACCAGCGGGGGGAGCGACATGAAGATCGACTCGATGCGCCCCTGCGTCTGGAGGCCGAACTTGGTGCCGCGATCGTGCAAGAGGTTGAACTCGACGTAGCGACCACGACGCACGAGCTGCCAGGTGCGCTCGGCCTCGGTCGCAGGCGTGTCCTTGCGGCGCAGCAGGATCGGGAGGTAGGCGGGGAGGAAGCTCTCGGCCGCCGAGGTCCAGAACGTCCAGAGCGCGTCGAGGTCGGTCGGGAAGCCGGCGGTCTCGGGGCGAAGGTGGTCGAAGAAGATGCCGCCGACGCCGCGCGCCTCGTGGCGGTGGGTGTTCCAGAAGTAGGTGTCGCACCAGTCCTTGAAGCGCTGGTAGAGGTCGGCGTGGGCGCCCGCACCCGCCTGGCAGGCGGCGCGCAGGGTGTGGTGGAAGTGGCGCGCGTCGTCCTCGTACAGCACATACGGGGTGAGATCCGAGCCGCCGCCGAACCAGCCGACGCTGCCGCGCTCCAGGTAGCGGAAGTTCGCGTGCGTGGTCGGTGCGTGCGGGTTGCGCGGGTGCAGAACGAGCGACACGCCGGTCGCGAAGAAGGTGTCCCCGTCACCCGGCATCTGCGCCTTCACCGCGTCGGGGACCTCGCCCCACACCGCGGACACGTTCACGCCGGCCTTCTCGAGGACGCGACCCCCTTCGAGCACGCGCGAGCGCCCACCGCCACCGCCGGGGCGTTCCCAGCGGTCCTCGCGGAAGGTGCCCGGGGCGCCCTGGCCGACCTCTTCGTGCTGCGCCTCGACCCCCTCGAGGGCCTGGCAGATCGCGTCCTGGAGGCCGAGGACAAAGGCCTCCGCCCGCTGCTTGAATGCCATCGACACCTTCATCCCTCCACGCGCGCGAGCTCCCAGAGTGCGACCCGGACCCGACCGGTGGTCGGATCGAAGTGGACGAGCCGCACCTCGCTCGCCGTGACCCAGAGGTCGACGATCGGCTCGGGAAGCACGATCTCGGCCCGCACGAGGTCCAACCCCTCATCGATGATGACGATCTTCTGCCCGTTCGACAACCACACGCGCTTGCCGTCCCACGCCATCAGGTGCTTGGCCGTCCACGGGTACTCGGCGAACCAGGGCCGCACCGAGAAGACCTTGATCTCCTCGGTGGCCGACGCCCCGAAGAGGGGCAAGCGCACGAGCTGCACGCCATCCATCACGTAGGCCTGGCGCGGCCCGAGCAAGAGGCCTTGCGCGTCGTCGCCGACCAGCCCGACCGGGAAGCCCTTGCGCTCCGACACCGCGATGAGCGCGAGCTCGACGACCTTGTCCTTGGCGGCCCGGAGGTTCAACCCGAGGATGTCCCCCTGGAGCGCCATGGCGGTGATCTCGGCCCCCTTGGACGCGTCGGTGTCGACCGGCAGGCGACCCGAGAGGACCGGCTTGCCGTCGCCGTCGAAGATGCCGATGACATCGCGCGACAACATCGCCACGCGCTCGCCGTCGCCGGTCATGAGCACGTCGCAGAAGGACCCCGGCTCCTGCACGACGCGCATGCACAGGCGGATGTCGGTCGGGCTCGCGCCGAAGCGGAAGAGACGGAAGGTGACCTCGGCGAGGTCGATGCGCGGGGGCCCGAGCGCCGTGTCGTCGAGCTCGGGGCGACCCTCGGGCAGCGGCACGTCCTCGCTCTTTCGCGCCGTGCTCGGGAACGCCTCGCGCGTGGCGACGAACCAGGTCGTGCGCTCCTCGGCCGGCAGGACGCGGATGACCTGAGCCTGGCGGGTCTGCGGCACGACGAGGACGCGATCGCCGATGAAGGTGCCCGGAAACGAGCGGGCGCGCGCCAGCCCGAGGGCCAGGAGGCGTTGCCGCACCGAGGCCAGCGCCCAGAAGGCGCGCATCGCGTCCTTGCCCTCGTCGAGCTGGGCGAGCTCGTCGAGACACTGCATGACCACGGGCACCCCCGGGGCACGCTCGCCGCTCGCGACGCGCGAGGCGAGGTGCTTGGCCGCCGCCGCGATGCGGGCTGGCGTGCCCTGGCGGCCGCTCCCCTTCGACGGCGTCGCCGGGCCCGTGCCATCCGGGTCGAGCAGGGCGAACAGGTCGCCGCGCATGACGGGAGGTGGGGGCGGTGGGTCGCGGTCGAACATCGACCGACTATATCGACACGAGGTGCTCGCGGGAAACCGGGTTCGACCCCAGGTCGGTGCTTGACATCCGTTCGGCGCGAAGCCTAGTTTCCCGCGCCCGCCGGCACCCCGGCCTGCCACCCTCGAGAGGAAGTTCATGTACCAGCTTCAGAACGGCACCGACATCACGGAGTTCGCGACCCGCCTGGAGGCGATCACCGCCGCGAAGGCCCTCTCGGTCGAGCTCAAGCAGATCGTCTACGTCGTCGACCCCCAGCAGCGCGAGCGCATGGCCTATCAGGGCGGCGAGCTCGAGAGCTATACCTACGAGACGCGCGCCGGCAAAATGGATCGCTGAACACGCGCGGCTGCGACGGGCGGCCGCGGCGTCGGTTCCTCGCTCTCTCCTCCGATGAGCGTCAAGAGCGGCCGAGAAGTGCCCGAGTCGGGGATGCTGGGGCGCACGAGTCCGTTGCTGGGTTCTTGTTGAGACCAGTTGCGGATTCGTGCGCGATGAACCGACCTCGGAGCACGGACCAGGAACGT
>JAEUKJ010000623.1 GCA_016792665.1 Deltaproteobacteria bacterium | reverse complement strand
ATCGCCAAAGAGAAAGACTCGGCCCGCCCCTTCTTCGTCGCCGAGCTCCTGCCGCTCGACGCGAGCACCGTCCAGCTCACCGACGTCTACGTCCCGCCGCACTATCGCTCGCGCGGGAAGCTCATCGCGCAGGCCTTCTGGGCCGCCGCGCGCCACCCGCTCGCCGCCGGCAAGGAGCTCGTCTACCTCGCCGCCGACTCGACGCTCTCGGCCGCCGCCAAGTCCGCGGGCTGGAAGCGCGTCGCGGGCTACCGCTGGACGGCCACCCACGGCTGAGCCGCGCCGGACCGGCCTCCGAGACCCCTGCCCTCGACATCTCCAGGGATTGCCAACCGCGGTGGTGGCGCGTAGGCTCGCGCCATCACGTCATCACTGCGGGTCTGACTCTGGAGGCCACCCATGTTCGTTCGAGCTCTTCTCGGAACGGCGGTTCTGCTCGTCGCGACCTCTGCGTGCGACCCCGACACCGTGCTCACGCCCGCGCCCAACGCCGCGGTCAGCGTCAACGTCGCCCCGCTCCAGCTCGCCGGCGTCGGCCGTGCCGACTACGCCATCAGCGTCACCAGCAGCGCCGGCCCGGTGTGGAGCCAGGACCACGTCGACTCCGATCGCTACGGCGACGGGCGCGGCAGCATCAGCTACGTCGGCCCCTGCGACGCCAGCACCCCGGCCCACACTGTCACGCTGGTCCTGAACGCCCTCTACGACGAGAACGACGGGCTCATCGCGGCGACCTCCTACCGCAACCCGACCCCGATCTCGCTGCCCGTCACGTGCCTCCCCAACCGCGACGTCCCAGTGAGCTTCGACCTCGTCATCCTGCGCGACGCGCGGCAGGGCTTCTTCGACATCGCCGTGAACTTCGCCGACCTCTTCTGCTCGGCCAAGCTCGACTGCGAGGACGACGCCGGCAACGACCTCTTCCTCCTCCACAAGGGCGACGGCTCGCGCGGCACCACGCTGGTCCTCGCCTTCGCCTGCACGGCCGGCCCCGAGGCCGACGTCGACACCTGGCTCTACCTCGATGACCTCGTCGTCGACTGCACCAACGACACCTTCGACGCCGAGGTCGACCCCTCGCTCGGCCCCGGCACCGTCACCCCGACCGGCAACGCCGGCGGCCTCCTCTTCGGCGCTGCCGTCTATCGCGGCGAAGAACTGATCGTCTCGAAGGGCTACTGGAACGTCGCCCTCGGCCTCGACACCACCAAGTTCGCCGCCGCCGGCACCTGCCGCCTCACGACGCGCGGCACCGCCAGCGATGGCCCGTTCGTCGACAACACCCCGCGGCTCGGCGCGACCTGGCCGGTCATCACCTGGGACGAGCAGATCGTCGCGGACGGCCAGCGCGTGTGCGACCAGAACGCGGTCAACGTCACGGGCAGCGGCGTCCAGACGGTCTACAGCGATCCGGCTGCGCCCCAGGCCTTCGACCACGGCTTCGAACGCGGCAGCTCGACCGTGGTCACGCCCGGCCTCTGCGGCGACGCGTGCGCCGTGTCCTCGGTCGAGCCCGCGGCCGGCGTCGCGACGACTGGCGGCCAGGTCGTCCTGCGCGGCGTGTTCTCACCGAACGACCCGACGTGCGCCGACTGTGATCTGCAGCTCGTGCCCGGCGGCACCTCGCTGCCCGCGACGTTCGACGTGGCGGCCGGCACGGTGACCTTCACGGCCCCGGCCGGGGCCACCGACTTCACGGTCGCGCTGGTCGTCGGCCTCGAGCTCATCCCGCTGCGCACGCTCGTCGTCGGTCCGGACGGCCTGCTGACGAACCAGGCGACGACCTCCATCCCGGTGCCGCGCCGCACGCCGACCGTCACCCGCGTCTCTGGCTGCATCGACGACGAGGGCAACGCGGCCGTGGGCTGCTCGGTCGCGGGCGGCGAGCGGCTCACGATCGTCGGCACCGACTTCGGCCCCAGCGCGGCCGGCGTCACGGTCACGGTCGGCGGCCTCCCCTGCACCGGCGTCGCGATGGTCACCCCGCACGGCCGTCTCCAGTGCTCCTCGCCGGCGGGCACCGGCTTCGATCGCGAGGTCGTCGTGACCGTCGCCGGGCGGCCTTCTTCGCCGGGCTCGCTGTCCTACTTCGGCCCGCTCATCCTCGACGACAGCCTCACCTGCGACTCGGGTTGCACCGTCGCGGGCTCGAACCCGACCGTCGCGACCTTCGAAACCGGCGCGCGTATCCGCTTCCAGACGCGCTTCGCGGGCGCCGACGCCAGCGCCATCACGGCCACCCTCGAGAGCGGCGCCGCGAGCTTCCCGTGCGGCGACCTCGCCATCGAGAGCGCGAACCCGGTGACCCAGATCCAGGTCCTTTCCTGCACGCTCGATCCCGCAGCCGTCGGCAGCGACCTCCACCTCCGGATCGCCGTCGGACCACTGACCTCGCGTC
>JAEUKJ010000528.1 GCA_016792665.1 Deltaproteobacteria bacterium | reverse complement strand
CAGCCCGAGCGCCGGCGCGAGCTCCGGCGGTCGCAACATCTCGGCGCGCTCGGTCGGCCACCTGGGCTTCACGGGGACCAGTGTGTGGATCGATCGCGAGCGACGGCTCGTGACCGTCCTCCTCACCAACCGCGTCGCGCTGGGTGCCGCGGCCCAGGCGCGTCTCAAGGCCTTCCGCCCCGAGCTCCACGACGCGGTCCGCGCCCTGGTCGATGCGCGCTGAGGGTCGGCACCGCGGCTTGCCCGTGTCGTTGCCGAAGGGCTCGCGCCCGAACTGACCAAGAGGGGCGAGGCCGTATTCCCGTCGCCAGCGTTCGATCAATGCGACGACGCGCGCTCCACACTGCGGCCGGCCTTCGGCGCGTCATTCCAAGGAAGCCCTTGCACACCCCCGGGGTGGGGACCATTGTTCGCCCTCGCCCGACGGCTGGGCGATAAACTATGAAGAAGACCATCCGCATCACTCTCATCCTCGCCCTCCTCGCCGCGGCAGGCGTGGGCGTCTACTTCTGGGCGCCCTGGAAGACGAAAGAGGGGCCGGCCCTCAAGGTCGAGGCCATCAAGGTCGACAAGGGCACCATCGCCGCGCGCGTCACCGCCACCGGAACCGTGGCGCCGCGCAACGCGGTGCAGGTCGGAGCCCAGGTCTCGGGGCGACTCGGGGCGGTGCTGGCCGACTGGAACGACGAGGTCAAGGCGGGGCAGGTCATCGCGCGCCTCGAGCCCGAGTCCTACGAAGCGCAGGTTGCCCAGGCCAAGGCGAACCTCGAGGTGGCGCGCGCCAACCTCGCCCAGGCCGAGGCCGAGAGCCGCGAGGCCGGGCGCCAGAAGAAACGCCTCGACGACCTCGGCAAGAAGGGGCTCGTGTCGGCGTCCGAGGTCGACGTCGCCGAGACGCGGCTGCGCTCGGCCCGCGCCGCCATCAACGCGCGCAAGGCCCAGGTCGCCCAGACCGAGGCAGCGCTGGCCCAGGCCGAGCTGGCCCTGGGCTACACGGTCATCCACTCGCCGGTCGACGGGGTCATCCTGCAGCGCTCGGTCGATGTGGGGCAGACCGTCGCCGCGTCACTGCAGGCACCGACCCTCTTCACCATCGCCGAGGATCTGCGCCGCATGCAGATCGATACCAATGTGGTCGAGGGCGATGTCGGGCGCATCTCGGCCAACATGCCGGCGACGTTCACGGTCGATGCCTTCCCGGGGCGACGCTTCGAAGGCCGGGTGCGCCAGGTCAGGAACGCGCCGACGACGGTGTCGGGGGTCGTGACGTACAATGCGGTCATCGACGTGGACAACGACGACCTCGCGCTGAAGCCGGGCATGACTGCGAACGTGACCTTCGTCACCAAGGAGATCAGCGACGTGGTGCGGCTGCCGAACGCGGCCCTGCGCTTCCGCCCGACCCCCGAGGCGTCGCGGCGACTGAAGGGCGAGGCCAAGGCCGAGAAAGCCAGCGGCGGCCTCCTGACCGGCCTCGGCGGCCCCCGCGCGAACAACCAGACCACCACCGAGTCGGACGGCAAGCGCGTGGTTTGGAAGGTCGAGGGGCCGGGGCGCGCGCGGCCCGTCAAGGTCACGACCGGCCTCACCGATGGGACGTACACCGAGCTCGGCGAAGCCGATGGCGGCGACATCAAGGTCGGCGACGAGCTCGTCACGGATGTCCCCAACGCGGGGGCGCCATGAACCCGAAAGGGGACGCGCAGGCGGGCCAGCCCGTGATCGAGCTCGCGCAGGTGACGCGTGTCTACACGATGGGCGACATGGAGCTGCGCGCGCTGAAGGGGGTCGACCTCGTCATCGAGCGAGGCGAGTCGGTCGCCATCATGGGCACCTCGGGCTCGGGCAAGTCGACGATGATGAACATCATCGGGTGCCTCGATCGCCCGACCACCGGCAGCTATCGTTTGCTCGGCGATGACGTCTCGCGACTCTCGCGGAGCGAGCTGGCCGTCGTGCGCGGTCGCCGCCTGGGCTTCGTCTTCCAGAGCTTCAACCTCTTGTCGCGCACCACCGCGCTCGAGAACGTCGAGCTGCCGCTCATCTACGCAGGCGTGTCGGGGCGTGAGCGGCGTCGTCGCGCCAAGGCGGCCCTCGAGCGGGTCGGCCTCGGGTCGCGCCTCGACCATCGCCCGAGTCAGCTCTCGGGTGGGCAGCAGCAGCGGGTCGCCATCGCGCGCGCCATCGTGGGCGAGCCCGAGATCCTGCTCGCGGACGAGCCGACCGGCAACCTCGACTCGCAGACCTCGGTCGAGGTCATGGCGATGCTGCAGGAGCTCGTCGCGCAGGGCATCACGCTGGTCCTCGTGACGCACGAGCCCGACATCGCCGAGTACCTCGGTCGCGTCGTGGCGTTGAAGGACGGGCTCATCAGCCGCGACGGCAAGCACACACCGATCTCGGCGCAGGCCGCACTCGCCAAGCTCGCGGCCAACGCGGTCGACCCTCACGCATCGGCGCGCCAGGGGCACGCATGAGCTTCTTCGCTGCCTTCAGGGTCGCCTTGCGCGCGCTCACGCGGAACCTGACGCGCACCTTCCTGACGGTGCTCGGCATCGTCATCGGGGTCGCCGCGGTGATCGCGATGATGGCGGCCGGGGCCGGTGCGCGCGAGCAGATCAAGGCCGTCTTCGAGACGATGGGGACCAACATGTTGGTCATCCGTCCGCAGTCGGACGCGACCACCGCGGTGCGAGGCGGGGAGGGGAGCGCGGCGTCGCTGACCTTCGCCGACGTCGACGCCATCCGGACGGAGTGCGCCGCGGTCCAGTACGCGGCGGCCGTGCTGCAGACGCGCGCGCAGATCGGCGCCGAAGAGGCGAACTGGAACACGCAGGTCACCGGCACCACGCCCGACTTCCTGACGCTGCGTCAGTGGCCCGCCGAGATCGGCAAGTCCCTGAACGAGGAACACGAACAGAGCTCGGCGAAGGTGGTCGTGCTCGGGCAGACGGTGGCCTGGCAGCTCTTCGGGGACGGCTCGCCCATCGGGCGCGTGGTGCGCATCAAGAACACCCCCTTCGAGGTCATCGGGGTCCTCTCGAAGAAGGGGCAGGCGCCCAACGGACAGGACTACGACGACACGGTCTTCATCCCGTTGGCGACCTATCGCACGAAGATCGAGGGCGGCCTCGGCGACTTCCTGCGCGGCTCGATCTATGTCTCGGCGTCCACGCCGGAGCAGGTCATGCGCGCCGAGGGCCAGGTCACGGCGCTCTTGCGCGAGAGGCACCGCACGGCACCTGGGGCCGAGGACGACTTCCGCGTGCGCAACCTGGCCGAGTTCGCGACCGCGCGCGAGCAGACGACCGGCACCATCACGACGCTGCTGGCGGCCATCGCCGCGGTCTCGTTGGTGGTCGGCGGCATCGGGGTCATGAACATCATGATGGTCTCGGTCGTGGAGCGCACGCGCGAGATCGGGATCCGCATGGCGGTCGGCGCGCGGCCGATCGATCTCCTGGTCCAATTCCTGGTCGAGGCGCTGGTGCTCTCGGGGATCGGAGGCCTGCTCGGCCTCGGTCTCGGGGCCATCGCCGCCGACCAGCTCGCCAAGGCCCTGGGCTGGATCTCGGTCTTTCCGACCGAGACCGCGCTGATGGCGATCGGCGTCGCGAGCGGCGTCGGCATCGTCTTTGGCCTCTACCCCGCCATCAAGGCGTCGCGCCTCGACCCGATCGTGGCACTTCGCACCGAGACTTGAGAGGAAGACTCCGATGCCGTTTCGACCCATCTTGCACGTCATGCCCGCGGCCCTTGGACTCACGCTGGTCGCGACCAGCCTCGCGGCCCGAGCCGCCGAGCCCACGCCGACCGCCCCGGTGGCCGCCGACGCGAACGGTCCGGGCCTGACCCTGGACGCGGCTCTCGCCACGGCGAGGAACAAGCACCCAACCCTGGTCCGGTTGCGCGCGCAGGTGAAGGCCGCCTCGACGCGCGTCGACCAGCTGGATGCGGTGCTGCGTCCGAGCGTCGCCGGGCTCGTCGACTTCTCGGTCGGGGCCACGCCGCCGGCGGACTTCGGCGACCCGACCGCGACCGTGCGGGCCGGGGTCGGCGCGAGCTGGACCATCACCGACTTCGGCAAGAACGCGAGCCAGATCCGTGCCGGTCGTGGTGCGGTCCTTGCCGAGGACAAGGCGATCGAGGTCACGGTGCGCGACATCGATCAGGCGGTCGAGGAGGCGTACTGGAACGCGGTCGCTCAGCGCGATCTGGTGCGCGTCGCGCAGACGACCTTCGAGTCCGAGACGCGGCACCGCGAAGAGGCCGAGCGCTTCGTCAAGGCGGGGCTGCGCGCGCCGATCGAGGTCGCCCGGGCCAAGACCCAGGAGGCGCGGGCCAGGACCGAGCTCGTGCGGGCGGAGACCGCGGCGCGACTGGCGCTGGTGTCGCTGGGGCGCGCGATGGGGGGCACCGTGACGCCGGGCGCGGTCGCGGGGAGCTGGTCGTCGGTCGTCACGAGCGAGGTCGATGTCGATGCCCTGGTGAAGGACGCCAGCGAGCGCCGCGAGGAAGTGGTGGCCCAGCGCGAGCGGGTGCGCGCCGCGGAGCTCGCGGTGGCGGCGTCGGAGCGGGGGCTCGCGCCGTCGGTCTCGGCCGATGCACAGGTCGGGGTCGGCTCGGTCGGGCTCGAGGAGTGGGGCCCGTCGTGGACGGTCGGCGTGACTCTGAACTGGCCGTTCTATGATGGCGGGCGCACCGAGCTCGCGACGGCGACGGCGCGTGCCGAGCTGGAGACCGCGCGCAGCGTGGTGCGTGAGCTCGAGGTCGCCATCGCGTCCGAGATCGGCTTCGCGGCGTCGTCGTTGGCCTCGGCGCGGGCCGAGCTCGAGGCAGCGGACACGGCGCGCGAGGCGGCCCAGGTCGAGCTGCAGCTGGCCGAGGCGCGCTGGAAGGAAGGGCTCGGGTCGGGGATCGAGCTCGCCGATGCCCAGACGCGCGTGGCGCTGACGGCGGCCGAGCGCACGCGCGCGGAGCTCTCGATGGCGCTGGCCAAGGTGCGGCTCGAACGAGCGCGTGGGCGCTGAGAAGCCGAGCGACGCCGCAGATGGCCGCTCGGCGCGCAAGCCGCTCAAAAGCGGCCAGATGCAAGGAGCCGGAAAGACAAGGAGCGAGGCGTAC
>JAEUKJ010000500.1 GCA_016792665.1 Deltaproteobacteria bacterium | reverse complement strand
TGGCCGACCGCCGGGGACTCGATCAACCACCGCTGGAACGGCGCGACGACCGACTCGCCGGCCGCCAAGTACGGCAAGGCCTTCGGCGTCGCCGACGTCGAGAACCAGGTCTCCAAGACCTTCGGCATCGATCGCTACTCGAGCCGGACCGCCTGCACCACCGACGCGCAGTGCAATGACAAGATCGGCGAGGCCTGCTCGAAGCGCACCGGCGCAACCTCGGGCTACTGCATCCCGACCTGGTGGGGCATCTGCCACGACTGGGTCCCGGCCTCGATCCTCGAGGCCGAGCCGGTGTACCCGGTGACGCGCAACGGCGTCACCTTCAAGCCGAACGACATCAAGGCGCTCATCACCGTCGTCTACGAGGGCTCGTCGTCGAAGTTCGTCTCGCTGCGCTGTGACGAGGACGAGGCTGACAACGCCATCACCTACGACGGCTACGGCCGCCCGACCGGCGACGACGTCGAGTGCAAGGACACCAACCCCGGCACCTATCACGTCATCCTGACCAACTACCTCGGCCTGCGCGGCCAGGCGTTCGCCGAGGATCGCACCTTCGACGACGAGGTCTGGAACCAGCCGCTGCGCGCCTACCGCATCACCCAGCAGAAGCTCGTGACCGCGCTCGAAGCCAACAAGCTTGTCGGCGTGACCGGCTCCGGCGCGATGAACAACCAGACCTTCTCGAAGACCGCGATGGCGGCCGGCAGCTGGCATCACCAGCCCGCCTACACCGTGCTGCCGGGCACGACCGTGCGCGTCGAGACCACGAGCGCCAAGGACGTCGACCTCTACGTCAAGGTCGGTGCGCAGCCGACCGACGCCGCCTACGACTGCCGCCCCTACGACGGCACCGGCAACGAGGTGTGCGAGGTCGTCATCCCCGCCGGCCAGACCAAGCTCTTCGTCTCGGTCAACGCTTACGAAGGCCCGGCCGACGTGCAGGTCAAGGTCGCCATCCCGACCAGCACGGCCGGCGTCCCGACGACCTACGTCTTCAACGACAAGGCCGCGAGCCTCTACCACGTGAAGCTCGAGGTGGACTACATCACCGAGTCCCCGGGCTCGACCGACGGCAACCTCGCGAGCCGCATCAACGATTTCACCCGCACCGACCGCTACGAGTACATCCTCGAGGTCGACAGCGCCGGCAAGATCAACGGCGGCGAGTGGATCGGCGCGAGCAAGAAGGCGCACCCCGACTTCCTCTGGCTGCCGACCGGCCGCGGGTCCGGCTCGGTCGCTAACGGCACCATCGACTATGCGCAGGTGAAGTCGCTGCTCGAGGAGTCGATCGCCGGCCCCGGCGGTGGCTCGACCGCGTCGCAGGTGCTGAAGGAGGAGAGCGCGACGCTGGCGCAGGGCGAATGGAAGTACTTCGGCCCGTACACCGACGTGGCGAGCGGCTTCAGCGCGACGATGACCGGCACCGGCGACGCGGACATTTACGTCAAGAAGGGCGCGCAGCCGACCGCGAGCGCGTACGACTGCCGGCCCTACGGCGGCGACTCCAATGAGAGCTGCGCCCCCGCCGGCGCTGGCCCCTGGTACATCGCGGTGAACGGCTACAAGGCCAGCACCGTGAAGATCACCGTGCGCTACACCAAGACCGGCGGCACGACGCCGACGCCCACGCCGACCACCACGCACCTCAACATCAGCGGCAACGTCGCCGCGGGCGCGATGCTCACCTACACGATCCCCGTCTACGCCGGGAAGAAGATCGTCGTCCGCACCCAGGCCGCCGCCGACGTCGACCTGTACATCAAGATGAACGTGGTCCCGACCGTCAACGTGTACGACCAGCGCGGCTACACCGACAGCGGCAACGAGACCCTGACGCTCGTGCCCGGCGCCAACGGCACCCTCAACATCGCGGTGCACGGCTACGCCACTTCGGCCTTCAAGCTCACGACCGCCGACAACTGAGAGAGAGTCCGCCCCCGGTCGAGCACATGCGCTCGACGTCAAAGGCCGTCCCATCGGGGCGGCCTTTGCGCGTTATGGGGCCGCCGCCCGGGTCTGCGAGGGCGGATCCGCTTTGATCACAGGCTCGGGCTCGGGCTTGCGACGAAACGCCAGGAACGTGATCACGCCGAGTAGCGCCAGCACGAGCGCCTGCGCGCCCAGCGTCTGCCAGGTCGGGAAGACGCCGAGCGCGTCCACGCGCGGAATGGACACCGTCGAGATTCCCACCACGCCCGCCTCCTGGAGCGCGCGCACGCCCTTGCCGGCGAGGACGATGGCCAGCACGCACAGGAGCGCGCCGCCTATCGTCAAGATCGCGGAGGGCTTGAGCCGACGCCCGAGGCGCACCGCGACGACCGCGAACGAGACACAGCCGGCGATGCCCGCGACCAGGCCCGCGAGGAACGCGCCGGTCGAGCCGGGGCTCGCGATGACGACAGCGCGCAAGAACAGCACGACCTCGAATGCCTCACGATACACGGCCAGGAACGCGAGACCTGCGAGGAGCAAGCGCCGCCGCTCGGGCGAGAGCGCGCCGAAGCGGCGCTTGAGCGATGTGATTCGCCGCTGCGCATCGAGGCGAGCGAGTACGAAGTGGCCCGAGTAGACCAGGACGACGACGGCGAAGAGCGCGATGATCCCTTCGACCAGCTCGCGGTTGCCACCGCCCAGGTTGACCACCGCCGCGGACGCAAACCACGTCACCACGCCCGCCAACAACGCCACGCCCCAACCCTGATGCACCGCGCGCCGGTCGCCGGGCGCGCCGGCACGCGCCGCGAGCCCGAGCAGCAACATCAGCAGCAGCACCGACTCGATCCCCTCGCGCACGATGATGACGAAAACCGTCAGGGCCGTCGACCACCCCGAAGCCTCGTCGCCGAGGCGCGCGTCGGCTGCTTCCAGCAGGATGCCGAGCTCATCGACGGCTTGTCCGATCGTCGCCGGCGGTGCGCCCTGCTCGATGCTCTGACGAAGCGCGAGGAAGCGCTCCTCGATGCGATGCACCAGATCAGCCGAGCTGACCGCGAGCTGCCCCTCGAACGGCTCGAAGCCGTTGAGATAGGCGTCGCTCGCGATATCGGCCGCGGCCGCGTGCGCACCATGCTCGTAGCGGTCGCGGACCTCCGCGAGCGCGGTCAGTGCCGGCGCGAGCGACGGCAGGCCCCGGTAGGGAGCTTCGGTGCGGAGATAGGCGAGCGCATCGCCGCGGGAGCCGGGGTCGATGCCGAGGCGCGTCAATGAGGCCATCAGCTCGGCGTCGGTCGCGTTGGCCAGCGCCGGCAATCCTAGCGATGTCGGAGGGAGCGCGCTGACGATGGCCTTGCCGCGCTCGCCGGCGCTCTCGTCGTGGCGGAGAGATACGACGTAGAACGCGAGGCTCCATCGGTCCGCCTCGTCGAGCTCGGGCAAGCGGGCCATCGCCGTGCCCGCGATGCCGTCGGTGATCGCGCTGTAAGCGCGGACAGGTGAGAGCCGAGCCATCACGGCCGGGTCCTGGAAGCTGCGGGGCGGCGGCGACAGCTTGCGCCCCGAAGGGCCATCCCCGGCGCCGCTGGTGCCATGGCAATGCGCACACTTGTTGCCGAAGAGCGTGGCACCGTCGCTGCTGGACGGCGGGGTCGACGGCGCCAGCGTCACGCCGGTGAGGCGCAAGAGCTCCTGCCTGACGCGCACACAGGCCGCTTCGACCTCTTCGCGCGACGACTTCTTCGCGACGAGCGACGCCGCGTGATCCAGCTCCTGCTGCAACTTCGCGCTTCCACTGCCGCTCGGCAGCGCCGCGAGACGACCGCGCGCGTCGGTGAGGAACCCGACCTGCTCGTCGTACTCGAGCTCGTTGACGATCTCGCCGTCACGCACCGCGCCGCCATAGTCCGCCGCGACGTAGTCCAGCCGCGCGACGATGCGGCGGACCGCCGTCTCGGCGCTCGGCGCTTCATCCGCCGGCGCCTCCGGTCCGCTACAAGCCGCCGTCGCTAGCAGCACCAGGGCGATCGCAAGTCTCGAGCTGGGCTTGGTGCACATGCCTCATCCCTTATGAGAACGGTTATCAACTAGCAAGTATTACGTGCGGGCCGACGCATCAGTGCGCGTGACCTGCCGGCCGAAGCGGAGCAGGCGAAGGCCGTTGGCCGCGACGATGAGGCTCGCGCCCATGTCCGCGAACACCGCCATCCACAGCGTCGCGATCCCGAAGAGCGCGAGCGCGAAGAAGACCGCCTTGATCCCGATCGACAGCGCGATGTTGGCGCGCAGCGTTCCGCCGGTGGAACGACTCAATCGCACCAGCTCGGGGATACCGCGCAGGTCGTCCTTCATCAGCGCCACGTCGGCGGTCTCCAGCGCGGTGTCGGTGCCGGCCACGCCCATCGCGAACCCGATCGACGCACGTGCGAGGGCCGGGGCGTCGTTGACGCCGTCTCCGACCATGCCGACCTTGCCGTGCTCGCGCACCAGGCGCTCGACGATGGCGACCTTGTGTTCGGGCAGCAGATCCGCGTCGATCTCGTCGATCCCCAACTGGCGCCCGACCGCCGCCGCCGTCGTCGGGTTGTCGCCGGTCAGCATCGCGACCTTGATGCCGAGGGCGTGCAGCTCGCGGATCGCGTCGACGCTGGTCTGGCGGATGGTGTCGGCGACCCCGAGCACGCCCAGCGCGGTGCTGCCCGACCACACGACCATCACCGACTTGCCGTCCGCCTCGAGGCGCGCAATCGCGCGCTCGATCTCCGGCCCGCACACCTTCGCCTCCTCGGCGAAGCGATGGCTGCCGATCGCCAGCGGCCGGTCAGCGACCGTGCCTTCGAGGCCGCGGCCGGCCTTGTTCTGAACCCCCGTGACCGGTGATAGCGGACCGTTCCACGCCCGGGCGACCGCTTGCGCGATCGGGTGCGTGGAGGTCGCTTCGAGGCTCGCGGCGAGCTGCAGGAGCTCGTCGCCAGTCGTGTCGCCGAGCGGCACCACGTCGGTCAGCGCGGGCCGCCCCTCGGTCAGCGTGCCGGTCTTGTCGAGCGCCAGGAAGCGCAGATCCTTGGCGCCTTCGAGGTGCACGCCGCCCTTGACGAGGATGCCGCGCTTGGCCGCGGCCGCGAGCGCCGAGACGACCGTCACCGGGGTCGAGATCACGAGCGCGCAAGGGCAGGCGATGACCAGCAACACCAGCGCCTTGTAGATCCACGGATAGAACGCCCCGCCGCTCAGGAGCGGCGGCACCACCGCCACGAGGAGCGCGAGCCCGAGCACCGTCGGCGTGTAGATGCGCGCGAAGCGGTCGACGAAGCGCTCGGTCGGGGCCTTCTGGCTCTGCGCTTCGCGGATGGTGCGACCGATGCGCGCCAGCGTGGTGTCGCCCTGCCCGGCCGTCACGTCGACCTCGAGGAGCCCCTGTCCGTTGATGGTTCCCGCGAAGACCGGGTCGCCGACCGCCTTTTCGACCGGGAGGGACTCGCCGGTGATCGGCGCCTGGTCGATGGCGCTGGCGCCGGTGACGATGCGACCGTCCAACGGAACCCGCTCGCCCGGGAGCACCTGCACGTGCGTGCCGGGCGTGACCTCGGCTGCAGGCACCTCCCGCCACACGCCCTCACGGCGGACGCGTGCCGTCTCGGGGGCGAGCGCCATCAGGCTGCGGATTGCATCCCGTGCTCGGTCGAGCGAGCGGGTCTCGATGAGCTCGGCCAGCGCGAACAGGAAGGTGACCATTGCCGCCTCGGGCCACTGCCCGATGATCGCCGCCCCGGTGACCGCAACCAGCATCAACAGGTTCATGTTGAGCGTCAGGGTGCGCAGCGCCACGACGCCCTTCTTGAACGTCGTCGGCCCGCCGAGCAGCATCGCCACGATCGACGGCACGATGATGAGCGGGCTCGACTCGCGGCCGGTCGTCCAGGCGAGGACCTCGGCGAGGACCGCTGCCGCGCCTGATCCGATGAGGAGCCACGTGTCCCGGGTCCAGGCCGTGCCCTGGGCGAGGCTCGTGCGCACGGCGGCGCGCACGTCGCCGATGCGCTGCGGCTCCATGCCGATGTCGGCGAGCGCGGCCTCGACCGCACCTTCGGCGCCGGCCGCGTGGGTGACGGACACGACTCGGTCGATCAAGTCGAAGTCGGTGCGCACCACCTCGGAGACCCGCTCGAGGCGGTTCGCGATCATCGCCTTCTCGGTCGGGCAGTCCATGGCGGGTACGTGAAAGCGGGTCGTGGTGCTCATGTCTGTTCTCCGGCGATCTGTGCGACGACCGCGGTCTTCGGTGCCAAGCGCGCGCGCAGCCGGTAGACGACACCATAGAACACGGGCAGCACGAAGAGCGTGAACAAGGTCGACGTGAGGAGGCCGCCGACCATCACCATCGCGAGCGGCCGTTCGATCTCGACGCCGTGGAGGTCGAGCAGCAACATCGGCAGGAGGCCCAGGATGGCCGTGAGCGCTGTCATGAGCTTCGGCCGCACGCGCCCGATGCTGGCCTCGCGGATCGCCTCCTCGAACGTCCGCCCCTCCGCGAGCAGGGTCTTCGTCTGCGTCACCAGCACCAGGCTGTTTTGGACGGCGATGCCGAAGAGGCCGAGCAGGCCGACCAGGCTCGACACGTTCCAGGTCGCCCCGGCGATCGCCAGCGCCGCGACGCCGCCGACCGCGGCCACCGGCAAGGTCGTGAGGATCACTAGCGCCTCGGCGGCGGAGCCAAGCGCCATCACGAGCAGCGCGAACACGAGGAAGAGCGCCGCCCCGATCGCCATCGTCAGCGCACCGCTGGCGCGCTCCTGGCTCTCGACCTTGCCGCCGACCACGAAGAAATAGCCGGTGGGCATGTCGAGCTTGGCGTGCAGCAGGTCCGCGACCTCCCGCGCCGCGCCGCCCAGGTCACGGTCGACCACGCTCGCCTCCACGGCGATGCGGCGGCTGCCGCTCTCGCGTCGCACCGCCGCCGGCCCCACCGTCTCCTCGATGCGCGCGACCTGGCCGAGCGGCACGCGCGCCGCCGACCCGGACTCGCCCTGGCGGTCGACCGGCAGGGCACGAATGGCCGAAGGGTCGCCCCGGAGGCGCGGGTCGAGCCGCGCGACGACATCGTAGCGGCGCTTGCCTTGCCAGATTTCGCCGGTGACCTGGCCGACGAGACCGACCCGCAGCGCATCGACGATGCGCCCGGGATTGACGCCGAAGCGACCCGCCGCGTCGCGGTCCACCGTGACGCGCAGCTCGGGCAGCGCGCGCTGGGACTCCACCCGCAGATCCTTGAGGCCTTGCACGTCGCCCAGCAGGGTCTGGGCCTTGTCGCCGAGCGCCGACAGCGTGTCGAGGTCGTGCCCGAAGATCTTGACCTGGATGTCCGCAGGGCTGCCGCCGAGTCCCTCGTCGATGCGCATGCCAAGCGGGGTCGTGAAGAACACCGAGAGGCCCGGCACCTTCTCGAGCTTCTCGCGCATCGCTTCGCCGAGCTCCTCCGTCGAGCCCGAGCGCTTGTCGGGGTCGAGCACGACCAGCACGTCCGACAGCGTGTGCGGCATCGGATCCTCGGTCTTCTCCGAGCGGCCGGTACGGCGCACTACCTCCTTCACCTCGGGGAACGACCTCAAGATGTCCTCCATCTTGTGGTTGAGGAGATCGACCTGCAGGAGCGAGGCCTCCGCGGGGACGTTCGTCTGGATGAGGAGCGCGCCCTCGTCCATCTCGGGCATGAAGTCGCTGCCGAGGCCGGCCGCGACGAACAGGGCCGGCACCGTCACTCCGAGCGAGATGACCGACAGCCACACCCAGTGCCTGAGGCACCAATCGAGCACCGGCGCGTAGCCGCGCTTCAGCACGCGCAGGAGCGCGACGTCTTCGGGCTTGCCGGGCCGATGCGGTCGCAGCACGAGCCCGCTCGTGACCGGCGTCAGCGTGAGCGCCAGCACGAGCGCGCCGGCCATGGAGGCGATGACCGAGGCGGCGAGCGGGCCGTACATGCGGCCCTCGATGCCGGACATGCCGAAAAGCGGCAGGAACACCGAGATGATGATCAGCGTGGCGAAGGCGATCGGCCGGCCGACCTCGACCGCGGCCTCGATGGCGGCGCGGCGGCGTGTGACCCGGTCGTGCGCATCGTGGATGCGGGTCACGACGTTCTCGACGACGATGATCGACGCGTCGACCAGGAGACCCACGGCGATGGCCAGTCCGCCGAGCGTCATGGTGTTGAGGCCGATGCCGAGGAGGTCGAGCAGGAGGCCTGCGAGCGCCAGAGACAACGGGATGGTCAGCGTCACCAGCAGCGCCGCGCGCGCGTCGCCGAGGAGGAGGAAGAGCACGAACACAACGAACACGCCGCCGATGAGCACCGCGCGACCGACGCCGGAGAGCGCCTGTTCGATGAGGGTCGACTGGTCGTAGTCGACGGTGATGCGCGTGCCCGCCGGCAGTGTCGACGCGAGGCCGGCGATGGCATCGCGCACGCCGGCCGCGACCTTCACCGTGTCGGACCCGAACTGCTTCACGATGCGCAGGCTGACGACCTCACCGGTCATGGAGTGCGCCACGCCGCGGCGGACCGCCGGGCCCTGGTGCACGTCGGCGACCTCGCCGAGCGTGATCGCGACGTCGCCCGCCATCGCGACGACGACCTTCTTCAGGTCGGCCTCGTTCTCGGGGCGGCCGACCGCGCGCACGCCGAGCTCCGTCGGGCCGCGCACGAGGAACCCACCGGAGGTGTTGCCGCCGGCCGATTCGAGCGCGTCGAGCACCTCGGCGAGGGAGACGTGGCGCGCGTTCATCCGCATGGTGTCGAGGTCGACCTGGTATTCGCGCAGCCACCCGCCGAGCCGTTCGACGGTCGCCACGCCGGGCACGGCGGCGAGGCGCAGGCCGACGTCGAACTCGGCCAGGTCGCGGAGCGCCATGAGGTCCGACGCGCCTTCGTCGGCGCGCAGCGTCACTTCCATGATCTCGTTGAGGCGACCGGTGACCCCCGACAGCAGCGGCGGCTCGGTGCCGGGAGTCAACGTGGTGGCGAAGTTGGCGAGGCGCTCGACGACATACTGGCGCGAGCGCTGATAGTCGGCATCAGGGTCGAACTCGACGGTTACCTGGGTCACGCCGAGCTGCGAGGTCGAGCGCACGCGCCGCGCGCCCGGCAGGCCTGTGAACTGAGCCTCGAGCGGGATGGCGATGGCGGTCTCCAGCTCCTCGGTCCCCATCGCCGCGTTCTGGACGATGATGTTGAAGAGCGGGGCGGACAGGTCGGGGAAAACATCGCGGCGCAGGGACGAGAAGCCGAGGATGCCCGCGCCGGCGGCCGTGAGGACGGCGAGGCAGACGAGGAAGCCGTTGCGCGCCGCCGCGCGGATGATGCGCTCGAACATCACTCCTCCTCTTCGCCGCCGCCGGCGGCCTTGGCCGCTTCGGCCTTGAGGACGAAGGCGCCGTCGGCGACGATGGTCTGGCCGTCGACGAGGCCCGAGAGGATCTCGATGGTGTCGCCGAGGTCGCGACCGCGCCCCACCTTCACGATCTCGTAGACCCCTGCGGCCTCGGAGACCGGACTGAAGACCACCCAGTCGTCCTCGACCCGCTGGAGCGCGGCCAGCGGCACGGTGATGACGCGCTCGCCTTCGTTGCCGAGGGCCAGGTCGGCGGTGACGGTCATCCCCGGCCGCGCGAGCTGCTCGGGATCCTGGACCGACAGCACGACGTCGAGGGCGTGTGAAGTCGGGTCGACCTCTGGGCTCGTCCACAAGACCTTGCCTTGCAGGGGGCGCCCCGGCAGCGCCGCG
>JAEUKJ010000487.1 GCA_016792665.1 Deltaproteobacteria bacterium | reverse complement strand
CGCCATCGGGCGCATCGAGCGCTTCGATGGGGAGGTCCACGCGGTCATCCACCGATCGTTCGAACGCGCCCGCGAGCACGCCCGGGTCGGGGCGCCGGGCTCGACCCCGGACGCGCCGTTCCATGGCGTGCCGTTCCTGCTGAAGGATCTGATGGCCCAGGACACGGGCCAGCCCTCGACCTACAGCACGAAGCTGCTCGGTCCGTGGCGCGCCGACCGCGACGCCGAGCTCGTGCGGCGCTACAAGCGCGCGGGCCTCATCATCCTCGGCCGCACCAACACGCCCGAGTTCGGCATCTACGGCGTCACCGAGCCGGCCATGCACGGCCCGACCCGGAACCCGTGGAACCTCGGGCACACGCCGGGTGGCTCGTCGGGCGGGTCGTCGGCCGCGGTCGCCGCGCGCTACGTGCCGGTCGCCCACGGCGGCGATGGTGGCGGCTCCATCCGTATCCCCGCGTCGCACACCGGCCTCGTCGGCATGAAGCCCACGCGCGCCCGCAACCCGGCCGGCCCCTTCGCGGGCGAGCGCTGGGCGGGCTTCGTTGCCGAGCACGTCCTGACGCGGACGGTGCGCGACTCGGCGGCCATCCTGGACGCGACCTACGGCGCCGACCCCGGGGCCCCCTACGAGGTCCGACCGCCCGCGCGACCGTTCCTGACCGAGGTCGAAGAGGGCGCGCGCGGCGCGGGGCGACGGCTCCGCATCGCGTTCACGGCCGAGCCCCTCTTCGGGCGCTCGATGCACCCCGAGTGCGTCGAGGCGGTCCAGCGCGCCGCCAAGCTCGCGGCCTCGCTGGGGCACGAGGTGGTCGAGGCCAAGCCGAGCTTCGACAAAGAGGCCCTCATCCGCGCGTACTTCACCGTCATCGCCGCGAGCACCAACCTCGCCGTGAGGACCGCCTCGGACTTCGCCAAGAAGAAGCCGTCGGCCAAGGACTTCGAGGGGCCGACCTGGCTCTTGAAGCTCATCGGCGACAAGCTCACCGCCGGCGAATACGCGTACGCCCTCCAGACGCTGCAGCTCGCGCACCGCGAGATCGCCCCGTTCTTCGGGACCTACGATGTGCTGCTGACGCCGACCGCGGCGCGGCCGCCGGTGCCCATCGGGACCTTCCAGCCCAAGCCGAAAGAGCGGGCTCTGCTCGCGGCGTTGTCGGCAGCGCCCGCGCGGCGGCTCTTGCTGCTCGCGCTTGAGACGCTCGGCAAGACCGCGGTGGATGCGACCCCGAATACGATGCTCTTCAACATGACGGGGCAGCCCGCGGTGAGCCTTCCCCTGCACTGGAGCGCGGACGGGCTGCCCGTCGGGACGCAGTGGGTCGCGCGCTTCGGGGACGAGGCGACGCTCTTCGGGCTCGCGGCCGAGCTCGAGGTCGCGTCACCTTGGGGTCACAAGAAGCCTGCCCTCATCGGCCAGGCCGTGGCGCGGCCTGGATGAAGATGTGCGCAAGCCTTTGCAAGGGTTGCGCGAATGGACCGCCCGGTGTTTCATGCTCGGGTTGCTCCCCGCCAGTAGGCCTGGCGGTGCCAGCTCACCCGGGGGGGTGACGCGCTGGGGTGACGCGGAGGGGCCGTGGACCCGAACATGTTCCAGACGATCAGCGCCTACAAGATCATCCGCAAGGTCGCGGAGGGAGGCATGGGCGAGGTCTTCCTGGCCGATCAGATGGGCGTGTCCGGCTTCTCGAAGACCGTCGGGATCAAGACCATCAAGCGCGAGCTCCTCGACCGCTATTACTTCCGCGACATGTTCATCGACGAGGCGAAGCTCGTCGCGTCATTGGTCCACGAGAACATCCAGCAGGTCTATCAGCTCGTCGACTGGGCCGGGTCCCTGGCCATCATCATGGAGTGGATCCATGGGGTCACGCTCGAGGACCTGAACACGCGCCTCGACGAGCGCAACGACTACCTGCCGCCCAACCTGGCGGTCTTCATCGTGTCGCGCGTGGCGCGCGCGCTGGCCTATGCGCACGAGAAGCGCGGGCCCGACGGGCGGCCGCTGTTCCTGGTTCATCGCGACGTGAGCCCGGTGAACATCTTCGTGTCGTGGGGCGGCGTCGTGAAGCTCGCCGACTTCGGCATCGCGAAAGCGCGGAGCGCGCGGCGCGCCCAGCGCGATGACGAGATCCTCGGCAAGGCCCCGTATCTGTCGCCAGAGCAGGCGCGCGGCCTGCAGATCGACGCGCGCAGCGACCTCTACACGCTGGGCCTCGTGCTCTTCGAGCTGTTGACGGGCGAGCAGGTCTTCCCGGTCGAGACCATCGATGACGCCATCGTCATGCACGACAAGAACGAGATCCCGTCGCCGCGCGACTGGAACCCGTCCATCTCGCCCGAGATCGAGCGCATCATGCGCATCATGCTCGAGAAGGAGCCGACGCGCCGCTACCAGCGCGCCCGCGACATCGTGCGCGAGCTCGAGCTGCTGCTCTATCAGAACGGCTACGGACCGACCAACGAGCGCCTCGCGGAGTACCTGGACGTCGTCTTCCCGGAGGTCGACAAGCATCGCTTGCTCCCCGAAGAAATGATCATGCCCCGGTAGCGGCTTGCGTGTCGGGCTGAGCGCAGACGCGACCGGCCGAGCCAGGCCAAGTCAGGGGACGAAGAAGTACGCTTCGTTGGTAGCCCACGCGTCACGCACGTAGAGGCTGAAGTCGCGCGTCGTGTAGCTGTCGATGTCGAAGTTGCGGTTCAGGACGCGCAGGACCTCGAGGCGATAGCGGCCCGAGGCGAGCGGGGCCAGACCTGCAGCGGCGTTCAAGTTGGGCAGCAGGGCCTGCTGCACGAGGCCTTCGACGATGAGGGTCCAGACGGTGATCGACGCGTCGGGGGTCAGGGCGAGCCGCGTGTACTGACCGTCGGGTCCGCCGTCCCAGGTCCATGCGAAGGCGAGCCCGGACGCGGCCTCGACGCTCGCTTCGTGCAGCGGTGCGGTCACGAGCGGGAAGTGGAGGAACGGACCGAGGATGTAGGCCGCGCTGCCGACGACGCGCGTCGTGCCGTCCGAGAGCGCGCGCACCGCGAAGGCCTTCGAGCGATAGTCGGGGATGGGATCGAAGCTCAGCGCGCTGGGGTCCTTGCCGCGCAAGACGACGCCGTTGTCGCCCACGACGACCAGGGTTCCGTCGGCCTCCTCGGTGACTGACGTGAGGTCGAAGCGGGTCGGGACCGCCTTTCGCGCGGACGCCTCTTGCAGGCCGTCGAGGGTCGCGGCGCTCAGGAGGACACCGCCGTCGCCGACTACGACGAGGCTCCCGTCCTTGCGGACCAGACCCGCGCGCAGGGCGCCGATGTCGCCGAGCTGGAGCGTTCGCCAGGAGTCGTCGGGCTGGCGCTCGAAGGCGCGGCCACGACCGAGGGCCACGACGCGGTCGCCGACCATGAACAGCCCGCGGATCCCCTGGACCGCAGGGGCGCCCGCGAGGCTCCACGCGACTTCCGGGGCGGCCGTCCGGTCGAACTTGCGGAGTCGCACCTTGCCCGCGACGAAGAGCGCTTCGGGGGTGGCGAGGAGGGCCTCGTAATCGTCGGCCGGGGCCGCGACCGAGCGCCAGCCGAGCCCGTCGAAGTGGATGAGCGTACTCGCCTCGCCGGCGGCCCAGACGTCATCGGCGGCCGTGCCCGAGAGCGAGGTGAGGGTCTTCTCGGTCGGGCGCGACTGCATCGTCCAGCCCGCCCCATTCCAGAGCAGGATGGTCCCGGCCTCGCCGACCGCCCACAGGCGGAGCTGCTCCCCGTCGCGGGGCGCCTCCCACAACGCCCTGAGATCGCGCTGGATTTGAGCTCCCTCGAGGCGCCATCCGGAAGCGTCGCGGAGCGGCAGGCGATCCTCGACGATCGACTGCACGTACTGGATGAGGTTGAAGCTTCGCGGCTGAGAGCCGCTGACCCCGGCGGGTGAGAGGGTCGTGTAGAGGAAGTAGTGCGCGTCGTAGATATCGCCCGCGAGCTTGGTGAGCTGGCGTGGGGCGACCCAGAGCTCGCCGCCCGTCGGCTCCGGGCCCGAGCTCACGCCGGTCTGGACGAGATTGCGCGAGAACGGCACGACCCCGTCGGCGCCGAGGTCGAGGCTCACGACGACGCTTGGCGGATTGAGCCCGGTCGACCAGGTGGGCGGGTCCTGGAGCTTGAAGCGGAAGCTGCGCTCGAGCGGGTAGGCGAGCTCGATGTCGACGTTGTCGACGACGGCGCTCGGGTGCGCGAAGAAGTTCCGGCGGATGCCCATCACCGTCGGGGTGAAGATGCCCTGCAGGTCCTGGTAGCCGCCAAAGCAGTAGATCGCGAGCTCGCCCAGGCGACGCGAGTCGATGACGTAGCGCGCCTCGGCGTCGACCCAGCCGCTCGGCTGGATGGGGTACTCGTAGCCGAAGAGGCTCGTCGAGCTGACGTTGCAGTAGGCGCGCTTGACCCCCAGCGACGGCACGCAGCGCGCCCCCGCGATGGTCGCGCCGCACGCGTAGCCGGCCTGGCAATCGGCGTTCGTGGCGCAGGCCGAGAGACAGTGCGTGCCCTCGTTGCCGACGTCGACGCACGCGAAGGCGCTGTCGCCGCGGCAGCCGCCGTCGAACGCGGTGGCGTCACAGCTCGCGCAGTGGAGGGTCTCCGGGATGGCCTTGGCGGCGCACGAGCCCGGCGGGGCGATGACGTACTTGTCGAAGCCCAGGACCTTGCCGGAGATGGTCGCGTTCGGAGGCGGCGTGTAGCCACCGCCACCGCCGCCGCCCTGCTGAGGGGGCACGGGGTTCTGCGTGAGGCTCACGGTGACGTTCTTGGCGTCGAAGACGATGACCGAGTAGGCCGTGAAGCCGTCGCGGCTGGCCGTGACCTCGAGAGGGCCGACGAGGCCTGGCTCCGAGAGGGTGACCTGGCCGTTCTCGTCCGTGATGCCGCGGAGTGGGCCGCTCGGGTCGTTGCCGACCAGCACGAAGGCGCCGGCCACCGGGCCGTAGCCGTTGGTGCCCCAGACCGTGACGTTCAAGGACTCGTCGATGGGACCGCCCCACGTCCCGCCGCTGCCGCTGCGCGGATCGAAGGCGATGAGGGCGCGCTCGAGGCGGGCCTCGCGGGTGCCATCACGCACGACGACATCGTGGACGCCGACCTCGAGCTTCGGGCTCCGCACGTGGAGCTCGGCCGAGCTGACGCGCGCAATGATCGGGGCGTCGACGCCGCCGACCTGGACCGTGGTCGCCGGCCCGAAGCCCGCCCCGTAGAGGCGCATGTAGGTCCCGCCCGAGCGCGCGGCCGATGGCGGCGTGGCGAGGCCGAGCTCGAGCTGGCCCGAGACGTACTCGAAGGCGCCGACCTTGCGGTGCTCGACGGCGGACTGCCGCACGACGACGTCCGCAGGTCCGGGCACGCCCGGGGCGGTGGTCGCGTCGATGCGCGTGCCGTCCGCAGCGACGGTGACCGAGGTCGCGGGCAGGGCGCCGACGTAGAGGCTCGCACCGCGTGCGAAGCCGCGGCCAGAGACCGCGATGCGCGTGCCGCCAGCGGCGTCGCCGACCGCGGGGGTGACCGCGTCGATCGCGACGGGAGCTGGCGCGCGATAGGTGTAGGTCCCGGCCTGGACGGGGCCGGCCGCGGCGGTTCGAACCGCGACGGGGACCACGCCTGGAGCGGCCGCGAGTGGGGCGCGGACGCGCACGCGGTGGTCGGCCAGGACCTCGATGACCGCTGCGGGCTGCCCCCCGAAGGTCACCGCGACGTCCCCATAGATGAGGCCGGTGCACGCGATCTCGACCAGGTCGCCGCCCGCCAGCTCGCCGGCCGTGGGGACGAGGTGGCTGCACGCGAGCACGTAGGGGTCGGTGCCCGGGTTGCCAAAGGCGTTGGTGAGGACGGCCGAGCCCCAGGCGGTCTGGACGGCGACATCGACGACGGCCCCGGGCACGGCGGCCGCGGGGCTCTTCACGAGGAGGCGGCGCCCGTCGGCCGAAGCCTCGACGACCACGGCGGGGCGATCGCCGAAGGACACGACCGACTCGGGCCCGAGGCCGCTGCCCGACAGCGTGACCCGCGTGCCACCGGCAGCCGGACCGGTGATGGGGTCGAGGCGCTCGAGGGTCGGGGCCGCACCATAGAAGAAGGCGTCGGCGAGCTCGGCCGTGCCGTTGAGCCCGACGGCGTGCACGTCGGCCGCGCCGAAGACACCGGGGGGCAGGACGCCGGTCACCGTCTCGGTGTCGACGACCCGCTGGGTCAGGGCCGGGCGGCCGGCGAAGAAGACGCGCGTGTCCGGCGTGAAGCCGCGTCCGCGCACGGTGACCGGGATGCCGCCGTCGACGAGGCCCGAGACCGGCTCGACGGCGCTGACCGCGATCGTGTCGACGTAGCGAAAGGCGGCCGGCAGCGTGGCTGCGACGCCGGGGCGGTCGGGGTGGAGCAACGTCACGGCCACGCGTGCCGAGGGGTGCGGCGGCAGGCGGACGACGGCCGAGTGCGGTCCGATGACGAAGACCTCGGGCGCAGGGCTCTGGTCGAAGAGGACCTCGAGCCCGGCCTCGAAGCCGGTGCCCTGGACGAGAACGTCGATGCCGCCCGCGGCCGGGCCCTCGGCCGGATCGAGCGCGGTGATGGTGAGCGGCTCTTCGCTGGGCGAGACGGTGTCGGTCGGGTCGGGAGCGGCCGTGTCGAGCGCGGCCGTGTCGAGCGTGTCTGAGGAGGTGGCGTCCGAGGAGGTGTCGACGGCCGTCGTGGCGTCCGAGTCGGCCGGGGCGAGGTCGCCGCAGCCCAGGAGGGCGAGCCACGCGATACCGGCGAGGACTGGTCTGAGAGAAATGCCAGGCGCTCGCATCAGGTCCTCTCGCAGAGTTACAGGCTCCCCGCGCGCAACGACGGGCTCATGACTATGGGAAGGCGGTCGGGCTGTGTCAAACCGCGATCGCTCCCAGAGCGGCTCGGGGGTGAGGCCGGTCCCATGACCTTGCGTTGCCGCAGGGCTTTCACTCGACAGATGGATGAGGCACAATGCGCGCGAAGGGTGGCACACCCTCGCGACCCGTCGTGGCGATCGTGAGGGCCATGAGACGATTGTAACCCGGATATCGCACGCATGATCATCCGCGAGCCGGTCGACAGCTTGGGCGCGCGAGAGCGTGCTCGAAGGAAGGGCCCCCGAGGGGCGCGCGAAGGCGCGCGTCGTCGTGGTCTTTCGACGGCGGAGCAGAGGGGCTCCGCCTTGGACTTCGATGTCCGTCGAAATCGCGCCGTGAGGTCCGCGACATGGCGTCGCGCGACCGGGTCGGCTGCGGGGAGCGTTTGTCATGTTCGTGGCGTCGTTCGAATGGGGAGTCTTCGGCGTGAGCGCTCGCACACGTCCGAACCCCGTCGTGACCGAGGCCGCCGCCGTACCGACCTTCGACGCGGTCTATCGCGAGCATCGCGGCCGCCTCCTCGCGGTCGTACGCAGCGTGATCGGGCCGAGCGACGAGCTCGAGGATGTCCTCCAGCTGGTGCTCATCGAGATCCATCGTTGCTTGCCGCGCTTCGAGGGGCGCTCGCGCCTGTCGACCTTCCTCTATCGGATCGCCGTCAACGTCGCGCTGCAGCATCTGCGGAAGAAGCGGCGGCGACGGTGGCTCATCCTCGGGCCGACGGGAGAAGAGACCGAGCGACAGCCGGCGCTGCGCAACGACCTCGACACGTTGGAGGACCGCGAGCTGCTGTCGCAGGTGCAGGCAAGCGCCAAGACCCTGCCCGAGAAGAAGCGCATCGTCTGGCAGCTCCACGAGCTGCAGGGACTCGACCCGCAGGAGATCGCCGACATCCTCGAGATCCCGATGAACACCGTGCGCTCGCGGTTGCTCTCGGCGCGCAAAGAGCTGATGGACGACCTCGAGCGGCGCCGCATCATGCCTGCGCGGGGAGGTGGCAAGTGACCACCGAGACCCACTGGGAGCCGACGTCGCATCCCCCCGAACACCCGACGGCCCACTGCGGTGAGGCGCAAGACCGGATCGCGGGCGCCTTCGGCCTGGACGAGCTCGACGCGCGCACCCTCGATCACGCCGAGACCTGCGCTGCGTGCGGGCCGTTCCTCGAGCGCTATCGGCAGCTCGCCATCGTGACCTTGCGCGCGCGTCGCGCCGCCGATCGTGAGCCCGAGCTCTCGCCCGCCGCCTGGGCCGAGCTGCGGGCGCGCGTCGACGCCCGGGTGGCGCGCGGTCGCTGGGCCTGGCTGTCGTGGGGCCTCGGGGCGGTTGCCCTGGCGGGGGCGGCGGCGCTGGTCTTCGTCCTGACCCGACCGCCCGAGCCGTCGGTCGACGTCATGAGCGCGCGCGGACTGTCGGGCGCGCGTGACAGTGTTTTGGTGTTGGCGCGAGCCGCGATCGACGTGCCGCCGCCGGCCCTCGAGGCAGGCTCGGCACTGGCCCTCGGGGCGGGGTCCTACCTGCAGTCGGGCGATGAGCCGCGCGCCATCTCGGCCTTTGGGCGGCACCGCATCGACCTCGCGCCGCGCTCGCTGGTGAGGGTCGCGCAGTGGTCGCCGGGGCAGATGGAGCTCGTGGTCGAGCTGGGGCGGGCGACCTTCGAGGTCGAGCGCGCCACCGCCACGGAGACCTTCGACGTGTGGGCCGGCGACCTGGGCGTGCACGTGAAAGGCACGATCTTCACGGTCGAGAACACCGGCAAGGGCGAGGCCCGGGTCAGCGTGGAGCGCGGCAAGGTCACGGTCCAACGCAAAGCGCGCGCGGCCTCGGTGGGTGAGCCCGCCGCCCCCGAGCCCGAGAGCGTCGCGGTCGCAGCCGGCGAGCGGCTGGTCGTCCCCATCGCGGTCGAGGGCGCGCCTGGCGAGCCCCAGCCCAAGGCTCCGAAGCCCGGCAAGCCCGAGCGCGTCCTCGATGTGGCGCCAGGGGCGCAGAACCAGGCCCCCGGCCCGGAGAGCGCGTCCATCGCGAACATGATCCCGCCGATCTTCGCGGCCGTGCGCGCGGGGCGCTGCGTGTCGGCGTTGAACGCGCTCGACGATCTCACCCGCGACAAGGCCGTCGGTGCGGCGCTGCCGCGGTCGGCCCTGTGGCTCACGGCCTATTGCCGCCGGCGCCTGGGTGACATCGACTCGAGCCGTCGCCTGTTCGAGGCCTATGGCACGGCCGGGCCCTGGGCGGTGCCGACCGGAGACGAGCTGCCGCCGCTGCCCTGAGTCCAGCGCGCCGAGGCTACTTCGAGAGCATGAGCCTCGGCAGGCGGGCCTTGATGGCGTCCACGCCGGCCGCGGTGACGGTGGTCTTGCGCAGCCCGAGCGTGGTCAGCGCGGGCGCGCCGCCCAGCACCGCGAGCGAGGCATCGTCGACCTGGGTCTCATCGAGCTTCAGCCAGCGGATCTTCGCGTGCTTGCCGAAGGCGGCCGAGGCGGCCTTGCCGAACGGGGTCTTCTCGGCCCAGAGGGTCTCCAGCGCGGGCAGGACGGCGAGGGACGCGAGGCCGGCGTCGGTGACTGGCGTCTCGCTCACGTAGAGGTTGCGCAGGCCCTTCAGCGCCGAGAGCGCCTTGAGGGTCTTGTCGGTGATCTTGGTCTTCCAGATGTAGAGGTCCTTCAGGGTGGTGATGCGCGCGAGCGCGACCCCGCCCGTGTCAGAGATCCGGCTCGACATGAGGCCCAGGCCCTCGAGCGTCTTGGAGGCGCCGAGCTCGCCCAGCTCGCCGTCGATCTCGGCGAACTGGAGGTCCAGGCGCAAGAGCCTCGGGAGGGCCGCGAGAGCCGCGATGCCGGCCTTGGTCACGCCCTTCATCGTGTTGTACGAGAGATGGCGGACGGGGCTCGGCCGGAGCGCGGCGAGGCCGGCGTCGCCGACGTTGGTGCCGCTGATGTCGAGGCGCTCGAGCTTGGTGAGCTTGGCGATCGAGGCCAGGCCGACCGCGGTGATCCGGGTGTTGAACAGCGAGAGATTGCGCAGCGAGACCAGCTTGGCGACGTCGGCGAGCCCGGCGTCGGTGATGGCGGAGGCATGCAGGCGCAGGGCCTCGAGCTGGGGGACGGCCTTGGCGAGCGCGGCAACGGCGGCATCCGAGCCGGCCTTGTTGCCGAGACCGACGGTGTTCAACCGGGCGAGGCCAGCCAGCTTGGCGAGGTCAGCGGGGACGAGCCGATTGGCGGCGATGGCGTCGAAGTCGACGGTGGTCGCGGTCGCGACGAGGGCAGCGCTGGGCTCCTTCGAGTCGAGCTTGGCCCCGACCGACTTCAGCCACGCGGCGAGGTCGTCGGCAGGCGCGGCCCATGCGCCCGACGAGAGAGGAAGCGTCGCGAACGACGCGAGCACGAGGACGCGGAGCGAGAAGGACACGAACACCTCCCTGGAGCCTGCGGCTCACCCCGAGCACCATAGACGAGTGCGATTGCGACGCAATCGACTTCAGGGCGTGGGCGGCGTGCCGGGGCTCGGCGTGGGCGGCGCGGTCGGGAGCGGCGCGATCCCGTGTCGCGAGGCCCAGTCGCGCCAGGCCTCGGGGCCGTCGAGATCGGCGCCGGTGATCGCGACGAGGGCGCGGCCGGCCTCGCGGCGAAGCGTGGGGTTCCGGTCGTCGAGAAGCGGCAGCAGGTAGGGGATGGCACCCGTGTCCTTCAGGCGGGCGGCCACCATGAGGGCCGTCGCGACGACGAAGCGGTTGCCGGTCGCAAGCCCGCCGCGGACGGCGGGGAGGGCCTCGCTCATGCGGGCGTCGCCGACGAGGGCCACCATCACGTCGAGGATCGGCGGGGGCGTCTCACGGGCGAGCTCGGCGGTCGCGGGCACCATGGCACGCAGCTTGTCCCGATGGAGGGCGGCCTCTTCCGGGGTCGGCGCGGTCATCGACTGCGCGAGCTCGAGGCTCGCCACGAAGGCGAGGTCCGGGCCCTTCGGGTCGGCTGCCGCGGTCGCCGCCAGGCGGGCGAGCTCGGCGCGCCGGTCGCCGGGGACGCGAGGACCCAGGCGGGCCAGGGCGCGGGCCGCGGCGATGCGGGTCTCCCACTTCGTCTCGTGGACCAGGGCCATCAGCGGGACGACGGCGCCCGCGTCGTCGGTCTGGCCGAGGAGCTCGATGAGCGCGGTCGACCAGTGTCCGTCGGGTCGACCGGGGCGCAGCAGCTCGGCGGATGGGGCGACGATCTCGCTGCCGTACTGAGCCAGCGCCACGATGCCCGGGCAGCCGGTGATGCGGTTGCACGCGTGGCGGTCGACGAGCCCCTTGATGAGGGTGACGATCTCGTCGTGGTGGGGGCCCTTCTCGACGGGGCCGGCCTCGGGCCGGCCCTTCTCGCCGGAATCGGCAGCGGCCTGGGCGTCAGGCGGGCGCGCGGCGCTGTCGTCGGGCTGCCCGAGGTCGCCCTTGCCGCAGGCGGCGAGGAGCAGGAGGAGTCCGAGGAGGGCAGGGCGCAACGAGACCTCGCGGAGTCGGGGGCGTCAGCGGCGGCGGCGAATGGCAACGGCGAAGACGCGCTCGCCGTCCGGGCCGGTGCGGGCGGGGGCGATGTCGACCAGACCGGTGTGGAGCTCGACGTTACGACCGCTCTCGAGGCGGATCGTGAGTCGCTCTTCGTTCTCGGTGCTGACGACGACGCAACGGCCCAGCGTCGGGTGGTTCAGGAAGTCGCCGATGCGGATGTCCTGGCGGATCTCTTCGGCTGCGGCGGCCACCGGCGCGCGTCGCGCGGGCGCGGGAGCGGGCTCGGCGCGGGCAGGCTCGCCGCGCGGGGCGGGTGCCTGGGTCGGCGCTTCGGCCGGCGGGGTGGTCCGGACGATGGGGTTGCCGCCCTGGACGAACTCGATGTGGAGCCAGCCGTCGAGGCCGGAGCGCTCGTCTCGGGCGCGATAGAGGCGGAGGTCGTCGATGGTGTCGAGCATGAACTCGAGGCCGACGACCTTGCCGGCGACGAGCTCGCCCGAGACCTGATACGGGACGCCGCCCGCGGTCGGCACGACCGAGCCGGTGACGTGGCAGCGAATGGCGGTCTGGCGTTCGACGAGGCTGATGTTGCCGGTGATGGCGACGCCGTGGAAGGTGCCGCGGTGCAGCTCCGGCTCGCGGTAGCTCTTCTGGACCGCATCGAAGGTCTGGAGGCGGACGTCCTCGAGGTAGCCGGTCGCCTGGAAGAAGCCGCAGAGCACGGTATTGTCGACGCAGAGGCTGCGGATGGCCTCGATCAGGTCGCTGCCGTGGTTCAGGCTACCGACGAACGCGCGACGCTTGTGCGACTGGGTGACGATCATGGCTCCCTACGAAATGGTCAAACGTGCGCGCGCGGGCGGCAGCGACATGGTCAGAAGCCCGTGCGGTCGAGCTTCCAGCCGTCGCTCTCGCGGAGCATCTGGAGAGGCGTCTCGGTACCGTCTTCGGCCACGGCGACGAGCGCGTGTCGAGCCCCGACGGCGTCGGCCGGGGTCCCGGCGACCGGGCCGAGATCGCGCAGGTCCGCGAGGTTCATGCCGAAGAAGATCGACTCGTAGCGGACGCGCCGGAGCGTGCCGCCCGGGCCGGGAAGGGTGGAGTCGTCGATGAGCTCGCGCCCGCTGGTGCCGGCCGCTGCGCCGCGGTCGTCGAGCGCCTTGCGGGTGGCCGCGGAGAGGAGGCCGAACGCGGTCTCCGTGTCCTGCTGGACCAACGCCTGGTGCAGGCGGCGCGCGGCCGACATCGGCGTGGCGCGTGCGTCCTGGGAGCCGGTCTGCCCGAGCAGGAGGCCGACCTCCGGGTCTTCGCCCTGGAGCGGATAGATCGTCGGGCTCGCGCAACCGACCGAGAGCGCGGCGAACGCGCCGAGCGCGAACCAGGTCGCACGAGACCGGGCGGCGCCAGGCTGCCGGCTGGCGCCAGAGATGCGCGAGGTCGCGGGAGGTATGAGCTTCATCGGCGTCGCTCGTCGCACGCCTCATGGCGTTGGGTCAAGGCGCGTCTCACAAGGATGCGGCCGGGGAGGGGGCGCGGAGTCCGGAACGGCCACGCCAGAGATCGCGCCAGCGAGCCCCAAAGGTGGACTGGATCAGGGCGAAGCAAGCCTCGCCCCGACGGCATTGATCAAACTCGAGCGCGAGTGAAGCGAGATGCTCGGAAGGAGCGACGCCGGCGCGAGGCGCAGCCGCGCGTGCTCACCAATACGAGCGCGAGCGAGCCGAGATGCTCGGAGTGAGCGACGCCGGCGCGAGGCGCAGCCGCGAGTGCCCGCCAACACGAGCGCGAGCGAGCCGAGATGCCGGCAAGGAGGCGCCCGAAGTGAGCGACGAGGCGCACGTCGGTGCGCCGCAGGAGCGAACGAGGGACCGACGCCGCCGGCGCTCGGCGCAGCCGCGCGTGCTATTACGGAGCCTGGCGGCGTGTGGCGGACCAGGTCCCCGTAAACGGCGAACCGGCCTGGCCATCGCTCTCGAAGTGGCCGAGGAAGCTGCCCTGCTGGATGCGGTCCACGTAGAGGTCGTCGTTGTCGTCGGAGAGGACCGCGTGCCCGCTCATGCGGAGCTGGGAGTCGACCGCGAGGGCCCCGAGGATGAGCTCGACCGGGCGCGTGATGAGGGTGATGCCGTTGGTGCAGAAGCTCTCGATGTCGCTCTCGCTGATGCCGATGGTGGAGAGGCCCGAGAAGTAGATGCCGTCCGCGATCGAGGCGCAGTTGATGAACGAGAGGATGGCGTCGGTGAGGGTGTGTTGGCCGGTGAGCGCCGGCAGGACGAGCTCGTTCAGGGCGAAGATGATGAGGCGCCCGTAGTTGAGCTTGATCGTGTGGTTGTCGATGTCGAGCTGGTCGAAGTCCTGGATCGACGCGGTGAACTTGCCCTCGATGATGTCCATCGGGAACTGCGTGTTCGAGAAGGCCGACAGCGAGAACTCGTTCCGGCCGCACAGCGGGTCGTAGTTGGCCTCGCCGGGGCGCGCGCAACCGAGGCGCCAGTAGAGGGCGACGCCGTCCCAGAGGAGGACGCCCTGGACGTAGTACTCGTTGGTCAGCTTCGAGATCTTGAGGGTCGCCTCGAGCTCGAGGTTGTTGACGATCTGGAAGAGGTCCTGGCCGACGGTGAGGATGTCGCGCACCCAGGCAGGTGAGCGGTTGAACATCCAGTCGTCGATCACATCGGCGACCGCGTCCTCGAAGAGGCCGAAGACCGCGTTGGTGATGAACTCGCCGACGTAGAGGGCCGCGAGCTTCTTGATCTGGTTGATGAGGAACTGGCCCGGGCTCGTGAAAAGCAGCGAGATCTCGTCGACGAGCTGGCCGAGCTGGCCCGGGATGGCGCCCGTGAAGTCGAACACGCTGGTCGAGTCGTAGACGCCGGTCGGGTTCAGCGTGAGGAGATACAAGGTCAGGGTGGTCTTGTTCTCCTGGTTGGGGACGATGACGATGCCGTCGAGGCAGCCGGCGGCGGCCAGGTGATCGTTCTGGGACTCGGCCGTCGCGAAGACCGTGAAGCGCTGGGCCTCCGGCAGGTTGGGCCAGGTGACCTCGCCGCCGGTGGTGCCGAGCAGGGTCTTTTCGCCGAGCACGTCGGTCGTCGGGCGAACCGGGTTGAACTGCGTGCAGGTGTATTGCCCGGAGACGAGGCGCACGTGGACGTTCTTGACGGCGATCGGCCCTTCGTACCGGAGGTCGACCTTCAACGTGCCGCGCGGGGCGTTGGTGACGAAGACGTCGAACGAGATCGGATCGGCCAGGTCGGCCGTGACGTCGACCGCATAGCCGACGTCGGCGACGCTGTTCGAGCGGAAGGTGACGGTCGCGATGCCGGCGGCGTCGGTGTAGGCGGTGGCCGAAGACAGGCTCGCGTCGCCGGCCTCCGACCCCGGCTGCTTCTTCAAGGTGAAGCGCACCGCGGCTTCGACGGCGGGGCCGCCACGCGCGTAGTCGATGACCTTCACCCGCAGCGGCTGGTTCAGCGTGACGCGCACGTTGAGCGGCTGGGACGCGTCGTGCAGGGGGATGAGCTCGCGCCCCTGGTTCGGGTCGGGGGTGACCTCGGTGTCGGCCCCGTCGGGCAGGATCGACGTCGTGTCGGAAATCGTGTCGAAGGGGCCGCCGCCGACCGCGATGACCTTCTCGTCGCCACAGGCTGGGACGACGAGGAGCGCCAGAGCGAGGAACCACGGCGACGAGGCGGACGAAGCGAGCGAGCGGGCGGGGGCGTGGCGAGTCATGCCGGGTCCTTTCACCGTGTGTCCAACAGAGCTCGCGACGCCCGTCGATGCAGGCGCTGGGCTGGGTCCGCGAAAGCGGAGCCGCGGCGCGCGAGGCCGTGACCGGAGGATGATAGGGGTTGGGGGTCGGCGCCACAAGCGGTGATGTTGACCGCTTCCGATCGGCTGCTATAATCGGCCACCGTCTCGGGTCTGGGCCGGATTCCCCCATCGAATCGGGGGCTTCGCTGGTTCCGGGCGGTCATGGTCACCGCGGGTCGTCTTCCAAGGTGCCCTTGACGAGCTTCGACTACTGCGTCAGGAAACGACGCGACGAATCTTTCGATCGTGCTCCGGCGGCTCCCTCTTCGCGAGGCCCTCGGTGGCAGCGTTCGACAACGCGAATGTTCGAGACACCTCCCACGAACGATCTCGAGGGTCAGCAACTGTGCCCCGGGAGTTCGGACCACCCTTCAGGAGCGCCAGATGGCCCAAGGATTCGATGAGCTCGTGAAAGCCCTCCAGGTCCGCTTCGACTTCCAGTCGTCGCGGATCATGACCCGCGAGGCGCTGTCGCGAGCCGGGCTGAAAGAGAAGAGTGACTACAGCGGCGACGAGCTGCAGAAGTTCGTCGACGGCCTGAATGTCGTCGCCACCAACCTTGGGCGGGTCTGGACGACGCTCGGGATCGCGCCGTCGGGGCAGCCGCTTCCGCCCCCGCCGCCGCATCCGCAGCCCAAGGTCGAGGCCAAGCCGCCCGAGCCGCCGCCGGCTCCGGCCCCCGTGGTCGAAGCCGCGCCCGAGCCGGTCGTCGAGGCCGCGCCCGAGCCGCAGCCCGAGCCGGTCGTCGAGGCCGCGCCCGAGCCCGTCGTCGAGGCGGCGCCGGCCGAGGAGGCCCCCCCGGCCGAAGAGCAGAACTTCTTCGGGGGCAAGAAGAACAAGAAGAACAAGAACAAGAACCGCGACGAGCAGTCGGACGCGGCTCCGGATGAGGCCCCCTCCGAGGGCTGATTCGCGTTCCCTTCCTGAAGACGGCCTCGTTCGCGGGGCGCCGTCGGGTTCGTCGACAAAAGCGTCGCGCCGCCTTGGGCGGTTCGGCGCTTTTTCTGTTTCTCGGCGCGAGCGCCGGCGACCGATCGCATCGGTGACCGGCCGCGTCCAGGTCAGCGCAGGGCGCGGCGCGCCAGGGAGACCTGGCAGAGGAACTCGGTCACCTCGAGGTGACGATTGGCCGAGAAGAAGTCGGCGCCCCAGGCCGTGATGCCGTGATGCGCGATGAGGAGAGCCGGCACGCGATCATCGGGATGATGGTGGTAGAAGCGCTCGACGTCGCGGGCGATGTCGGGAACGTGGGGCCAGTTCGGGAAGTAGGGCAGATCGGCGATGGCGCCTTCCTCCCAGAGGTCCCAGCCCTTGATGAGCTCGAGGCCGGTGAAGCGCAGGCGCTGCACGCCGGTGAAGACGTGCTCGTCGGGCGTGTGGCTCCGCGGGGACGTGGCGATCTCGCCGTCGGGGAGGGCCAGCGTCGAGGCCACCGTGTGCACGTGCAGCGCGACGCGGGCCGTGGGCCGAGTCCGGTAGAGGGCGAGGTGGATGCTCGCCTCGGCGCTGGGGCGGGCGCGGCGGCCGTGCCCCGGGTCGCCGGCCGCGAGCAGCTCGCCCCGCAGATCGAGCTCGACGAAGTCCTCGGGCCCGAGCTCACCCTTGTCGCGCCCCGAGGCGCTGACGACGATGCGATCGTCGCCCACGTCCTCGGAGACGACGCGCGCCGAGAGGTTGCCGCTCGTGCCCATGAGCCACCCGGCGCGGTGGTAGCGCGCGCCGAGGGCGGCGAGCCGGGTCCGGGCCTCGAGGGTGTTCGGCGATAGCTGCGGGGTCATCGAGGTTCAGCTCGCGTTCGGGCGGACGCCGCGGTCGACGCCGCGGTACCGCGCCACCCACGACGGGTTGTCCTTGAAGAGGCGGAGCGCGGTCACGTTCTTCGAGTCGAGGCAGTAGAACCAGTGCCAGATCCCGGCGGGCAGGCTGATGTACTCGCCGGCGCGCAGCGTCAGGAGCACCTGGCGCCCGTCGTCGCCGACCACGCCGAAGACGCCCTCACCGCCGACGATCGCGCGGACCTCGTCGTCGTCGTGGAAGTGGACCTTGTCGAACTTGGCCAGCGCCTCGTCGACGCCGGGCAGGTCCGGGCGGATCGCGACGACGTCGGCCGAACGATAGCCGGCCGTGGCGGCCTTCTCGTGGAGCTTCTCTTGAAAGAGCGTGAGGAGCTCGGCCTTCTCGGCGTCGCCGAGACGCGACTGGGAGGCGAGCTCCTGCGCACGGGCGGGCAGCGCCCAGGTCTCGAACTCGATGCCGAGCGTGGCGAGGAGCGCCTTGATCTCGGCCGGGTCGGAGGTCGGGTTGGCGGTGTAGAGCGGGGTCAGCGTGGCCATGCTTTGTTCCTTTGAAGGAGGCGGGGAATCAACAGTTCGCGAGCAGGGCCTCGGCGATCTGCACGGCGTTCAGCGCCGCGCCCTTCAAGAGCTGGTCGCCCGAGATGAACAGGTTCAGGGCGTTGGGGTGCGAGGGGTCGCGGCGGATGCGCCCGACGAGCACGTCGTCCGCGCCCGAGGCCTCGACCGGCATGGGATAGTGGTTCTTCTCGGGGTCGTCGACGACGCGCACGCCAGCGGCCGCGGACAGCGCCGCACGCACCGCCTCGACCGAGATCGGCTCGGCGAGCTCGACGTTGACCGAGGCCGAGTGCGCGCGCAGGACCGGCACGCGGACCGAGGTCACCGACACGGCGAGGTCGGGGCGGCCGAGGATCTTGCGGAGCTCGTTGACGACCTTGTTCTCCTCGCCGTTGTAGCCGTTGGCCTCCATCGCGGAGTCGTGGCTGAAGAGGTTGAAGGCGAAGGGGTGCTTCAGCACGCGCGGGATGACCGGGCGGCCTTCCAGGAAGTCGCGGGTCTGGACCTGGAGGTCTTCCATCGCGCGCGCGCCGGCGCCGCTGGCCGACTGGTAGGTCGAGACGACGAGGCGGCGGATCGGCGAGAGGCGCTCGATCGGGGCCAGGGCGACCGTCAGGATCGCGGCCACGCAGTTGGGGTTGGCGACGAGGGTCGGCTTGCCGGAGGCGGGGTGGAGGGCCTCGGGGTTCACCTCGGGAACCACCAGCGGGACGTTGTCGTCCATGCGGAAGGCCGAGCTGTTGTCGACGACGAAGGCGCCCGCGGCCTGCGCGATGGCGGCGAACTCGCGGCTACGCCCGGCGCCGGCCGAGAAGAAGGCGACGTCGACGCCCGCGAAAGCCTCGGCCGACAGCGCGCGGACCGTGACCGGCTGGCCGCGGAAGGTGACGGTCGTCCCCTCGGAGCGGGCCGACGCGAGGGGGACCAGGCGATCGACGGGGAAGTTGCGCTTCTCGAGGACGCTCAAGAGTTCCGCGCCGACTGCGCCTGTGGCTCCGACGATGGCGACCGTGACCATGCTGCGACTCCTTGGTTTGCCGAGGCGAGGGGTAGCGTCGCCGACGCGGTGCGTCAAGCTGCGGCATAGGGCGAACGCTCGGCCGGGCGAGGTCGCGGGGACGGCCGGTGGGCGCGCGCGGGTGCTGCCTTGCTTTCGTGCGTGTCGACCCGCGGGCGGCATGGTAACCCTCCGCCCGCGAGGTGAGGCATGCCTGAGACGGATGTGGGAATCGCGCCAATCGAAGACGCTATCGCGGCCATCCGCGAGGGCAAGATGGTCATCCTCGTCGATGACGAGGACCGCGAGAACGAAGGGGACCTGGTCATCGCCGCGGACGCGATCACGCCCGAGGCGCTGGCCTTCATGCTGCGCGAGGGGCGGGGCCTCATCTGCCTGGCGATGACGACCGAGCGCTGTGACGCGCTCGGGTTGCCGCCCATGGTCGAGCTGAACACGGCGCCGCTGGGGACGGCCTTCACGAAGTCCATCGACCACAAGTCGGTGGCCGGGGCGCACGGCGTGTCGGCCAGCGCGCGGGCCAAGACCATCCTCGCCGCCATCGACGACCAGGTCGGCCCGGGTGAGCTCGTCAGCCCGGGCAGCGTCTTCCCGCTGCGCGCGCGGCCCGGCGGGGTGCTGGTGCGGTCCGGGCAGACCGAGGGCTCGGTCGATCTGGCGCGCCTCGCGGGGCGTGCACCGTCCGGGGTGATCTGCGAGATCATGGCCCGCGACGGGACGATGATGCGGCTGCCGCGTCTCCTCGAGCTCGGCGCCAAGCACGGCATCCTCGTGACCTCGGTGGCGGCGCTCATCCGCTATCGCCTCGAGCACGAGCGGCTCGTGCGGCTGGTGTCGAAGGCGCAGCTGCCGACCGCGCACGGGACGTTCGAGGCCCGCGCCTACGAGAACATCATCGACGGCCACGTGCACGTGGTGTTGGTCCATGGTGATGTGACGGCGAGCGGCCCCGAGGTCCCGCCGGTGCTCGTGCGCGTGCACCGGGCCGACGCCGTCGCCGATGTCTTCGGACTCGGCGTGAACAAGGCGCGGAACAGCCTCGAGCGCGCGCTGGAGCGGATCTCGCGCGAGCCGGCAGGCGTCATCGTGTATCTGCGGCCCGACGGCGACGCCGATCCGCTGGACGCGCGCCTTCGGTACTACGGGGCCATCGTGCGCGGCGAGCGGCCGCCGCCGAGCGGGACCATGGGCTTTCACGAC
>JAEUKJ010000432.1 GCA_016792665.1 Deltaproteobacteria bacterium | reverse complement strand
GGACCGCATGGACCCCGAGGCGCTGGTCGCGCTGGCAGATGCGGCCGTCCTGCGCGGTGACCTCGCGCGCTCGCGGGACCTCCTCGCCTCGGCCGTCGAAGCCGACCCGCGTCAGGGCCCGGCCCACCTCCGGATGGCCCGCCTGTACGAGGCCAGCGGCGACGCGGTGCTGGCCTGCGAGCACCTCTTGTCGCGCGCACTGGTCCTGCGCGGCGACGCCCGGGCCCAGCTCGATGCGATCCGCTGTGGGGCGCGTGCCTCGCGCGTGCTGGCCGGGCTCGACGACGCCGCGCGGGTCAAGGTCGAGCGCGAGCTCGAGCGCGACGCCAAGAGCCCCGAGCGAGCCCTCGCGAAGACCCGCGTGAGCGGACCCTTCCGGGTGATCGGCACCTGGGAGACCACGAGCGACCTCGACCTCGTGGCCGTGAGCCCGCAGGGACGCGTCCTGTCGTGGCAGGGTGGCGGCGAGCTCACGGTGGGCGACGTCGACGCGCTCGATCGCGAGGACCTCGCCTTCAAAGGCAACGATAACGGCACCTGGCAGATCTTCGTCGTGCGCCGCGGGGACCTGCGTGATTCCGATTCACGCACCGAAGGTGCGCTTCGCATCAGCGCCCACGGCCAGAGTCGGCGCGTGCCGTTCGTCATCGAGGGGGGCGAGGTCGCAGTGCCGGTCGCGGCCATCGAGGTGCGTGCGAACTTCCGCTGGGAGCGGGCCGAGTAACATTTCATTACGAATAGACCTCGACCGCCTGTGGCAAGGCCGCGACCCTCCTGCATCGAGGCTCGCGGCCGCTTCATTCGGGACTCCGACGTTTCCTGCTTCCCTTCGCGTATACGCCTTCGATAAGGTCCCGCCGATGCGCGCTCCGACCTTGAACTTCGTAGTCTTGACCCTCTCGACCTGGGTCATCTCCTCTGGAACCCCCTTGCTCTCCGGCTGCGGCTCCGGTGTGGAAGGCGCGCTCGGAGACGGCTCGACCAACGACACGACGGACGCGACGGACACGAGCGTCAACGAGGACGGCACCGAGCCCGACGCCGACGAGACCGACGGGAACGACGCCGAGACCGATCGCGACACGACGGTCCCGGTGGACGGCGACACGCGCACCGACACCGAGGTCACCCCCGGACAGCCGACCGTGGTCGAGATCGTGGCGCCCCTCGACGGCGACTCCGTACGCGACACGATCCCGATCCGCCTCATCGCCGTCGGCCGCGACGAGCGCCCCGTCGACACGGTGACGCTCAAGGTGAACGGCTTCCAGGTCTTCTCCGACGTGAAGCTGCCGACCGAGTTCCTGCTCGACACGCGCGCCCATCCGGCGGCCGAGCTCGTCCTCGAGGCCTTCGCCAAGGACGGCTTCACCAGCGGCACGCATACCATCACGGTGACCCCGAACAACCCGCCCATCGGCTTCCTCGAGGTCACCCCGCGCGAGCCGACCATCAAGAACGGCGAGGTCTTGAGCGTCGAGGTCCGCCTCTCGGGCCCGCCCGAGCTGAACCTGACCGCGGACCTCTCGGCCATCGACTCGGGCTACCAGCCCGGTCTGGAGACGGCCTACCCGCTGGGCGCCAACACCTACGCGCTGACCTACATCATGTCGCGCACCAACTCGCGCCGCGACGGCACCTACACGCTGCCCATCAAGGCCCAGGTCGGCCCGTGGGAGGTCGTCTACACGCAGCTCCAGATGACGCTGCGCAACGGCGGCACGGCGCCGATCTTCGTGCCGGGCGGCATCTACGTCGATCAGGCGGTCCCGCCGACGACCACCGGCTCGGCGGCCCCGGCCCCGGCCCCGACCTTGAACATCACCAACAACGTCATCCTCACCGGCGGCTCGACCACGGTGAAGATCGACTGGGCCAACCACCCGAACAAGAACGACATCATCGGTGTCGTGATCGGGGTCGACGGCCTCATCGGTCACTATCAGGTGCCCATCGACCAGACCGAGAACAAGACCGCGCTCGAGGTGAAGCTCCGCATGAGGAGCTACGCCGACTACGAGACGCCGCCCAGCAATGTGCCGTTGCGCATCGGGCTCCGCGACGTGCGCGGGCGCATCACCACCTACGCCGCGCACCTCTTCAACGTGACCAAGGTCGGCAGCGGCGACATCCAGGTGTCGCTCAACTGGGACACCCCGACCGACGTCGACCTGCACGTGACCGACCCCTTCGGCTGCGAGCTCTACTACGGCAACAAGTCCGACGCCGGCTTCGGCTTCAACAGCGTCTGCCGCGGCGCGGGCGGCACCCTCGACCTCGACTCGAACGCGGGCTGCTACCTCGACACCGGCTACACGGCCCAGGGCGGCATCCGCAACGAGAACGTCTTCTGGCCGCCGGGGGCCGCGCCCGAGGGCCAGTACACGGTCAAGGTCGACTACTGGAGCGCGTGCAGTGTGACGGCCCGGACCAACTACACCGTGACCGTCAACTACTGCGGCAAGACCGAGGTCTACGAAGGCAACTTCACGCAGGGCCAGGCGTCGGGTGGCGGCGCCGGCTCGGGGCGCTTCGTCGCGCGCTTCGACAATCGCCAGTGCTCGCGCACGGCGGTGGGACGCGTTCGCTACCAGGACCGCACCTTCGACCGCACGGGCTTCGGCGCGGCGCAGTGGAAGCAGCTCGAGGGCGTGGTGGTCGAGCTCCGCCGCCTCCAGACCAACGAGGTCATCGGCACCGGCGTGACCGATCGCGACGGCAACTACGCCATCCCCTTCCCCGCCGACATCCCGGGTTTCGTCGTCGCCGTGAAGGCGATGAGCGACCCGAACGAGGGGCTCCGCGACATCAAGGTCTACGACCACCCGAAGTTCAAGAAGCTCTACGAGGTCACCTCGGCGCCGATCATCCTCCTGCCGAACGTGACCATCGTGACCCAGAACGTCGACATCTCGACCGAGCAGAAGTCGGGCGCCTTCAACGTGTTCGACGTGCTCCGGAAGGGCTACGACCTCGTCCGCCTGAGCAACGGTCGCGTGCTGGGCGAGCTCCGGGGCTTCTGGGCCACGGGCTCGGACACGACCGACACGATGTACTGCAGCGAGCTCCTCTACAACCTCGGCGTCTGCACCGAGGTCCGCTCCGTCTCGGTGCAGGGCAAGGACACCGACCGCGACGAGTTCGACGACATGGTCATCTTGAAGGAGTTCTTCAAGTTCGCCCTGTCCATCGTCGCGCGCGACTCGCACCCCGGCGACAACGTCACTGGTCTCCGCGATGACGCGCGGCGCTCGTGGACCGAGGGTGTCGCCCACTTCTTCGCGAGCGACGTCCTCGGCTCGCGCTACTTCGTCAACAGCCGCCCGTACGGCGTCTACATCGTCGACGACCTCGAGGGGATGCCGAGCCCGTACTCGCACCACGTGAAGGACGGCAAGCTGTCGTACTACCTCGTGGCGGCGGCGCTCTGGGATCTGGCCGACTCGAACAACGAGGACTGGGACCCGGTCGACCGCATGCGCAGCGCGGTCTACGACACGCTGTTCTCGTACTTCCCGTCGGGCAACTACGAAGACCGCGGCGCGGTCGGCGTGGACCTGAGCGACTTCCTGGACGGCTGGTTCTGCCGTGGCTGGGGCGAGGAAGACCACGTCCGCGACCTGATGGTGGACTACTACGACTACGCCTACGACTTCAGCGGTCCGACCGACTGCCCCGAGTGAGGCCTGCGTGAGGACCTCGGGGCCGTTGGGGGTGCTGTGCCTGGCGTCGCTGGGTGCGCTCGCCCTGGCGTTCGGGTCGGTCGGTTGCGGTGAGAGCGGCTCATCGGACACGATCGACACGCGCGTCGACGTGTCCGACGTGGAAGACACGGACGCCGGGGACACCGCGGACACGACGGTCGCGAACGACGCGAGCGATGTGAGCGACACGGACGCCGCGGCCGACGTGCCGGACGTGATCTGCGTCGAGGACCAGGACTGTGCGGGCCTCTTTCCGAACCGCAAGATGTGTCAGGTCGTCCTGTGCAACACGGCCAACGGCAAGTGCGGGCTCTTCTCGAAGGTGAACGGGGCCACGTGCACGGACTACAACGCGTGCACCGACGTCGACGCGTGCAAGGACGGCGAGTGCGTCCCGGGCGAGGCGACCAGCTGCAACGACCAGAACCCGTGCACCTGGGACCACTGCGAGATCCGGGACGGGTGCAAGCACGACCCCGTCCAGAACACGTGCAGCGACGGGCAGGCGTGCACGAAGGACGACGCCTGCAAAGACGGGGTCTGCGTGGGCGTGCGCGACGACTGCGACGACCTGAACCCGTGCACCCGGGACACGTGTGATGCGCAGCTCGGCTGTCAGCACGCGCCGCTGGAAGATCGCTGCGACGACGGCAACCGCTGCACCGAGGGGCGGTGCGCGGGTGAGGCGATCCCGGACTGCGTGCCCTGAGCGCGAGGCGCGGTACACGCGCCATATGCGGATCGAGCCGTTGGGCCGCCTGGCCTTGCCAGGCCTTCGACGGAAATCGCGTGCGCGTGCCGATGGCCGCCGCGGCTCAAGGTCGGGACGCGTAGTACCCGGCGTCCTCGACGGCCACAGCGAGGCTCTCGTAGGTGGACTGGCCGCCTGCGACCTCGACGGTAGCGAGGCCCGCGAGGAGCTGCACGTCGGCCTTCGCGACGCCCGGCTGGCGCTCGAGGACCTTGGTGAGGCGCGCGACGCAGCTCGCGCAGTGGAGGCCGCGCACCGCGATCGCGATCGTGTGGGTGTCGCTCGAACTGGGCTGGGACGGGTCGGAAGGGGTCGTGCTCATGGGTCCTTTCTACGCACCTCGGCGGCGCTTGCCACTGCCGAATCCTCGGGCCACGTCCCACCGCGAGAGCGTCGAGTTACACGCGCCCGACGAGGTCGGATTGGGCCGGTTGGGTAATTTTTCGCCGGGCGTGGCCAGATCGGCTACGTTCTTGGAGATGAGCCTCGCCTTCCAGCCTCCCATCGATCGCACGCGCCACATCTTCTGCAACCGGACGCTGAACCTCCGGGCCATCAAAGCCATCGGCTACGACATGGACTACACCCTCATCCACTACCACGTGGATGTGTGGGAGCGCCGCGCCTACGAGCACGCGCGACAGCGTCTGGCCGTGAAGGGCTGGCCCGTCGGCGACCTGGTCTTCGACGGCAGCCTCGTGTCGCGCGCGCTGGTCATCGACAAAGAGCTCGGCAACCTGGTGAAGGCCGACCGCTTCGGCTTCGTGAAGACCGCCGCGCACGGCACGAAGATGCTCGACTACCCCGAGCTGCGCGAGCGCTACTACCGCACCGTCGTCGACCTCCGCGACTCGCGCTGGGAGTTCCTGAACACGCTGTTCTCGATCTCGGTCGGCTGTCTCTACGGGCAGTGCGTCGACCTCCTGGACAACGGTCAGCTGCCGCTGCCGATGGGCTACCCCGAGCTCTTCAAAGAGGTCCAACGCGCCCTCGACCTCACCCACATCGAGGGTGAGCTGAAGGCCGAGATCATCCGCGACCCGACGGCCTTCGTCGACCTCGACCCCGACCTCCCCGCGGCCCTGCAAGACCAACGCGACGCGGGCAAGAAGCTCGTCCTCATCACCAACTCGGAGTGGTCCTACACCGACGCGATGATGCGCTGGGTCTTCGAGCAGCAGCTCGGCCTCCCCTCGTGGCGCGCGCTGTTCGACATGATCATCGTCCAGGCGCGGAAGCCCGACTTCTTCCTCGGCACCTCGCCTGCCTACGAAATCATCAACGAAAATGGCGATCTACGCCCACTGCCGCCGCCGCAGAAACCGGTCGCCGGCGAGGGACGCCTCTACTACGGGGGCAACGCCGGGCTGGTCGAGTCGGCGTTGGGACTGCAGGGCGCCGACATCTTGTACGTCGGTGACCACATCTTTGCGGACGTGCACGCGTCCAAGCGGACCGTCCGTTGGCGGACCGCGCTGGTGCTGCGCGAGCTCGAGGACGACATCCGCGCCATCGATGGCTTCCGTGCGGACGAGGCCAAGCTCGGGGCGTTGATGCGCGACAAGACCGCCCTCGAAGAACGGGTGGCCGTCCTGCGCCTCGAGCTCATGCGTCGGCGCGCGGGACGAGCGAGCGTGGTCGAGGGGTCGCAGAGCGAGATCGAGCTCGAGATCGAGCGCGTGAAGGGACGCCTCAGCGAGGTCGACCAGGCCGTGAGCCCGCTGGCCGAGGCCGCCGCCACCGTGCCGCACCCGCGTTGGGGCGCCATCATGCGGGCCGGCATCGACAAGAGCCACATCGCTCGCCAGATCGAGCGCTACGCCGACATCTACCTCTCGCGCGTGTCCAACTTCCTCTGGGCCACGCCGTCCGCCTACTTCCGCTCGCCCAAGAGCAGCCTCCCCCACGACACATGAAGCCCCCCGAGCGGTCCATGCCCAACACCAAGCTCAAGCCCTCCGACAGCGCGACCGCCGATCGCTCGGGCGAGCGCGTCCGTGCCCACACCGGCGCACGCAGCCGCGGTGCGGTGGTGAGCGACATCGCGCACGCCGAATGTCTCGAGGCCCCGCCCACGGTCACGCGCGGCGAGTGGTGGGGCGACCTCGACCCCGACTTCTACAAGCACGACGAGCGCTTCAACCTGGCCTGGTTCGATCAGCTGCGGGTGCAGACCTCGGCCGCCCTCGACATGGTCATCCGCACCGGCGCGGCTCTCGGCCTCTCGGCGCTGGCGGCCCCGCCCGGCTTCAACCCCGGCGAGCTCGCGCGCGCGCGCGCCGACGACGCGTTCTACGGCCCCTTCGTCAAGGGTGGCGACCCGACCAAGTTCTTCGAGAAGCCGCGCGGCTCGGTGCCGATCCGCATCAAGAAGACCCACCCCGTCGGCTTCTCACCCAAGGACGGGAGCTGCGAGTCCTTGCGCTTCGAGAGCCCGTTTGTCCCGAAGAACCCGCGACTCCGGAAGGACTGGGCGAGTCACGAAGGCAACCGCTACGCGCACGTGCGCTATTGGCGCCACAACGACGGGCCGCGCCCGACGGTCATCGCCATCCACGGCTTCGGGGCCGAGGGCTATGCGCTGAACCAGTGGTTCTTCGCGCTGCCCTGGATCTACGAACACCTCGGTGTCGACGTGGCCCTCTTCAACCTGCCCTTCCACGGCAAGCGGCAGACGCGGTTCTCGCCGTTCTCGGGCCACGGCTTCTTCGCCGGCGGCATCTCGCGCATCAACGAGGCGATGGCGCAGGCGGTCTACGACTTCCGCATCTTGATGGACTACCTCATCGAGCAGCGCGACGTGACCGACATCGGCGTGACCGGCGTGTCGCTCGGCGGCTTCACGACGGCGCTGCTGGCGGCCACCGAGCCGCGCTTGAAGTTCGCGATCCCCAACGTCCCGGTGGCGTCGCTGGCCGACGTCGTCCTCGAGTGGGAGCCGCTCGGGGTCATCGTGCGCACCGCGATGAAGGCGCTCGACATGGACGTGGTCGAGGCGCGCCGCCTCCTCGCGGTGAGCTGTCCCCTGACCTGGCGCCCGGTCCTGCCGCGCCAGCGCCTGATGGTGATCGGCGGCGTCGGCGATCGCCTCGCCCCGCCGACCCACACGCGCCTCCTCTGGGATCACTGGGACCGGCCGCGTCTGCATTGGTTCCCGGGCAGCCACATCCTGCACATCGACCGCACCGACTACCTCCGCGAGATCGAGAAGTTCCTGCGCGAGATCGCGTTCCTGCCGCGCTGAGGCGGCGCCGGCCCGTCGGCCAGGCTCTGACCGGCCCGATGCGGAGAGCAATCGGGGCGTTGTCCTCGGACGATGCGTGGCGACCCTGGACGAATGAAAATCCGCCACTCGCTCCTCGCCCTCTCCGTCCCGATGTTCGCGGCCTGCGACAAGACCGCGACCGCACCGGCCGCGACCGCACCGGCCGCGACCGCACCGACCGCACCCGCGCCCGCCGCGCCGGCACCGACGAACGCCGCACCGGCCCCCGCGCCCAGCCCGACGAACGCCGCACCGGCCCCCGCGCCGACCGCGCCGCTCGCTGTCGGTGACGCGGCCCCCGACGCGACGCTGCTCCTCCACGATGGCACCACGGTGACCCTCGCGAGCCTCCGCGGCTCCCGCGTGCTCGTTTACTTCTACCCGAAGGACGACACCCCGGGCTGCACGGTCGAGGCCCAGGGCCTCCGCGATCGACACGCCGACCTCGCCGCTGCCGGCATCAAGGTCTTCGGTGTCTCGGTGCAGGGCGCCGACTCGCACAAGGCCTTCATCGACAAGCACGCCCTGCCCTTCCCGCTGGTCGCCGACACCGACGCCAAGGTCGCGACCGCCTTCCGCGTGCCGCTCATCGGCCCCGGCCTCACCAAGCGCCAGTCGTTCCTCATCGGCAAGGACGGCCGACTCGAGGCGGTCTGGCTCGACGTGGATCCCTCGACCCACGCCGCCGATGTCCTCGCGGCCCTCCCGCGCTGAACAGGCAGGTCGGGGTTGGCGAGCGCGGCCGCCAGGCGCCGTTGTGGATCTCCCGCAGCTCGCCCTTGTCCGCGCGCAAACCGTGGCCCACATGCCGATCCACGCGGCCTCCCGGGCCGTAGAGGGGTCCATGTGACAACGCTTGACCTCACGCGGCGCCCGGTGCCAAGGTCCGCGCGGTCGGAGAGGGCTCATGCTACGTTACAAAGCCGATATTCGCACATTGGGCTTCGTCGGGACCTACTTCGCGCTGGTGATACTCCAGTGGCTCTGGGCGCCTTCAGACTGGCTGATCGCCGCGCCGCTGTTCCTCGCGACCTGCGCATTCTCGTGGTTCTGTGCGGTCATCACCCACAACACCGTGCACTGCGCGGTCTTCGAGAGCCGCGGCCTGAACAAGGCCTTCCAGGTCGTCCTGACCCTGACCTACGGCCACCCGGTCTCGAGCTACGTGTCCGGCCACAACCTCTCGCACCACATGTACGTGCAGGAGGACCGCGACGTGATGCGCACGACCAAGGTGCGCTACCGCTGGAACCTGCTGAACCTCCTGATGTTCGTGCCGAAGGTGGGCGGCGCCATCACCAAGGGTGACTTCGCCTTCGCCAAGATCATGCGCAAGCAGCGCCCGCGTTGGTTCCGTCAGTTCGCCATCGAGGCCGCCGTCCTCATCGTGGTCACGGTCACCCTCTTCATCCTCGATTGGAAAAAGGCCCTCCTCTACTGGTACGTGCCGCACCTCTGGGCCGCCTGGGGCATCATCGCCATCAACTTCCTCCAGCACGACGGCTGCGACGAGACCTCGAAGTGGAACCACTCGCGCAACTTCACCGGGCGCTTCTTCGGGTGGTGGACCTTCAACAACGGCTTCCACGGCATCCACCACATGCACCCGAACCTCCACTGGAGCCTCGCGCGGCAACGTCACGAAGAAGAGCTCGCGCCGAACATCCACCCCGAGCTCGACCAGCCCTCGATCGCGGCCTACGCGTGGAAGGCCTTCATCTGGCCGGGCAAGCGCGTGCGCTTCGACGGTGCGCCGCTGGTGCTGCCGCCAGAGGTGCCGGATCGTTCGTGGATCCCGGCCGCCAAGGTCGAAGACCTCCCGGCCAACTCGCTCGGCGCGGAGAGCTGACGTCGCCGCCACGGGCAACGCCGGCGGTGTGCGTCCCGCTTGAGACGACGCCGCGCTTGGACTAGTTTCTCCGCGGTCGTACGCGCTCTGCGGCGGCCCGAGGATCTCCGATGCGCGTCTCCATCTGTGCCGTGTTGCGTTCGCCGGCGGCCTGGCTGAGCCCGGCCTTGAGCATGTTCGCGCTCGGGGTCCTGGGGTGTGGCGAGTCGAGCGAGCAGCAGGTCACCAACGTCGATGCGACCGACACGCAGTTCGGCGAGATCGACGCGACGACCTCTGACACGCGCCCCGAGATCTACCTGCCCCCCGACTTCGGAGACCTCTGCGAGGGCAACTCGGACTGCTCGAGCGGCTTCTGCGTCGAGGGGCCCAACGGCTTCGTGTGCACGCGCACCTGCGACGAGCTCTGCCCCGACGGCTGGAACTGCAAGGGCGTCCAGAGCGGCGACTCGGACGTGCGCTTCGTGTGCGTGCCCAACGGCACGGCGACCGACACGGTCGGCGGCGACACGACCCCCGACACCAGCACGGGCGACACCGGCACGGGCGACACCGGTATGGGCGACACCGGCACGGGCGATACCGGCACCGGCGATACCGGTGGTGATACCGCCGTGACCGAGGACACGAGCGCGGACACCAACACGAACGACACGGGCCCGGGACCGACCCTCGGCAACGCGTGCGAGGGGCCGCTCGGCGTGGGCAGCGACACGCTGCGGACCGAGGGCACGGTCATGACCGGCGAGTGGCCCGACTGCGTCGTCGGCTGCGACTTCGAGTCGAACCCGAGCCTCTGGTACGTGGACCTGCGCAGCTCGAACTACACCGGGGCGAGCGGGCGTCTCGACGGCGACGAGCACCTCTACGACTTCAGCGGTGGGCAGAAGGTCGGGCCCGACATCGACGTCGTGGCGATCATCGCGCCGCCGCGCACCATGCTCGAGCTGGCCGTGGTGAAGTCCGCCGCGCAGAGCGTCCTCGAGCCGCTCATCTATGTGAGCGATGGGTTCCAGGTGCGGACCTTCAACTCGGATGTGAGCGGGTCGAACACCTGCGGCCGCACGACCATCGCGTTCCCGTACATCTCGGGGCTGCCGATCTACGCCGTCCTCGAGGAGGCGACGAACTACGACCTCTGGACGCCTACCGGGTATGGCAGCGGCACCGTCGGTGGCCCGGGCTATGACTGGATCCTGCGGATCCGAACCGCGATCTTCCAACCCTTCGAGCTGGGCGCCCTGGCGATCGGCCAGACCAAGACCGTGACCGGCAGCGCGCTGACCGTCGGCGGCCAGACGAGCTACTTCCGCTTCTACGCGCCGGGCACGTCCAAGCCCAAGGTCACCATCACCCGGAAGAGCGGCGTCGACTTCCTGCCGACCCTTGCCGGCATGAAGACCATCCAGGGCGAGCTCGTGTGGCAGAAGGTCGAAGAGGACACCGACGAGAACGGCATCGTCATCCTCACCAACACCGGCTTCCGCCCGTGTGTCCCGCAGAGCGAGTGCCCGAGCGGCTTCTCGTGCCCGCCCGATCTCTGCACGTCGGCCGACGCCGAGTGGATCTTCGCGGTCTACGACTACAACGGCGCGGCCGGCCCCGGCACGTACGGCTACGACGTGAAGGTCGAGGTCCTGCCCTGATCGAGCCGTTGGGCAGCCTGGCTCCACCGCGCCGCTCAGGTCGTCGGGGCCTTCGGCGTTGATCGCAGCCTGGCCTCGCCAGGCTTTTATTGGATCCCGGGCCGAGCACACGAAACACGAAAACCCGGCCTTCGAGCGAGTCGAAGCCAGGTTGTTCGCGGATCTCGGCGCGAGGCATGGGAGAGCTGACGCCTAGTCGAGAGCCCGCAGGCTGCTCAAAAATGGCCAGATGCAAGGAGCCGGAAGGACAAGGAGCGAGGCGGGCTGGTGGCCCGCCGCAGCGACGACTCCTTCCGAGCGACGCCGCAGATGGCCGTTTCTCAGCAGCCTGCTAGCTCACCACGAGGCCTTCACGACACCCGGCAGCTCACCCTTCAGGGCGAGCTCGCGCAGGGCGAGACGCGAGAGGCCGAACTTGCGGTTGAAGGCGCGGGGGCGGCCCGTGACTTCGCAGCGGTTGCGGATCCGGATCGCCGAGCTGTTCGGCGAGAGGGTCTGGAGCTGAGCGCGGGCGACCTGGCGCTCGGCCGAGGGGGTCTCCGGCTTGCGGAGGATCTCTTTGAGAGCCGCGCGCTTGGCCGCGAACTTGGCCACGAGGGCTTTGCGCTGATTGTTGCGGACGATCTTGCTGGTCTTGGCCACCTGGTATCTCCCAAAGATTCCGTGTCGACCCGGCGGCGGCACATGGCTTCGCGCAGGTCGTTACTCCGTCCGGAGACAGAGGCGGGACGAGATACACGAGCCCGGCCGCGTCGTGCAAGCACTTTCGCGCCGGCCTGCGTCGCCGTCCGGACGGCCGACCGCGGCACCTCGGGCCGCTGCCTTCGGTCGAGAGGCTGGGCATGGTCTGGCCGGGATCGGGTGTTTAGGTCTGGTCCGAACCGGGGTGAGCCGCCCCGGCCAACGGTCCGACGCGATCGGGGATCGCGCCGCCACCCTCAGCGACGCGCGCCCGCGCCGCCCTTGCCAAGTCCCGAGGTTGCCGATGCAACGCCCCTCTGTGCTGAAGCTCGCTGTCGTCGTCCTGCTCGTGTTGAACGCCGCGCTGATCGGCTGGTTCGTGTTCAAGACCGATCGCGGCAGCGCCCGCCCGGGCGATCCGAGCGCCACCGCTGACACCCCGTCCCTCGGGCTCGCCGGCACCCCGACCACGGGATCGGTCGCCGGCAACCCGCCGCCCGACCCGACCACCCCGGCCGACACGGTCGTCGCGGCTGCGGGCATCCCGATCCCGTCCGCCGCCCCCGCCGACAACGCGGAGGACCTCCTTCCTGAAGAGAAGCGGGTCATCGACCTCTTCGACCGCCTCTCGCCCTCGGTCGTCTTCATCACCACCATGGGCGCCACGCCCGGCTACTTCGGACGCAGCGCGCTCCAGCCCCAGGGCGCCGGCTCGGGCTTCGTGTGGGATGCCGACGGCCACGTGGTCACGAACTTCCACGTCATCGCGCAAGCCCAGGAAGCCGTCGTGACGCTGGCCGACGGCAGCGAGTGGAAGGCCTCGCTGGTCGGTGCCGCCCCCGACCACGACCTCGCGGTCCTGAAGATCGATGCCCCCAAGGCGCGCATCAAGCCCATCCCGGTCGGGCGCTCGAAGACCCTGCGCGTCGGGCAGTACACGCTCGCCATCGGCAACCCCTTCGGGCTCGATCAGACGCTGACGACCGGCGTCATCTCGGCCCTCGATCGCCAGATCGAGTCGATGTCCGGACGCCAGATCTACGGCTGCATCCAGACCGACGCCGCCATCAACCCCGGCAACTCGGGCGGCCCCCTCATCGACTCGCGCGGCCGCCTCATCGGCGTCAACACCGCCATCCGCAGCGCCTCGGGATCGTCCGCGGGCATCGGCTTCGCAGTGCCAGTCGACACCGTGAGCCGCATCGTCCCGCAGCTCATCTCGAACGGCCGGGCCGCGCGCGCCGGCCTCGGCGTGCTGCTCGCGGGGCAGGCCCTGGCCAAGCGCTTCGGCGTCGATGGCGCGGTCATCCGCGATGTCGGGCCCGACTCGCCCGCGGCCGAGGCCGGCATCGTCGGCCTCGAGCAGGACCGCTTCGGACGCGTGCGCCTCGGCGACGTCATCGTCGCCATCGATCAGGACAACGTGAAGTCGATCGATGACCTCACCCGCCTCCTCGACCAGCGCGCCGTCGGTGACGAGGTCGTCGTGACCCTCGACCGCAACGGAGCCCGGCGTGAAGTAAAGGTCCGCCTGAAGTCGCTCGAGTAACTTCACACGACGGGTGTAACCGAGGGCGGGCTCAATTGGACGACCCGTTCGGGGCCCACTACGATGCGCCCCGTGAAGCCCACCCATCGGTTCTTCGTCGGGGTCACCCTCGCTCTCGTCCCGCTCGTCCCGACCCTGGTCCGGGCGCAGGACTTCGATCCTCGCAACTTCGAGCCCGCCTTGTCCCCCGGGGCGATCATCGGGCTCGAGACGAGCTGGGTGCCAGCCCACCTCGACTTGCATGTGGGCCTCGTCGGCACCCTGGCCAACGACGAGCTCGTCGGCGCGATCAATGGCGTCCGCACACGCGGCCCCTTGCACGAGCGGATCATCTCGACGTTGGGGATCGGTCTCGGCCTCTTCGATCGGTTGGATCTCGAGGTCGCGATGCCGCTGCACGCAACCAGCGCGGTCGAGGGCGACGACTACACGTTCTCGCCCGGTGACCTGCGCATCGGCCTGCGCGGACGCCTCTTCGGGCCAGCCGCGGGCGAGAGTGGCGTGGGCCTCGGCCTGGCGGTCCTGAGCTGGTTGCCGACCGGATCGACCGACGACTTCTCCAGCGACGGGGTGGTCTCGCTCGAGCCGCGTCTCGTGGTCGATTGGCGCAGCGCCGATGGCTTCGTGGTGGCGCTGCAGGCGGGCTATCGGCTGCGCGGAGACCGCCGCATCATCGACCTCGCGATCGGCCAGGAGGTCCGCTACGGGCTCGGCCTCGAGCTGCCGATGGCGGCCCTCGGATCCAGCGTGCCCTTGTCGTTCCTGGCCGAGGCCGAAGGTGCCATCGGCTTCGGGGAGTCGCCTCTCGATCCCGAGGGGGTGGCCGAGGCGCGCAAGCGCCCGCTCGAGGCGCGCTTCGGAGCGCGTGTCTACGGTGAGCAGTGGGCGCTGACCGCAGCGGGCGGCACGGGGCTCACCAAAGGCTATGGCGCGCCGGACTTTCGCGTGGTGGTCGGCTTCACCTGGTCGACGGGCGGCTCGCCGCGACCCGCGCTGCCGGAGGCGGTCGCAGGTGCGGGTGACGGCGTGAACGGAGCAGGAGACGGCTCGGACGGCACGGACGGCGCGCGCGCCAGCGACCCGGCCCCGACCTTCCCGCCGGCACCGAGCTTCGGGGGCGGCGCGGGCGGGCCAAGCGACGCGGCCAGCGCGGCCAGCGCCGAGGCCTTCGCGGCGGCCCTCGAGGCGGCGAGCGCGGCCGATCCGGACGCCGACGGCGACGGCGTCCCGGTGCCCCAGGACCAGTGCCCGAACGTGCGCGAGGACCTCGACGGGTTCCACGACGAGGACGGCTGCCCCGACCCGGACAACGACAACGACGGCGTCCTCGACGCCAAGGACAAGTGCCCGACCGAGCTCGAGACCCCCAACGGCATCGACGACGACGACGGCTGTCCCGACGTGGGCGAGGCCAAGGTCGTCGCGAAGGAGGGCGCCATCGAGATCGCGCAGCGCGTCGAGTTCAACTCGGGCAGCAACGTGCTGGCCCCCTCGGCCGGGCCGCTGCTCGAGCAGATCGCCGCGGTGTTGAAGGCCAACCCGCAGGTCCGGCGCGTGCGCATCGAGGGCCACACCGACAACCAGGGCGACGAAGAGATGAACGTGGACCTCTCCGAGCGGCGCGCGGCGCGCGTCAAGCACGAGCTCGTCGAGCTCGGTGTCGATCCCGGGCGCCTCCTGCCCAAGGGCTTCGGGTCGACGCACCCGCTGGCCCCGAACACGACCAAGGCGGGGCGCAACAAGAACCGGCGGGTGGAGTTCCGCATCGTGGACCCAGCCCCGCCCGGGGCCCCGCGCATCGACTTCGACTCGCGCGCGGACGAGGCCATGCCGGCCGTGGCAGTGCAGCATGGACGCGGGGGGGCACGATGAGGCGGGCTCGAGGGATCGCGGCCTGCGTGGCCGTCGTGTTCGCGGTGTCGGGGAGCGGGCTCACGGCGGCGCAGGCGGCCGAGCCGACCGGGCCCGAGGTGAAGACCTACGTCGTCCAGCCGGGCGACTCGGTGTGGTCCATCGCGGCCGAGTTCTACGGATCGGGCGACAAGTACCCGCTGATCTACCAATACAACGAGTTTGTTGGGAAGCCTCCCTTCCTGCTCAAGCCCGGGCAGATCTTGAAGCTGCCGATCCTCGGCACCGGGCCCGAGGCGCAGCTCGGGTGGTTGAAGCGCGAGGTGAAGGCCAAGCCGCCGCGCGCGCTGGACTGGCTCGAGGCGAAGGAGCGCATGAACCTGTGGCGGCTCTACCGGGTCGCGACCGGTGACGAGAGCGCCGCGCACATCGTGTTCGAGGACCGGAGCGACCTCAAGCTGCGCGAGAACGCGATGCTGGTCATCTACGGGGCGTCGGCCTCGGCGGCGCGGACGGCGCGGCGCGACAAGATCGAGGTCATGCTCGAGCAGGGCACGATCCAGGGCGGGCTCGCGGCGCTGGATGAGGCCGCCGCCGGTGGCCCGGTGAACCCGATGGTGGTCAAGACCCCGTCGGGGCAGGTCGACATCTACGGCAAGCTGGCCCAGATCCAGGCCGAGTCCATCGCATCGATGATCTCGGTCTTCGATGGCAAGGCCTCGGTCTCGGCCAAGGGCGCGACCGTCGAGGTCCCCGAAGGCCAGGGCACGGTCGTCAAGAAGGGGCAGAAGCCCGAGCCGGCGCGCCCGCTGCCGCCGCCGCCGGGGTGGGTCGATGGGGCCGGGACGGCGCTCGTCGCCATCGTGCAGGGCCAGACGGCGAGCTGGGAGGCGGCCTGGAACGGCGTCCCCGAGGCCGAGACCTACCGCGTGGAGCTGGCCACCGACGCGACCTTCAAGCAGGTCCTCTTCGATGCCGAGGTGGGCAAGGGGGTCAACAAGCTGAAGCTGGCCGACCTCGCGGCGGGGCGCTACGCGGTGCGCATCGGCACGCGGGATGCGGCCCAGCTCGAGAGCAAGCCGGGGCTGGCCAAGGAGATCGAGGTCCTCACGCTGCAGCCGACGCGCGCGCTGGATGCGGGCCCGGACGGGGTGCTCGAGGCGGTCGGCTTCCTGAAGTTGGGGGTCCCCAAGGAGCTCGCGGCCACGACGACGGTGTCGGTCGACGGAGGCGCGGCGCGGCCTGGGACCGAGCCCATCTACCTCGCGACGGCCGGGCTGCACGCGCTGACCTTCAAGAAGGGATCGGCCGAGACGACGTGGCCGGTGCGCATCCTCGGGGTGAGCGGGGCCTTCGAGGTGAGCGGCGAGCCGCTCGCGCGCGGCGACGGCAACGCGGTCGAGCTGAGCCTCGACGTCAAGGACGAGCGCGGGCGGAAGGCGCTCTTGCCGGGGCTCGTGGTCGAGTCGTCGGACGGCAAGACCCTGCCGGTGAACGAGCGGGCCGGGCGCTTCGTGGCGACGCTGGAGCCGGTGGCCGAGGACGGTCCCGGGCGCGTGGCGGTGCGGGCACGGTGGCTGGGCGGCGAGCTCGCGACGCGCGAGGTGGCGGTCGAGAAGCGGGTCGTGCCCGAGGTCGTCGAGCACACGCGGGATCTGTTGCCGATGGCGCCGAACCGGGTCGGGCGGGGCCTGCCGGGGCCGCTGTCGACGGTCGTGCCGGAGAGCCGCGTGGTGCTCGATGCGACGCTGGCCGATGACGCGCCGGGCTCGGGCGCGCTGGGCCTGGTGCTGCAAGGGGAGTGGGCGGTGAGCGAGGCCTTCGGGCTCGACGCGGCGGTCGTGGCGCAAGACCTCGTGCTCGGCGAAGAAGGCGCGGTGCAGTCGCGCATCGGTGACCTCGCGCTGGGGCTGCGCTACGCGGCGAGTGGCGAAGCGGTGCAGTTCGCGCCGTATGCCAGGCTGACGTTGCCGGTCGGCCCGGGCCATGGTGCGCGCCTCTTCGGGGTGGAGCCTGGCGTGCTCCTCCGTATTCTGGCGAGCCCCGAGGTGTCGGTCGACGCCAAGGTCGGGGTGGTCTACGGCAACGACTTCGGGGACGCATCCGTGGCGAACCTCGGGGCGCTGGTCGGGGTCTCG
>JAEUKJ010000407.1 GCA_016792665.1 Deltaproteobacteria bacterium | reverse complement strand
GCTTCACCGCGGTCGGGCGAGCCGAGCAGCGAGCGATGCCGCTCGGCACGTGGCGCCGATGGTGTAGCGCAGTCGCCGAGCTCGTGACCACGGTGGAGGGGGTGTAGCGGTGGAAGCTATCCAGACAGTGCGGACGATACTTGTCGTCGAAGTCGAGGGGCTTCGCCGCGATCTCGAGTCCGCGAAGAAGGACACGCGCGAGCTCGGCGGGGAGCTTGCGAACGTCAAGCACGACCTGGAAGCCCTCTCGAGGCCGACCCCTGGCAAGGCGATAGCTGCGGATCTCCGGCTGGCGGAGAATGCCGCGAGGGATCTCGACCAGCGGCTTGCACAGACCGCAAGTTCGGCGCGTCGGATGGCTCCGATCGTGGTCCAGAGTGGCGAGACCAACACGAACCCGAACGCGTTCTTGAAGAACACTCAGTTCGGAATGGGTGCGGGGCAGACCCCCGCGCTTGGCTTCGGTCCGGGCCGCGAGATGATGGCCGCGCCGTGGATGACGGCAGAGCTGGACAGGATGCGGGCGACGGCAGCCGCGACACGTCCAACGATCCAAGGGCTCGGGTCTGACTTCGCGGTCGCGGGCCGCTCTGCAGCGACCGCGACGGGTTCCACGACGGGCTTCGTGTCGTCGTTGTCGAAGGGGACGAGCGTCGTCGGGACCATCAGTGAGGTGGCCAGCCGTCTTGCCCTGGTCGCCAGTGCTGGTTATCTCGTCGTCGAGGCCGTTGACGCGATCGACCGGAAGTTCAACCGCTCGCGCGCCATCAACGCGGAATATCGCGAGTCCATCAAGGACCTGAACAACGAGCTTCAGAGGCTCGCCGACTTCGGGCGGGATGTCGATGTGGCGCTGGGTAAGAAGGCGCCGCTCACCACCACACAAGAAAAGCGGCGGGAGATCGAAGGCACCGAGTTCAAGCCTGGCGAGTGGGAGAGCTTGAACGACAAGATGCTCAAGGCCGCGCGCGAGACCGAACGCCTCGTCGGGCTGGCGAGCAAGTGGGATATCAAGATTGACCCCATGGGGCGCGTGCTCCCTGGCCAGTCATCTGAGGACAGCGCTTCGGGCAAGTACAAGGCGTTCAAAGAGCTCGAGTCGCTCCCAAGCACGCTAGGGAACCTCGTGAAGTTCTCGGGCGAGCTTGCCGGCATGGAGAAGCAGGGGGCCGAGCTGCGAGCCCGAGAGATGTGGGAAGCGGCGTTCACTGGCCCGGCGGGCGATCGCGCGGTCGATACGGCCAAGACCGCCGTCGGCAAGATCCTCGACGCCTTCACGGGGCCGTTGTCTCAGTTCGCGTTCGGACTCGACCGCGCGGGCGGGATCGTGGCCGCACCGTTTGCGCATATGCTCGGGGCGCGGAACCCGCTTGAGGCGTGGCTCGAAGAGAAGTTGAAGGACAAAGACAAGGACAAGAAGCATCCCGTGCATGCCGATATGCGCGGGTCGAAAATCTACCTCACGACCCGCCTCGAGACGAACGACCCCGCGCGGTTCGCGGACGTCGCGTTGAAGTCCGCGTTCTTGGGCGCGACGGCGCGGCCGCTCAGCGCGGTGATGGGGTTGGGGAGCCCGCCGTTGGCGAACGGGCGGTCGAGGTAGGGACCACGGGAGGAGCTGACACATGGATTATCAGAAGGCAGAAAGCGGCAACGGAAGTGGCGTGACGACGACGGAGCTCAAGCGCCCGCGGCACTCAATCATCCCGACGGATCGGGGCTATCGCATCGGGGTCGGCAACGAAACGCCTCAGAGACCCTATGAGCCCGTGATGCTTCATGGCAGGGCGTCCGCCGAGATCGTCGGGATCTGGTCGCTTCTCGAAGGGCTCGCGGAAATCGTCGCACAACTGCCCGGAGGCTCTGCGGCGCGGGCGCTGGTCGACGAGACGAAGGCGAAGCTCGGCAACATCATGGGAGGTGTACCCTCGGGGGCGCTCGATACGGTGCCCCCGCCGCCTCCCCCACGACCGCAGAAGCCGATCCTGACGGAGAGAGAGGTCATGCGCCTCGAGATGAGCCTTCAACGGGAGATCGCCCAAGCCGAGCGTGAAGCCGAGCTCGCCAGGCTTCAACGGGAGATCCAAGCCGAGCGCGAAGCCGAGCGCCGCAAAGGAGCCAAGCCGTGACCGAGAAGACCCGAGCTGAGAAGATCGCCGCGCACAAGGCGCGGATGGGCGGATCCAAGGCCGAGAAGTCCGCCGCCGATGGATCCAAGGCCGAGAAGTCCGCCGCCGATGGGGCGAAGACCCGAGCCGAGAAGATCGACGCCCACAAGTCGAAGATGCGGGGCGGAAAGTAGGATGCCCTCCGCACAACCCGCGCGCCATGGGCGCCCGTTCGATGCTGGGCGTCGACGTCGCTTCCTGGAGCTCATCGAGCAGGGCTACAGCAAGATCATGGCTGCGGGTGGATCTGGGGTGGCCACGCGGACCGTCGCCGAGTGGCTCAAGTCGGGGCGCTCGGCGGTCCCGCGTCACACCGAGCATGCCAAGTTCGCAGACGAGTACGCCATCGCCGAGGCAAAAGGGACGATGGCGCTATACGGAAAGCTCATTGATCTCAGCGACGTGGATACCAAGGCCGCGCTGGCACTCATGAGGGCGCGTGGTGTCCCCGGCTTCGGGCCGAGTGCTGGCGACCAGGCCCGGGCGTCTTCGGCCGATGCACGCCTCAAGATCGCGCAAGCGGACCGCGCAGAAGTCGATGCGCGCATGGCTCGAGTCCGGGTCGAGGTCGCGGAGGCCGCGGCAAAGGGCGTTCGACCGATCCCAGGGTTCGGCATTGCTCCGCTCCTCGCGGACGAAGAACTGCCTGTCGAAGTACGCCAGGCAGTCGCCGCGTGGGCCGTGCGTCGCGGGTACATTGCCGTCGAACGGAAGGACTGGGACGTGGACGGGGGGGGGGCCGGCATGAAGCGACGGAAGAACGATGCCGTCGAGCTCGCCGCGCTCGACAACTACTTCATGGCCCGGGTCCGGGTCGAAGTCGCCGAGGCCGCGATCCGCGGAAAGGTGCCGGTCGACCTGGCGACGTTGCTCGAGGACGAGAGCGTTCCGGCCGAGGTCCGGCAAGTCGTCGCCGCGTGGGAAGCGAAGCGAACGGGCAGCGGGAGTTGACGTGTCGCTGGGGCTGCAAGAGCATCCCCGTATGACCACGGACACCATCGTCGACCTTCTGCACGTCTGGGCCACTTGTTCGATAGCCGGCGCCGTCATCGGCGGGTTCAAGGGCCGGGTCGACACCGGGGCGTTGCTCGGCCTTCTCTTGGGCCCCCTCGGGATCTTCCTCGCGACCCGCCTAGCGACCAAGACCGAGCTGGACAAGCGGCGGGAGGAGTCGGAAGCCGCGTTTGCTCGGGCGACCTCCCCCAAGCCGGACGAAGGTCCGCACTGACGCGCGGAGGAATCGCGGAGTCGGGGCGGATTCCGCGATTCCGTATTCATGTTCGACCGCGCCTTGCATCGTTCGCCCGTCACCCGACCAACCCCGGGATGACCAAGGCATGCGATGCAAGAGCACCCCGAGTTTCTGACGGTCCCCGCGCTCTGCGAGCGGTTCCCCTTCGTCAAGGTGGGCGGGGTCAAGCAATGGCTCTGGCGCGACTTCCACGGCTTCCGGTCGCAGTGCGCCCGGCTCGTTGGCCGCAAGATGCTGATCTCTGTCCCCGCCTTCCTCGCCTGGATTGACGGCCAGAAGACGGGCAAGGCGGAAGGTCCGCGTGCGGCATGAAGAGCCAGGCCGACAAGCGACGGAAGGCGCGAGTGCGCTTCTTCGCCCCCATCCCTCTCGACATTCAAGGCGACCGCCAAGGAGCCCGGATCCTCTACGCGGGGACCCGACTGGAAGCCCGGATCACGTCACCCGGATTCGTCGAAATCGACCTCCCCGGGTGGCCGCCTCGCTTGTTCAACTTCGCGACGATGAGCGCGAGCGCGGTTCGCGCCGAGATGGTGGACGCGGGCGCTTTCTGGTTGGGCATGGTCGCGGGCGGGGTCCTCTTCGTCGACGAGGCTCCCACGGGCGAAGACTTCGCCCTCGCGTGGGACAAACATCGGCGTCTCTGGTTGGAGGCGAACGCGGCATGACCGAGCTTCGCGACCTGGCGGGAGTCCTCGCCGGAGACTTGCCGATGCGCTGGATCGCGTGGCCCGGTGTCCGCGCGACTCACGGCGCGCCGATGGAAGGCCCCTGGCCCGAGCTGGTCGCCTGGCTTGCTGGTCACGTCGGGGCGGCCGTCTCCGAGAAGGCGCACGCGCCCGGATGGTCCCCCATCGAAGCCCGCGACCATCGCCGCGCCGATGGCGCCGTGTCGAAGGTCTACGCGCTCGCGTTGGACGCCGACGATCGGGGCGAGTGGACGCACCTTCTCGCCGCTCTCGACCTGGCCGGGCTCGCCTACTTCGCGCATCGCTCCCCGAGCCATGGGCGCGATGGCGCGTGCAAGTGGCGCATCGTGCTCCCCCTGGTCGCCCCCGTCGAAGCCCGCGACTGGCCCGCCGTCTACAGCGCCGCGCGGCTCTACTTCGGTGCCATCGGCCGCGTGACCTTCGACCCCGCGTGCGGGAACCCCTCGCGCTTGTGGTTCGTCCCCGTGAGCCTCGAGGCCGACCCGCCGCGCGAGACGATCGCCCGACCCGGCCGCGCCGTCGACGCGACGAAGATCCCGCGAGGTGCGCAAGTCGACCAGGGTGCAACGCGAAGCGCGAGGCAAGATCACGCGCGAGTCTCGGCCGACAACCTCGAACGCGCCCGCGCGTGGATGGCAAAGCGCGACCCCGCGATCGCCGGGGCCGGTGGTGACCGATGGACCTACGCGACCGCCGCCAAGCTCGTTGTCGACTTCGACCTGAGCGACGCCGACGCCTTCGAGCTTCTGCGCGAGTGGAACGAGACCTGTTCGCCCCCGTGGTCGGAACGAGACCTCGCCGCGAAGCTGATCCACGCGAGGAAGTACGGCACCCATGCCCAAGGCGAAGCGCTGGCCGAGCGCGAGCTCATCCCAACGATTCGAACCACCATGCCGGCCGCGCACCCGCTCGCCCGCCGAGCGCTGCGATTGGCCGCCCTGCACTATCAGTACCTCGCGGGCTCGCTGGTCGACCTGGCCGAAGACGTGCCAAGCCCAGAGGAGCACCTTCGCTACCTCGTCGACGTCTGCGGGCTCTCTCCCCTTCGTGCCTTCCTGATCGAAGGGGCCATCCGCCAGATCCGACGGGGGGCAGAGCGCGCCCTCGTTGGGCTCTCCCCGCTCGCCAACAACGGCTTGCGCGGGTTCCTGGCGCACCTTGGGGGCGAACGGCTCGTTGAAGGTGCGGAAGCGGCGGGGCTCGTCGAAGGGCATGACGAGCCGTTCGCCGGGTGCTTCGTCTTCCTCTGGCATGACGAGGCCGGGAACGTGACAAGCCTCACGGGACAGAAGGTCGACGACGGCGCCCCCGTGGTCGCTCGCATGCTCGGGCCGTCTCTCCCCTTCGGGCTTGCGGAAGCTCTCCGCCTCGAAGGCCCGATCTTCGTCGTCGAAGACGAGTCCCTCGCGGCTGCGTCCCTGGCCGCTGGTCGACCGACCATCGCGCTTGGTCGCCCCTCTCGATTCGCCCCCGAGCTGGTCGCGCTCGCCCTGGCCGGGAGACCCGCCGTGGTCTTCGCCGATGGCTTTGGCGACGTGACCCGCGCGCGACACCTGGCACAAGTGATCGGCGCTCCATGCGCTCGAAGGAAGGCCGCATGAACGGCGCCGTGATCCCCGACCTCGCGAGCATGAGCTTCGAGACCGTCGAAGCCGACTGGCCCGAGCCCGAGCTACCAACGACGACGAGCAACCTTCCTGACTTCCCCTTGGACGCACTCCCGGCCGCGCTCGCAGAGTGGGCGCACTATGCGGTGGAGGCGATGCAAGTCCCCCTCGATTCGGCTGCGATGCTCGCTTTGGGTGCGTGCTCTTTCGCGCTCTCGGGGAAGGGCTGGATCCGCATGCAGCCGGCATGGAAGGAAGGCCCCAACCTGTATGTCGTGATCGTCGACGAAAGCGGCGCCAACAAGTCGGGGCTCTTTCGCGAGGCTCTGCGCCCGCTCAACGAGGTGGCCGCCGAACACACCGAGCGGATCCGGTGCGAGCTCGCGGCGCATGACACCCGCATGAAGATCGCGGCCGCGAAGAAGGAAGCCGCCATCAAGACCGCCTCGAAGGTCCCAAAGGCCGCCAAGCCGACCTGGCCGCCGCGCGCGCCCGATGCACCACAAAGCACGCATCCCGAAGCGACGCGGAACCCTCTCCCGAGCCCCGAGAAGGTCGCCGAAGACGCGGCGCGGGCGCTCGCCGACCTGGAAGCCGGGACCCCTCGCGAGCCGTATCGCGTGACGACCTCGCCGACGCCCGAGAAGGTTACCGATATGCTCTGCGAGTACGGCCGCGTGCTCTGGCAATCGGAGGAAGGAAACGAAGTCTTCGACCTCCTCACCGGGCGCTACGGGGACAAGCCCAACATGGACACGGTGTTGTCGGCCTATGACCATCAAAGCATCCGAGTCGACCGCATGGGGCGCCCCTCGAAGCTCTGCGCCCGGCCGCACCTTTCGATTCTCTGCGCCGTACAGCCGAAGGTGATCGAAGGGCTCGGGAAGAGGCCGGGAGACTTGAAGGAGCGGGGCTTGATTGGCCGCCTGGCGATCGTGTCCCCCGTTACACGCGTGGGGGATCGACGCTTCCACATCGACAACGCCCCGGAGATCCCCGAGCCCGTCACCCGTGGCTACCACGGGACCATCCGGCGCCTTCTCGCGCTCCCCGACTCGGAAGCCGTCGTGAGCCTGAGCCGGGACGCCCGGGTGCTCTTCGAGCCCTTCTACAGCGCGATTGAGGCTGACCTCCGCCCCGGAGGCGATCTCGAAGAGGTGAGATCGTTCGGGTCGAAGCTGCGGGGCATCGTTGGCCGTATCGCCCTCGCCTTCCACGCCATCGAAGGCCGCCCGCTCTCCGATGACGCCGAGATCGGGTGCGACACCATCAAGGCCGCGATGAGCGTTGGCACCTACCTCTTGGCGCATGGCAAGCGCGCCAACGCCCTCATGGGCGCCCCGAAGGTCGACGAGACGACGGCCGCCGAGGTGCTCTGGAAGTATATCAAGGCGCTGGTCGACGGACGCCCCGGGCCGGTTCCAGTCACCGTCAACGAGCTGCGCGAGAAGGCGCGCGCCAAGTTCCCCCTGGCCGCCGACGTGAAGAAGGCGCTTCGCGAGCTGGTCGACCGGGGGCTTGTGACCTCGCCCGTCAAGGGAGTCGGCTCGAAGTGCGGTCGCCCGACTGAGGTGTTCATGGTCAACCCTAAGGCGCTCGCGCATGGGCAATAAGCACAGACGCATGCGGGCCGAAACCGGCGCCAAAGGGGTAACATTTGGACGCCTCTACGCGCGCGACCTGTACACGCTTCGACCGTAGTGTGTACACTTTTCGGTTGACCTGGATCGTTCGAGGCCGTACTTTGTAGCTCATGAAGAGCACGTCACCCGCCCCGAAGACCCGCCGCGCCGTTGTCTATCTCCGCGTCTCGACCGACGAGCAAGCCGAGTCGGGGCTTGGGCTCGAAGCCCAAGAGGCCGCCGCGCGCAAGTTCTGCGCGGCTCACGGCCTGACGGTGGTTGGCGTCCATCGCGACGAAGGCGTGTCGGGCACGGTCCCGGCCGACAAGCGCCCCGGGCTCACCGATGCTCTCGCGAGCCTCTCGCGCGGTGGCGTGTTGGTCGCGGCGCGGCGCGACCGGATCGCGCGGTCGGTCGGGATCGCCGCCGTCGTCGAAGAGACCGCGAGGCGGGCCGGGGCTTCGGTGGCGACGCCCGACGCCCCCGAGAGTGACGACCCCTTCGCTGGGGCGATGCGCTCCATGATGGACGTCTTCGCGCAGCTCGAGCGCGCCTTGATCGCGTCGCGCACCCGGGGCGCCCTGGCCGCCAAGCGCGCTCGGGGCGAGAAGACCGGGGGCGATGCTCCCATCGGCTTCGACGTCGGCGCCGACGGGCGCAAGCTGGTCGCGAACGAGAGCGAGGCTCGCGCGCTCGCCCTCGTGAAGAGCCTTCGCGACGAGGGCTTGTCCATCCGCGCCATCGCCGAGCGCTTGAACGCCGAGTCGGTCCCCGCGCGCGGTGGCCGCTGGCACGCTACCACGGTTGCGCGCCTTCTCGGGCGGTCGGCATGACTCGGGGTCGCGTCGTCGACCTGGCGCGCGAGCGTCGGATCCGCGAGTTTCTCACCGAGCTTCGCGGACTGGCCGCGCGCGAGTCCCCTGAGAACCCGAAGGCGTGGCTTGGCGCCCGCCTGGCCGAAGTCGAAGAAGAGGAAGCCATGGCCCACAAAGACCCGCATCGCGCCGTTCGAGTCGAATCGCAGCTACTCGCCCGGGCGGAAGCCCTCGTCCCTCGCTTCGCCGCGTCGGATTGGGGGCGCATGATCCGCCCGTCCGCCGCCGCCGTCGTGAAGCTGGCCCTCTTGCGCGGGATCGATGCGCTCGAGGCCGAGCTCCCCGAGCTGGTCGCGCCCGTCGAGCCCGAGCCGGCCGCCAAGACGCGGGGCCGCAAGCCCCGAGGCTGACACGCTCGATCTGGGCAGATCGCCCCCGGCACACCCTCTGGACGACCCTAGGGCTCGGTCGTGATCTCGGCCGAGACGAACTCATCGGGCTGGAGCTCGCGGCCGAGGCGGTAATAGGCCAGCGTGTCGCGTGCAGGCTGCGGAGTGCACGTGTCGCCGCTCTTGGAGTAGATCTGGCCCGAGTGCTTCGCGCCAACTTCGAATACGGTCCAAGCGGTCGTGGAGCATTGGGCGGCAGCCAAGGTTGAGTAGAACCGTGGCGCAATGTCGCAAGCGGATCGATAGACTAGAGCTTCGTTGCAGGCTGCGTCCGCGAAAACGCCCGATACGCTGCCTCCCAACAGAGGCACACACCGTTGCTTCCCGTCCTTCGCCTGAAGGAACAGGCACTGCGTCTCGAGTTGACGGTCGTAGTACGACGGCTCTGACGCCCGAACCACCGTCCCGTCAGAAGCTCGGGTGACCTGGTAGCGAAGCTCGAGGCGGGTTCCGGAGGCGTTCGGCGAGCCGGCCGAGGTGTCGGTCTGGATCTCCGCGTCCAAGCCGGTGTCAGGTTGCGGCTCGTGCGCATCGAACGAGACGTTCGTGTCTGCGTCGGGGACGAGCACGGGGCCCGCAGATCCGGGATCGGACGAGCAAGCGACGAGCAAGGCTGAGGCGATGAGTACGGTGTTGCGCATGCGTGAAGCATCGCCTCGGACCGGGATGTCGGTCAACCGCGCCTGGCCCTGCGAGCTGCCACGCCCCCGGCACACCCTCTAGCGACGCCGCGGCTTGCCGAGCCGGGCCGCCACCGCGGCGTTGTCCTGGCCCTCGTCGCGGACGCCCTCGTCGGCCGTGCGATGCTGGACCTTCGGGACGGGGGCGGGTGTGCCGGGGGCGTGCGCCTCGAGGCCTGCAGCGATGAGCTGGCGGATCGCCTCAGAGCGGCCGCGGATCATGCCCTGGGCACGCATCCAGTCCTCAAGCGTCGCGAGCTCGTCGTCGGTGAAGGCGATCGTAATCCGGGTCGTGCGCCCTTCGTTCTTCATGCCCTGCACGATAGTATTTTCGGAAAATCAGCACAAGAGGCTTGACGCGGCCTTCTGATTTTCAGATAATCAGAAGCGACCGGACGAGGTGCTACCAACACCCCGCCCGGCCTAAGCCCCTCACCGGAGTGAAGCCGATGAAGACCCTGTCCCCTACCTACTCCAAGACCGCCCCCGGCACCAACCCCTTCGCTGACCGTGCTCGCGCTCGTCGCGCGGCCCTGGCGGCTCTGGCGGACCCGACCTGCCCGAAGGTCGACCCGTTCGCGCACGTCGACGACGACGTGGGGCACTTCGGAGCCGACCAGCGCGCCTCGACCTGGATGCGCGCCGAAGGGGGTGCGGCATGAGCCCGGCCGAGCTCGAGGCCCTCGTCTCCGACGCCGAGCGGATCCACGCCGAGCTGGACGCCTTCGCCGAGCGGATCCGCGACTTGCCCTCCCGGGCCGACGACGTGTTGACCGCGATCGGGCTGACCCGAGCCGCGACCCGAGCGCAGGAAGCGCGGGATCTGCTCTGGGGAGCCGTCTGCGGCCTTCGAGCCGAAGGCGACGTCTGCGGCCTTCGAGCCGAAGGGGGGAAGGCATGAGCGCGCCCAACCTCTGCCCGTGGCTCATCCCCGCGATCGAAGGTGTCTACGTCATCCGAGGCCGCGCGCGGTTCCCCGAAGGTGTCGACCGGCCGACGGTCACCCGGGCCGCGCGGTTCGTCGACACCCGGAAGCGCTGGCAGGATCTCGAAGGCGGGATCCGGGTGACCCCCGAGATCCCCGCCGCCGTCGTCTCTTGGGGGCTCGCCCCCGATGGCGTCGACACCTTCGAGGCTCGGTTCCCCCGGCTCTCATGGCGACTGCGGGAGGAAGCCGAGAGCGCGCTCTTCGAGGCGTTCGCGCACGCTGACGCCCATCGGTTCGACGAGACGACCTGGCACGCCCCCGCCGACCTCGAAGACGTGGTTGCGCTCCCCGGCGCCCCCGCGTTCGTCCTCTCGCACGGTGGCGTCCCCCACGCCGTGCTTTCGGAGAGCGACGAGCCCGACGACCTGGCCGACACGGCGGAGAGCTTCCAACGGGTCTTCGGTGGCCGCTTCGCTCTGCGCCCGACCGCCTCGCCCCGGGTGGCGACCGTCGACCCCGCCTGACGGTCGGATGGTTTCCGGTATCCGGGGAGGTTTCCGGGTGGTTCCGGTATGGTTCCGGTGTCGAAGACGAACCCCGTCGGGAGCGCGTGTTTGCTCGCCCCGACGGGGTTTTCGGGTTTTCGGTTCTGGGTATTCCAGAACGCATGCACCCATGGTGACGAAGTAGCCAGGGTCACACGCGCGAGGTGTCCCCTCTCGTGATCCACCCATGATCCAATCCGTTCCAAACCAAGGCGAATCGAGCTAGACTAGGATAGACCTCGATAGACTTGTTTTCAGCTACTTACGCCACAACCCCAAGCTACCATCCCCCTACGGGTGCGACTTTTAATCCGATGGTCGCGGGTTCGATCCCCGCCCGACCCAAGCCCCTCAGCCCTCCGCACCCTCTCGCCCCACGCTGGCCCCACGATTCCGACGCGTCTTGCGACCCGTCGGAAGGTAACGTGGTGTCACGTCCAAGGGGGCACGATGGCGACCTTCCGCGAGCGCAAGAACGCCGCTGGCTCGGCGGTGTGGGAAGCGCAGATCCGCTTGCGGGGCTTCCCGACCGAGACCGCGTGGTTGCGACGGGTGGGGCGCACGCGCGAAAGACGGGCTTACCTGGCGTTGCGTTCGATGCGGCGAAGGCGGGGACGTCGTAGACGTTCTTCGTTCGCCCGAGGGCTCGAACCTCGCCGTGCCTTCCGTGTCGCGTGCGACCTCGCGAGACTACCGCACCCGACGGCGCGCGGCGAACCGTCTCCCCCCGGTGGCCGACACGAGCGATGGCTTCTGGCGAAGGTGGACGGTGATCCCCTTCAAGCGACAGTTCTCGAAGGCCGAACAAGACCCGCGACGCGTCGAGACGATCTTGCGAGTCGAAACACGCATCATCCGTTGCGTGCGAGGCACCCGGTCGATAGGGTCACGCCATGAACGTGCACGTCGAAGCCGAGCTCGAAGAAGACGGTCGCTGGATCGGGGCGGTGCCCGAGCTGCCTGGCGTGCTCGTCTATGCCGACTCGCGCGAGGCCGCCGTCAACGGTGCGCTCGCTCTGGCGTTGCGGGCCCTGGCCGATCGGGCCGAGCATGGCGACGCGGTGGCGCTGCCTCTCACGGTGGCGTTGGTCGCGTAAGCGTCTGGCCGACGTCGAAGGCGCGGCGCGTGCTCGACAGCGTTCTGGGCCACGCTCGAAGCCAAGGCGAAGGCTCAAGGGATGACCCTGCACGAGGCCATGCGCGACGCCGAGAGGGCCGATGAGGATCACCTTGTTGGCTGCCATGTCATGCTCCTTGGGGCTTTGCAGCGCGACGTGCACACATGG
>JAEUKJ010000345.1 GCA_016792665.1 Deltaproteobacteria bacterium | reverse complement strand
CATGCGCCCGCCGCCGTTCTTCGAGATGCGCTCGCGCACCTCGCCGATGACGCCGGCCACCGTGACCTCGTCGCGCAGGGCCGGGCCTTCGATCGCATCCAGCTGCACGATGGTCTTCATGCCCATGCGGGAGAGGTCTGCCGCGTACCGATCGAGCGGATGCCCCGACACGTAGAAGCCCAGGCACTCCTTCTCGAACGAGAGTCGCTCCTTGTCGGGCCACTCCTCCTTCATGACCAGCTCGACGACCTCGACCTTCTTCTTCGGGGCCGGCGCCATCAACGCCCCGAACAGCGAGAACTGCCCGGCCTGCTTGTCGCGCTGCGCGGTCTGGCCGCGCTCGATGGCCCGGTCGAGCTCGTCCCAGAGGCCGCGCCGCGTCTGGCCGAGCTCGTCGAACGCGCCGCACTTCACGAGCGCCTCCATCACGCGCTTGTTCACGCGCTTGAGGTCGGCGCGCTCGCAGAAATCGTAGAGGTCCTTGAACGCGCCGCCCTCGTCGCGCGCCGCGAGGATGGCCTCGACCGCGCCCCCGCCGACCCCCTTGACCGCCCCCATGCCGAAGCGGATGGCGCCGTCACCGGTCGTGAAGTCCAGGTCCGAGATATTGACCGAGGGCGGGAGCACGGTGAGCCCCATCGTCCTGCACTCGGCGATGAGACGCACGATCTTGTCGGTCGAGTCGCCGTCGCTGGTCAGCAGCGCGGCCATGAACTCGACGGGGTAGTGGGTCTTCAACCACGCCGTCTGGTAGGTGATGATGCCGTACGCGGCCGAGTGCGACTTGTTGAAGCCGTAGCCTGCGAACTTCTCGATGGTGTCGAAGATCTCGCTCGCCTGCTTCTCGTCGACGCCGCGCTCGGCGCAGCCGGCCGCGAACACGGCGCGCTGCTTGGCCATCTCCTCGGCCTTCTTCTTGCCCATGGCGCGGCGCAAGATGTCGGCCTGCCCGAGCGAGAAGCCCGCGAGCACGCTCGCCGACTGCATGACCTGCTCCTGGTAGACCATGACGCCGTAGGTCTCTTTGAGCACGATATCGAGCGACGGGTGCGGATACGCGACCGGCTCCTGCCCGTGCTTGCGCCGGATGAAGCTGTCGACCATGCCCGACTGCAAGGGCCCCGGCCGATACAGCGCCACCGCCGCGATGATGTCCTCGATGCAGTCGGGCTTGAGCTTCCTCAGGAGCTCCTTGAAGCCCGACGACTCGAGCTGGAACACACCCGTCGTGTGCCCGCCCGAGATCAACTGGTAGACCTTGGCGTCCGCCAGATCGATGGCCGCGATGTCGAGCGGCTCCTTGCCCTCCTTGGCGCGCCGCGCGTTCACCAGCCGCAGTGCGTGGTCGATGACGGTCAGCGTCTTGAGCCCGAGGAAGTCGAACTTGACGAGCCCCGCCTCCTCGACCTCGTTCTTGGCAAATTGCGTGATGCGGTTGATGCGCCCGTTCTCGTCTTTCACCGCATAGAGCGGCACATACTCCCAGAGCGGCGCGTCACCGATGACGACACCGGCGGCGTGGATGCCGGGCTGGCGATTCATCCCTTCGAGGATGCGCGCGTACTCGAAGAGCTTGGCGTAACGCTCGTCCTCGGCGACGAGCTCTTTCAAGCGCTTCTCGACCTCGAAGGCCTTTTCGAGCGTCATCCCGAGCTCTTCGGGGATGAGCTTGGCGGCGCGGTCGGCCTCGGCGAAGCTCATGCCCAGGGTGCGCGCCACGTCACGCACGACGGCCTTGGCCTTCATCGTGCCATACGTGATGATCTGGCCGACCTGGTCCTCGCCGTACTTCTGCGTCACGTAGTGGATGACGCGGTCCCGCTTGTTCATGCAGAAGTCGATGTCGAAGTCCGGCATCGACACGCGCTCGGGATTCAGGAAGCGCTCGAACAGCAGCGTGTACCGAATCGGATCGATATCGGTGATCCCCAGCGAATAGGCCACCAGCGAGCCTGCACCCGAGCCGCGCCCCGGGCCCACCGGAATGCCATTCTGTTTGGCATAATCGATGAAATCCCAGACGATGAGGAAATAGCCCGGGAATCCCATCTTGGCGATGCACTCGATCTCGAGCTCGAGGCGCGCCTCGTACACGGCCTGGTCGGGGCTCTGACCGAGGCTCCGCATCTTCTCGAGGCGCTTGGCGAGGCCGAGCCGCGAGACGTGCGCCATGTAGCTCGCGGTGTCGAAGCCCTCGGGCACTTTGTAGGTCGGCAGGAAGGTCTTGCCGAGCGGGATCTCGACCCGACACATGTCGGCGATCTTCTCGGTGTTGGCGATCGCCTCGGGCATGTCGGCGAAGCGCGCCTCCATCTCGGCGGCGGGCGCCAGGTAGAGCTCGTCGGTGATGCGCGCCTTGGTGTCGAGCGACGGCAGCGACTTGCCGAGCTGGATGCACATCAGGATCTCGTGCGCCGCGGCGTCCTCACGCTTGGCGTAGTGCGCGTCGGCGGCCGCCACGACCGGGATCTCGAACTCCTCGGAGATGCGCAGGAGCGCATCATTCACCCGCTCCTGCTCCTTGATGCCGTTCCTCAGGATCTCGAGATAGAAGCCGTCTTTGCCGAAGACGCCCTGATAGTGCCGCGCGAGCTCGCGGGCCTCGTCGATCTGACCGCGCAGGATGTGCTGCGGAATCTCCCCGCTGAGGCTGCCCGAGAGCGCGATGAGACCTTCCTTGCGGGACTCCAGGAGCGGCCGGTCGATGCGCGCCACCGGGGCCTTGCTGGGCGAGTCCATGTAGGCGCGCGAGAGCAGGAAGCACAGGTTGCGATAGCCGAGCAGCGACTTGCACAAGAGCACGACGGTCGGCGCACGGCGCGCTTCGCCCGCGCGGTCCTCGTGGACGATGTTGACCTCGGCCCCGTAGATCGGGCGCACCCCGGCCTTCTTGCAGGCCTTCAAGAAGTCGACCGCGCCGAACATGTTGTTGTGGTCGGTCAGCGCGACGGCCGGCGCCCCGTCGAGCTTGGCGCGCTCGGCGACCTGCGGGATGCGGGTCGTCGCGTCGAGCATCGAGAACTCGGAGTGGACGTGCAGGTGGACGAAGGTCATGAGGGGCTCCCATCGGGAGGCCGCGAGTCATTGACCAATGCGCCGCGACCCCCCATTCTCGGCGCGGAAACATCTCGCGTGCGAGGTCCGATGTCCACCGCCAACGCCGTTCCGCCCGTTCACGCCGAGGCCTCCAGCCCGGCCGCATCCCTGTCGCCAGGCGCCGCGCCGGCATCACCACGCGGCGCGAGCCTGCTGGTGTGGATGGACATGGAGATGTCGGGCCTCGACCCGGCGACCTGCCGCCCCCTCGAGATCGCGACCCTCATCACCGACGCCGACCTCGAGATCATCGCCGAGGGCCCGAGCCTCATCATCCATCAATCCGACGAGGTCCTGGCCGCGATGGACAAGTGGAACACCGAGCACCACGGGGACAGCGGGCTCACCGCCGCCGTGCGCGCCTCGACCATCAGCGAGGCCGAGGCCGAGCAGGCGACCCTCGACTTCCTGGCGGCCTATCTCGACCCGCGCGTCTCGCCGCTGTGCGGCAACACCATCTCGCAGGACCGCCGCTTCCTGCGTCGCTACATGGCGCGCCTCGACGAGTTCTTCCACTATCGCAGCGTCGACATCTCCACCATCAAGGAGCTCGTACGCCGCTGGTACTCGCTCGCGCCGCCGGCCAAGCAGACGACCCACCGCGCCCTGGACGACATCAAGGAGTCGGTCGAGGAGCTGCGCTGGTACAAGAAGGTCGTGTTCCGCGACAGCCCGCGGCTTGGCGAGATCGGCATCGCCGCGCAGTCGGACGATTGAACCTGATCAAGCCGTCGGGCAGCCTGGCTCCGCCAGGCCTTCTGCGGTGATCCGCCACCGCGACGCCCACCCGCCCCCATCCCCGAGGTCCCATGTCCGAACAAGCCGAGCAAGCCTCCAAGGCCCTCCTCGACCGACTCATCGCCCGCGCCGGCCAGTACACCGGCCGCGGCGTCGACGCCGAGGGACAGATCTTCTTCGCCGACCTGAGCCTCGCCGTCGTCGCCGGGGGCCGCTCGGTCCAGTATCGTTATCGCGCGCAGGCCTTCGACTCGTCCGAGGTCCTCCACGACGAGTCCGGGCTCATCGGCATCGGCATCGACGACCGGCTCGCGCTGATGGCCTCGGCGTCGAACTTCCGCCACGTCTTCATGCGCACGCTGGCCTTGACCGAGGCCGTCGAGAACGTGCCGACCTCGTTCGAGGTCGACCCCGCCGCGAAGGCCCAGGGGCCGAGTGTGGCGCTGGTCTTCGCGTTCGGTCAGTCCCACGACGAGGAGTCCTTCCGCGACGAGATCCGCTTCGTCCTCTACGACGACGGCCGCGTCGGCCATGCCTACTCGTGGGGTCTCGCCGGCGGGCCCTTCGCGCCGAGATCCAGCGTCGACCTCGAGAACGTGGCGCTCGCCGCCGACGAGCGGCCGGTCTTCGTGCGCCACTACACCACCATGCTGAGCGACGACGACGCGCGCTACCCGGGGAGCGACGAGCTCCTCTCCGTCGGCGCACCGATCGGCCGCCTGCTCGGGCTCACGCGCATCGGCATCCACGTCGAGCTCTTGCCGACCGGGCGCCGCACGTCGTTCCCGCACGCCGAGCTCACCGAGGAAGAGCTCGTCCTGGTGGAAGCCGGTCACCCCGAGGTGTGGCTCGACGGCGAGGTCTATCGCCTGCGCCCGGGCGACGTGGTCGGCTTCCCGCCGGGCACCGGACTCGCCCACACCTTCATCAACAACGCCCCCGAGACCGCGCGCCTGGTCGTCATCGGCGAGCGTCCGCGCAGCGACAACAAGATCTGGTATCCGCTGAACCCCGAGCGCAAGGCCCACGTCGGCGACGCCGAGTGGTGGGTGCCCGAGAAGACCGACCTCGGGCCGCACGACGGGCTGCCCGACCTGCTCCGCAAGCGCAAGGACAAGCCCGTCGGCTGAGGACATGCCCATCTCGCGGCCATCTTAACCGGGCTAGTCACCGGGCTCCGCGACGCGTAGTCGGTCAGTGTCTCTCGACGCTCGAACACCAGCCACTCGGTCGTGGTCGGCATCGTTGCGGCGTCGCGCGGAGCGTCTTCGATGTCGATCCTCCCACGTTCTCTGCTCGTCGCCAGCGGCGCCATGCTCTCTCTCGCCTGCGACTCGGGCGACAAGGGCACCACCCAGGAGTGCCCGGCAGGCTCGGGTGCGGTCTTCGTTCAAGACGGCCCCAACGGCCCGGGCTGCTACTGCCCGGCCGGCACCAACGTCAACGAGACCCTCACCGGATGCGTCGCCTGCGTGCCGGGTGAGCCTTGCGGAGAGTGCGTCGACACCGACGTGGGGGTCACCTGCGGCGACGGCAAGACCTACAGCTCGCTCGCCGACCAGAGCGGGCCCTACCCGCACATGCAGTGCGCCGGCTCGGTCGGCCCCGAGCAGCGCTGGTTCCGCACCCACACGACGAGCTTTCCGGTCGACTGCCGCTGTCCGCATGGTGGCGGTGACGGCGGGCAATTCTGCATCGCCCCTTCCGGCCAGAGCGGAAACCACGACGGGCTCGGCTCGGGCCCGTCGGCGGCCGACTCCCCGAGCGGGGAGATCAAGGGCTGCGCTACCGACTTCGATCGGGACGTCGTCTACTACGGCGTCAACTGGGCCGACGGCGGCGACAACCGCCGCGCCTTCGTGTTCGCGATGGACCCGCGCACCGCCAACCGCACGCTCGTGTCGGGCGAGTATGCCGATCCGGTCAATGGCAATTTCGAAAAGGGCGCGGGCGAGTCCTTCGACACCATCCTCGACATGCAGCTCGGCAAGGATGGCTTCCTCTATGTGTTCGAGGACTCGGTCCCGGGCACGACCAGCGAGGACACGAGTACGCTCTTTGGACGCTCGGTGTATCGCGTCGACCTTACCAGTGGCGACCGCGAGCTCTGGTGGAACGACCGCGACCCCGCCTTCGCGGCGGCCGGGTGCAAGACGGCCGACGGCGCCTTCGACATCTTCAACCACCAGTTCGAACTCGACCAGAACGACAACTTCCTCTTCACAACGCGCGACGGATCGATCGTGCGGGTCCTCAACGATCGCTCGAAATGCGAGATTGTCACAACGCAACTCCCCATCGGTCCGGGCAGCGGCGTCGACGTCGCGTTCGACTCGGGCTGGGCCTACGACAAGGACAACAACGCCATCTACTCGACCTCGTTCTTCGGCGGCCTCTACAAGACCGACGTCGCCACCGGCCATCGCAGCCGTCTCTGGGGTGGACCGGTCGGCACCGGCCCGGGCCCGGGCATGTGGAGCTTCCTCTACGTCCCCTACCTCGAGCTCTGGGTCGCCGGTGGCAACGAGCTGAACACGCCATCGTACGCCGCGATCTTCGACCCGGCCAGCGGCGATACCTGGGGCTGGACCTACGAGCAGCCCAACGCCGAGACCGGCACCGGTTCGGGCGGCAGCAACACCTTCGGCGGCCCGATCAACACCAACCCGACCGGCATGCTGCGCGGCCCGATCCTCGGGACCCTGAACCAGCTGCTGGTCGACCGTCCGTGGTGCCTCTCGCCCATCGCGGAGGATCGCCTCTTCGTCGCGACCGACAAGATCGGCATCGTCATCGTCGAGCTCCAGACCGGCAACACGATGAACTTCTCGCAGTAGTCAGTCGGCCGCAGGGCCGGAGAAGTCGATTTGCGCGGACCGGGGCCGTCTTCTATACAGTCCCGTCCGCGCTTTCTCTTTTCCGAGGCCCCATGCACGCACGCACCATCATCGCCCTCCTCGTCCCCCTCGCCCTCGCTGCCTGCGGGGACGAGAAGAAGCGGCCGCTCGGCGAGTCGTGCGGCGCTGCCGCGGAGTGTGAGAGCGGCCTCTGCCTGCAGGGGCAATGTCTCGATCCCGACGGTGACGAGGACCTCGACGGCCTCACCAACGCGCTCGAGGGATCGCTCGGCACGAACCCGCTGAACCCGGACACCGACTACGACGGGGTCGCCGACGGCGACGAGCTCGACGGCCTGACCCCGCGCGACACCGACGGCGACGGCTTCCCCGACATCCTCGAGAGCGCCATTCGCGACGCCGACTCCGACTGCATCCCCGACGAGCTCGACGCCGAGAACGGCACCCCGTCCGCCGACCCGCGCCCCGCGGCGGCCAAGCTCTGCGGCAAGCGCGGTGTGTGCGCGGCCTACCCCGGCAATATCGTGCTCGTGTGCGACGGCGGGGTGCCGCGCTGCGATTATGCCAATATCGCCCAGTGGCAATCCGAGGAGACGAGCTGCGACGGACTCGACAACGACTGCGACGGCGCGACCGACGAAGGATCGCCCGACCGCGACGGCGACACGATCGCCGACTGCATCGACCCCGATCGCGACGGCGATGACGCCGCCAACGCCGCCGACAATTGCCCCGAGATTGCCAACGCCGACCAGTCCGACGCCGACGCCGACGGCCGCGGTGACGCATGTGACGCGCCCGGCGTGCCGACCTTGGACAAGCTCCTGCCGGACTCGCCGACCAACATGGCGGCCGTCATCGCGACCGGCCTCGCCGAGCCGTTCGCCACCGTGACCGTGTTCACCGACCCGGCTTGCGCGAATGCCGTCGGGAGCTCGGCCGCGAGCGCCGATGGCGGCTGGTCGGCGTCGGTGACGCTCGCCGAAGGGACCTTCACCTTCAGCGTGCAGCCCACCAACCGCGCCGGGCTCGTGAGCTCGTGCGTGCCGACCGGCAAGACCCTGACGATCGACCGCACCGCCCCGCAGACCGTCGGCGACACGACCGGCTTCGCGTTCCGCGTCCGCAGCTACGACGAGGGGTCGGCCGTCTTCGTGATCGAAGGCACCCTGGCCGAGCCCGGCACGATCGAGGTCTTCACCGACGCCGCGTGCGCCGAGCGCGGAGGCGCTGCCGAGAGCGACGCCCTCGGTCGCTTCTCGGTCGAGCTGCCCGCCGAGCGCGCCGACAAGACGGCCTACGCCAAGGCCTTCGACCTTGCCGGCAACGCCTCGCCGTGCGTGGCCATCGGCGCCCTCTACGGGCCCATCAGCGTGAGCCTCACCGCCAACGGCCAGCCGCTCGGCGACGCACTGGTCCAGTTCCACTACCCCGACGGCGCACCCATGGGCGACCCAGTGACGGCCGACGAGGCAGGGCTCGCGTCCGTCGAGGGCTTCGCAGGCTTCGGCTTGACCTTCGCGCGGAGCGACAACCGGGGCACGCGCTTCCGGTCGGTGCTCGGCCTCATGCCGGGCGAGGTCGCGCGCGTCGACGACACCTCCGGCAACTTCGCCTCCGAGTCCTTCTACGTCGATGTCCCACTGAGCTGGCCGACCCTGCCCGACGGCACGGCCTGGCTGTCGCTCGTGGCCCCCTGCGGCGACTACTACCTCTCGACCGAGTCCGCGTCGGTCGCCTTCTGGGACGACTGCTTCTCGGGCGCGACCTACGACGCCGCCCTCGTCGCCAGGGCCGGCGACGGCACCCCCCTCGCCTATCTCCTGCGCACCCAGATCGCGCGCCCGACCCGCGGCGCGACCCTCGCCTTCGAAGGCACGTGGCAGACCACCGGCTGGTACGACAGCGAGCTCGAGATCATCGCGAGCGGCGCGGGCGCGGACTGGAGCTTCGGCGTCGGCCTCGAGTCGCTCGGCCAGGACCTCGTCCGCCCCGAATCGAATGGGCGCTCGGGCTACGTGCGTGGCGGCATGACCGTGACCGCGACGAACCGCCTCCCGCCGCTGCCCGGTGCCACGGCCATCTGGGTCTTCCAGACCTCGCACCTCCTCGCCAACGGCGGGCGCGGCACGCGTGCGGTGCGCGCCATCACGACGCCGCCCGTCGCCGAGAGCATCGACCTCGAGACCGATCTCCTGCCGCGGGTCTACGCCTTCGAGTCGGTCTACGCCGCGGACAAGGACTCCGGCGTGCCCATCGGCTTCGAGTGGCTCGCGGACCCGGGCCTCGCCGCCGCGGACGCGCTGGTCTTCGATCTCAGCGTGTACACCGAGTCCAACTTCGGCTCCTTCACATGGAGCTTCATCGCACGCCCGAGCGAGGCGACCACGATCGCGCTCCCGCGCTTCGGCCCGCGCTTCCCGTACGCGAGCGCCATCGGCACGGCCTACGCCAGCTACATCCAGACGGCCGCGTGGTACGAGTTCGGCGGGGTCGACCACTTCGCCGGGCTCTTGGAAGCCTGCGCCTTCGGGGCCGGCTGCGACGACATCATCTATGGAACGATGAGCGCGACCGTCGCCGGGTCCCTCGACAACGGTCGCTGACCGCGGGCCGCGACCGGCGGACCGACGATCGGGCCGTGGGGCAAACAGGCTCCGCCAGGCCTTCGGCGATGATCGACGATCTCGGAAGCCGGGCGGTGTCTGTCCCTTCGTCTCCGATCACGCGACGGTCACAACAGACGCCGCAAAGATCACCTCGCCAGCGTCCCAAGCGGACGCGTCGAGAGACCGCCAGGAATGAATCGCGATTCATCTTCTGAACGGTTGACAGATTCCCGGGCCGCGTGAGACGGCATAGGGGACCGTCAGATACCCCCGTGCGGGCGGGGCAAGGCTTTCATGAAGCACCACGTGTTGGCGTCGGCCGCGCTTTTTGCCGCGGCTTTCTCCGGACTGAGTCTCGATCGAGCGCATGCGGCGCAGATCAAAGACGACGACAACGGCAGCTATGTCGACGACTTCTCCGATGGAGTCGGCATCAGCACGTTCTCGGGTACCCTCGTCAACGTGAGTTCCGGCGTGGTCGAGCTGCTTGCGGCACAGCCCGGGCACTTCATCACGAAGGACATCAACCCGACCGCGCTGTCGGCTTGGAACAAGGTCTACTTGAAGGGGACTGCCGGCTTCGAGCTGACGATCCTCGACTCGTCGGGGACCGTGCTCCAAGCGGCGACCCTCGTCGGGTCCGACGATCCCAACTTCTCGCAGATGGCGATCATCAGCGGCGTCGCGGCTTCCAACAAGCCCATCCGCTTGAAGATCAACATCGCCCCCAACGGCCCCATCTGGCCGGCCCTCGACAAGGTGAAGGTGACCTGGTCGCCCGAGGCGACCCTCCTCCTGTCGGCCCAGAGCCCGAGCACCCTGTGCAGCGGCGCGACCGGCCTCTGGAAGTTCCCCTTCTCGGTCAGCAACGTCACCGCCCGCACGGTGGTCGTGAAGGTGCCGCTCACGTCCGGCCAGCTCTCGCCGACCTTTGCCGATCAGACGCCCAACCTGCAGTTCATCGGCGCGACCCAGGGCGGCCAGTATCACGCGGGCCCCGGCCCGATCGTGGTCGACGGCGTCACCATCGACCCGCAGACGGTGTACTGGCGCCTCGGTGACGTGCGCTACGGCTCGACCTTCCCGCTCTCGTTCACGGCCGTCATCCCCAACGGCACGCTGAAGAACACCACCTGGAACTTCACCGCGACCGCCGCCGCCGGCAACGCGCAGACCGTGCAGGCCGCCGTCCCGACGACCACCGCCGACGCCTCCCCGGGCCTCGTCCTCGAAAAGACCCTGACCGGCGTCTACCGCATCGGCAACGAGTGGCGCGCTCGCAACGGCTCGACCATCGGCTACCGCCTCACCGCGCGTCACAGCTACTCGCCGACCTGCCGCGCCACCATCGAGAACGCGGTCATCTGGGACCCGCTCACCATCACCACCACCCCGAGCGCGCAGGCCCCGTACGCGGGCGCCCCGACCCTCATCACGCCGGGCCTCGTCTACACCGCGGGCGGCGCCACGCCCTACCCGGCCAACGGCTACACGACCCCGATCACGGTCCCCGCCAACAGCGTCTACGCCAAGATCGACTCGCTGCCCGTCGGCGCGTCGATGACCTGGGAGTTCACGCTGCCCCTGTCCGGCGCGCTCAACAACGACGAGCTCGTGACCAACAAGGCCTACGCCAACATCACCTACACGCCGCAGCGCCAGGCCAACAACCTCGAGGCCACCGCGAGCTTCAAGATCGGCATCGACTACGCGCCCCACGGCCTCTACGCCAAGGGCGACTCCATCCGCGGCTCGGCGTCGATCTCGGGCGGCCAGGACAACGTGAACCTCAGCGTCGGCTACGGCGAGTACCTGAAGTTCCTGCTCTTCGCGGGCAACCAGGGCGCCTCGGTGCTGAAGACGACGACGCTCTTCGACAAGCTCCCCGTCGACAAGGTCGACTTCGTCGACGCCTACGCCCCGCCCGGCGTGACCCTCTACTACTACGACGGTGGCACGACCAACGCGGCCAACGATCCCCCGGGCTACAACGCCACCACGGGCGCGCTGACCGGCTGGACCACGTCCCCCGGCGCGACGGTCAACTGGGTCGCCGCCAAGATCGATCGCATCGGGTCGTCGGTCATCACCGACCTCAACGGCTCGGCCCCGCTGTCGACCACGGTCGAGATCGGCGTGCGCGTGAAGCCCCCGACCAACGGCTGTAGCAACGACTCCATCACCAACGACGGCGCCTTCCACACCGTCTCGTACGAGAACGGCGCCGGCACCGTGATCGCCACCAACATGGCCATCGCGACCAACGCCGAGTCGGTCACGGTCGTGCCGCAGGTGCCCTCGTTCGCGCTGTCCTGGGCCAGCTCGAACCCGGCCATCGCGCTCACCAGCGGGCCCATCGACTACACCGTCAACCTCACGAACCTCGTCCCCGGCGCCCCCGGTCAGACCGACCTCGCGACCAACGTGTCGGTCCGCATCGACGTCCCGCGCACCTCGATCGCCGGCGTGACCCGCGCCATCGACGTGATCGGCGTCGACACCTTCGGCGGCACCGTCGACACCAACGGCCTGCCCGACTTCTTCATCGTGACCTACCCGCAGCTCGCCGCCGGCGCTTCGGCGGCCATCGTCGTGCACACCTCGGTGCCGCGCGGCGTCGTCGACGGTGGCCAGGCCCGCCTCTCGGCGGTCATCAACGGCGAGGACACGGGCGCCTTCACCTGCCCGGTGTCGGCCACGACCGTCTCGGCCA
>JAEUKJ010000513.1 GCA_016792665.1 Deltaproteobacteria bacterium | reverse complement strand
CGAAAGCACGATCCCGAGCCCCTCGATCCGGCGGTCCCGCCCGTCGCGTCGCGCGCGCTGTGCGCTCATGCCGTGAGCGCGAGCGACATCGGGATCGACACGCCGAAGTAGAGCATGACCCCGAGCAGGTCGAGGCTCGTCGTCACGAACGGACCGGTCGCCACCGCGGGGTCCACGCGCAGACGCGACAACAGCAGCGGGATCGCGGTCCCGAGCGTGCTCGCCAGAAGCATGCCCATCGCCATCGAGAACCCGATCGCCAGTCCATCGGTCGGCTCGTCCCCCATCATCGCCGCCACGCCGCCGACGATGGCCGCATAGAGCAAGCCGAGCGTGATGCCCACCAGCAGCTCCCGCCGCATGACCGAGAAGCGTCGCTCTTCACCGATCTGCCCCAGCGCGATGCCGCGCACCGTCACCGTCGCCGACTGCGTCCCGACGTTGCCCGACATGCCGAGGATGATCGGCAGGAACAGCGCGAAGAAGTGGTGGGTCGCCAAGGTCGTCTCGAAGGCGCCCATCACCACCGCGGACAAGAGTCCCCCGCCGCAGCTCGCGAGCAACCACGGGAAGCGGTTCTTGACGTGCACCACGAAGCTCTCGTCCGCGGTCGTCGGGGCACCGGCGCCCGCCATCTTGAGGAGGTCTTCCTGGGCCTCTTCCTCGAGGACGCCGATGACGTCGTCGACCGTGACGATACCGAGGAGGCGGTTGTCCTGGTCCACGACCGGCACCGCCAGGATCCCGTAGTCGGACACCAGCCGCGCCACCGCCTCCTGGTCGGTGTCGGGCGTGACGGCGATGACGTCCCGCTCCATGAAGTCGCGAACCCGGCGATGCGGCGGCGCCGTCACGAGCTTCCTCAAGCTCAGTACGCCGACCAGGTGCGAGCCCGCATCGACGACGTAGATGTAGTTGGCCATCTCGACGTCGTCCGACTTCTCGCGCAGCACGATGAGCGCCTCTTCGGCGGTCGTCTCGGCGGCCAGCGACACCAGCTCCGTCGTCATGATACCGCCGGCGGTATCATCCTCGTAGGCCATCAGGTCTTCGACCTCGGCCTTGTCTTCGGTCGAGAGCAGGGTGAGCACCGTCTCGCGCTGCTCGTCCTCCAGGTCTTGCAGGATGTCGGCCGCGTCATCGGTCGCCATCGCCGAGAGGATGGCTGCGGCGTCCGACGGCGGCAGTGGGTCGAGGACACGCTTACCGAAGGGCGGCTGCATGTGCACGATGAGGTCGGCCTTCTTGACCGCATCGGGCACGCAGTCGAACACGAGCTGCTGGTCCTTCTCCGAGAAGGCCGACAGCACGGTGGCCAGGTCGGTCACGCGCGTCTTGGCGATGAGGCGCTCGAGGTGCGGCAACGAATGCCGCCTCAGATAGCGTCGCAGCGTCTCCTGAAGCAGTCGTTGACGGTTGAGCTGCATCCTCGGACGCCCCCCGACGGCTCAACGATTGCGCGTCGTGTCCCGCGGCTGGTTGCGCAGCGACGGCGCCATCGGCAGTCGCTCGGCGTTGCCCCCGGCCGTCGGCGTCGCACGCCCACGCGTCCCGGTCGCGTTTGCCGGCGTCTGCGTCTCGACCCGCGTCGCGCCGTCTCGCGGCGTCTCGCTGGGGCGCGCCCCATCCATCGATCCACCGCTGCCGCCGAGTCCGTTGCCACCGAGTCCGGTGCCGCCGAAGGCCGGCCCATCGATCCGCTGGTCGATTCCCGGCACGTCGCCCGGCAGTCGCGCGCTCGCGTCGGTCGACGGACGCTTGCCGCCCACCAACAACCACGCCGCAACCAGGAGGCCCACGGCGACCACGGCGAGCATCGCATAGCCGCCACGGAAGCCGCCCTCAGAGCGCTCCGACACGGGCGTCAGCGGCACGAGCTTGCGCTCGGGGTCCAGGCGCTTCTCGATGCGCGTCCGGCCCGCGAGCTCTTCGGTCTTGGTCTTGGCGCGACCCACCCGCACGCCCGGGGCACCCGCAGGGGCCGCGTCCGCGCCGCTCGCCGCCTGTCGATTCCACAGCGGCTCGGGGTAGAGGCCCTTGTCCTCGCCCTCACCCATGCGCTCGCTCTCGGCCTCGAAGAGGCGCACGAGAGGGTTCGGGTCGGTACCGACGACGCGCGCATAGGCCCGGATGAAGCCGCGCACGAAGACCGCCGCGGGCAGGGCCCCGAGCTCCGATGCCTCGAGCTGCGCGAGCGTCGACTTCGGGATCTTCGTCGCCCGCGACACGTCGTCGAGCGTGAGATTCCGCGCAAGCCTTGCTTCGCGCATCAGTGTTCCGAGTTCCTCCATCCCGGCTGGTCTATGCGCGCCGAGCGGCTCTGTCAACCGCCACGAGCCGCGAGTGCGACGCAAAAGTTGACAGCCCGACACGCCGACCCATCGCCGGCACCTTCGCATCCCTTCCATCGTCGTGCCGCGTGGTCGTGCGGCGCGCGCTCAGTCGACCTGGCGGAGGCCCGCGACCGGCGTCTTGGCGGCGGCGCGCCCGGCCGAAATCTGCGTGGTCACCAACGTGCAGAGCAACGTCCCGATGGCGATGAGCGCGAGCTCGCTGCCGTGCACCGTCGCGGGCAGGTGGTCGATGAGATAGATGGACGCCTCGAGCTCGTAGTCGACCGCGTCGATGATGGCCACCATGCCGAGCCCGACCGCGAGGCCGGCGACGAGGCCGATGACCGCCACGAACAGGCCCTGCAGCGTGAACACCAGGCGCACGAGTCCGCTCGTCCCGCCCATCGTCTTGAGGATGGCGATGTCGGGGGTCTTCTCGTGGACCACCATGATCTGCGAGCCGACCACCACGAAGCTGCCGACCAGGATGATGATGAAAAAGAAGATGGAGAGCACCACCTTCTGCAGCTCCAGGGCCGAGAAGAGGTTGCTGTTTTTCTCTTTCCAATCAAAGATTTGGAACCGGTTGAACTTGACCGAATCCGACCCCGAGAACTTCAGCAGGCCGACCGCCTCGGTGACGTTGCGGAGGCCACCGATGAACGGCGCATCCGGTCGCGGCACGGCGATGCGCGACGCCTCGGGATCGGACACGAGGGTCTTCAGCTTCTCGTCGAGGCCGATGGCGCGATCGATGAGCGACTCGAACGGGTAGGGGTCCAGGGCGCGCTGGATGCGGGCCTTGATGCGGTCGAGGTCGGTGAGCGAGGCGGTCTTCACGGCGAGCGAGCGCACCAGCTTGCCGCGGTTCATGAAGCGCTGGGACACGTTGATGTTCGAGAGCACGAGCCGCGAGTCGTGGTCGTGGAAGCCCGCCTCGAAGACACCCGCGACGCGGAAGCGGGCCGACGAGGGCAGCATGCCGAAGGGGCCGACCATCTTGTTGTCGAGGCCGCGCAGCGGCGTGACGAAGGTGAGCTCGTCGCCGAGCTTGGCGGCGAGCTTCTTGGCCAGGGCCTTGCCGAGGAGCACCCCGGGGAGCCGCGCGGGGATGGCCCGATAGCCGGTGAACTCGCCTGCGTTCGTCGTGACGAAGGGCCCGCTCGCGCCGGCCCAGGTCAGTGCCGCGCCCTCGACTCTCAGGTCGACGACGCGCACCGCAGCCTCGCGCTCCTGGAGGCGTGCTTGCGGATGCTCGGCCAGGATGACGCTGCTCGTCTCGCCCGGCTTCGGGGTCCAGAGGACCAGGGTGTAGGCGCGGCCCGCGTCCAGCGCCAGGGTCTCGCCCGTGGCCGCGAGCTTGAAGCGGCCGCTCGGGATCTCGAGCTCGAGGCCCCAGGCGCCCTTGCTCGAAGGGGTCGGGGCGCGTCCGCCGCCGATCTCGATGGGGGCCGTCATCTCGTAGACGGTCTTGACGGTGCCATCGATCGGCTCGAGCGCGATGGGGCCAGGTGTTGCCCGCAGGTCGAGGGCCTTCACGCGGAAGTGGTCGGCCTCGGGCGTGGTGCGGTCGTCGACCAGCACGAAGGGCGTGTCCTGATTGGTCTGGAGGACCGTGAGCGAGACGCCCTCGACCGGGGTCCGGAGGGTGCGGGTCGGGCCCTGCACCTCGAGGCCAGGGTCTTCGCCGAGGCCCGCGAGCCCGCCCTCTTTCACCAGCGAGGCCAGGTCGAGCGTGCTCTCGACCGAGTCGAGGTCGATGCCCTCGACCGTGGCGCCAGCGCGGTACGGGCCGTTGGCCACCATCATCTCGTCGCCGGTGAGCGGGGTGGCGCCGACGACGCCCTCGGTCTGGCGCAAGATCTCGAGGATGGCCTCGTAGTCGCGGAACGAGGACGAGGCCCGCGTGACGACGAGGTGGGGGAAGATGCCCAGGATGCGATCCTGAAACGTCTTCTGGAAGCCGTCGGTCACGGCCAGGACGACCGTGAGGGCCATGACCCCGCACGCGATCCCGACGATGCTGATGAGGGTCACGAGCGAGAGCGTGGACTTCCGCTTCGAGCGCGCGATCCGGAGCGCGATGAAGGTCGCGAGCTTGAGCTGTTGGAGTCGCTGCGACAAAAAGTGTTCTCGCGGATTCGCAGGAGGCCTCGCGAGCACGAGTGCCCACGGCAATTGACGCACACCCGAGGCTTGTGTAAATGCCCTCGCTTCGAAGCGACGGGCCCCTTACCATCGCAGGCGTGCGGCCACAAGGCCGGAGAGGCTGACGTAACGGCTTCGCCTGTCGTAGAGGGACTCGCGGCTGGTCGCGAAGCACCATGAGCGGGCCGGAGGGATGACGATGATGCGCAGGATGTCGGTGGGGAGTCTCTGGGCCCGTTGGGGCGCGGTCGGTATGGCAGCGATGGCGCTCGGTCTCGGCTGCGGCGATGACGAGACGGGCGGCAACGACACGGACACGAGCGACGTCCCGCTCTTCGATACCAACGGCAACTTCGATACCGACGTCGGCGACACGACCGACACGACCATCGTCGACACCCTCGACGCGACGAACACCGACGCGCGCGATACCCGCGACACGCTCGACACGAACCCGCCCGATCTCGTCCCCGACCTCGAGCCGCCGACCGTCGTCTCGACGTCGCCGGCCGCGGGTGCCGAGAACGTGGCGCTGCCGCTCGAGATCACCATCGTGTTCTCCGAGCCGCTCTTCGTGACCACCATCGCGCCCCAGTCGATCAAGCTCATCGACTGGCTGGGCAAGGAAGTCCCGGGCACGCCGACGGTGCAGGCCGACAAGAAGACGGTCGTGTGGAAGCCGACCACGAACAACCAGCAGCTCGCCTCGGCCTACACGATCCGCGTCGTCGGCAACATCATCGCGGACCCGGTCGGCAACAAGCTCGTCAACACTCTCGAGTACACGTTCACCACCGTGAGCTACCCGAACCAGGGCGCGTACTCGGCGGTCGCGGCGCGCTACGCACCGTCGATCTACTCTTCGGTCGAGGGGCGTGACGGCGCGCAGTTCCAGGTCCCGACCAAGGTCGATGGCGACGGTGACTGGGATCTGTCGAACAACCGCACGTGGATCACCTCGGGCGCGACCCAGCTCCTGCCGGCGGTCTACTACTCGGTGAGCGAGACGTACACCCACTGGTACATCACCTACGTCTACTACTTCGCGTACGTGAACCACCCCGACGCGGCCTTCTTCACGGGCAACGGCTCGGCCGGCGTGCTGGTCGTGGTCGAGAAGGCGCGCGGCGAGCAGGCCGAGCGTCCCATCGCGGCCTACACCTACTGGAAGGAAGGCAACGCCGAAGAGAACTTCGCCTTCGCCACCGAGGAGAGCGGCATCGTCGGCTCGGGCTCGGCCGATGACTGGGGCTTGAAGGCCGTGCAGGCCGAGGCGACCCTCTTCCCCGGCGGACGCTTCGAGAGCTACGTGACCGCCAAGCGTCACCGCAGCTGCAACTGGAACTGGAACCAGGGCGGCTTCCTCCCGGCCTGCGAGGTCGGCAACGCGGTCAAGAACGGCGACAAGCTCGTCTTCAAGTACGCCGACGGCGTCCCGACCTCGGTGGTCAAGAAGAACAACGCGTGGCCCAACAACATGAGCGAGGTCGAGGGCACGCCCGAGTCGTTCAGCTACGCGCTCGTGCCGATCTGGACGACCCTCTGGACGCGCCGCTTCGACACCAGCCCGAGCGGCCTCTTCGATGCCACCACGTTCAAGTACACCGCCGACAGCGAGCGTCCTGGCTCGAGCCTCGAGCTGACGACCAAGTTCGTGCAGTCGGTCGCGGCCGCCGACCTCTCGGCCTATGGCAAGCCGGTCTGGAGCTGGGGCTGGAACCCGTCGGTCTCCAGCGGCAACGAGCTCGTCGACGCGATCAAGCGCGGCCAGTTCGCCATCGACCCGGCCTGGTACGTGTGGGAGCGCCACCACCGCGCGAACCGCCCGAACAGCCTCATCGACTACGTCCCGGCCACCGGCGCGGGCTTCGCGGTGAGCTACTGCTTCAACGGCTACGCGAATATCGACGTGCGGACTATCGACCCGAAGTGCGCCCCTTGAGTTGAGGCACGCGCGGCTGCGCCGAGCGCCGGGGGCGTCGGTCCCTCGTTCGTTCCTGCGGCGGGCGGAAGCCCGCCTCGTCACTCACTTCGGGAGCCTCCTTCCCGGCATCTCGGCTCGCTCGCGCTTGTATTAGTGCATATGCGGCTCCGCTGAGCAGCCGCGTGACGGCGCACACGCCCGTCACAGCCGCGCATGCCTCGCCAACACGAGCGCGAGCGAGACGGGACGGCTGCAAGGAGGTCCGCGAAGCGCGCGACGAGG
>JAEUKJ010000283.1 GCA_016792665.1 Deltaproteobacteria bacterium | reverse complement strand
GCCGCCCGACAGGGTGCCGGACGATCGGTCGAGGCTCAGGTAGCCGAGACCGATCTCCACGAACGAGTCGAGCGTGTGCCGGAGCTTCTCGAGCAGCGGCGCGACCGACGGCGCGTCGAGCTCGCGCATCCACGCGGCCAGGTCGCTGATCTGCATGGCGCACGCCTCGCCGATATGGATGCCCTTGATCTTCGACGACCGCGCGGACGCGCTGAGGCGCGTGCCGCCGCAGTCGGGGCAGGTCGCGAACGTCACCGCGCGCTCGACGAAGGCGCGGATATGGGGCTGCATCGCCTCGACGTCCTTCGACAAGAACGACTTCTGGATCCGCGGGATGAGGCCCTCGTGGGTGAGGTTCATCTTGTCGAGCTTCACCTTGACGGGCTCGGAGTGCAGGAAGATGTCGCGCTCTTTCTTCGAGTACTTGCGGATCGGCTTGTCCGGGTCGAGGCCCGCCGCCGCGAAGATGCGCGTCTGCCAGCCATCGGTCGTGTAGCCCGGGATGGTGAGCGCACCATCGTTGAGCGACTTGTCCTCGTCGAAGAGCTGGGTCAGGTCGATGTCGTTCACCACCCCCATGCCTTCGCAGCGCGGGCACATGCCGCCGGTCCGCGTGAAGACCTTCTTCTCGGCCTTGGCGCCCGCCTTGTCGGCCGTGATGGACCCGACCGCGCGCACCGACGGGACGTTGAACGCGAACGCGTTGGACGACCCGATGTAGGGCTGGCCGAGGCGGCTGAACAGCACCCGCAGCATCGCGTTGGCATCGGTCGCCGTGCCGACCGTCGAGCGCGAGTTGGCGCCCATGCGCTCCTGGTCGACCATGATCGCGGTCGTCAGCCCGTCCAACACGTCGACCTCGGGCCGCGCCAAGGTCGGCATGAAGCCCTGCACGAAGGCGCTGTAGGTCTCGTTGATGAGCCGCTGCGACTCGGCCGCGATGGTCCCGAAGACCAGCGACGACTTGCCCGACCCCGAGACCCCCGTGAAGACCGTCAGACGTCGCTTGGGAATCGCGACGCTGACGTCTTTCAGGTTGTTCTCACGCGCGCCCTGGACGCGAATGAAGTCATGGCTGTCGGCGGGGTGTTGCTTCGCGGTCATAGGCGCGAAGGTATCCCCGAACTACGCGGCGAGGTCCAGCGTGACTCGGACCACCGTGTCACCCTGCTTGTCCTCGGCCAGTGCCGGCAGTCGCAGGGTCGCGTAGGGCTTGGCGAGGCAACGCCCACCCTCGGCGCCGGGCGTGCCCGACACGACGCGCGAGGTCTTCACCGTGCCGTCGCGGGTGATGACGAGCTCGACGACGACGCGCCCCGGCTTCTCGGTCGACCCGACGCAGCCCTTCAGCACCGACGCGACGGCGCGGATCTGGCGCTCGACCTCGGCCACCGTGCGCGGCCCGGACACGACCTGCACGCCGGCGATGCTGATCTCGCGGACGCGCGGCGTCGGCGTGACGAGGCGCGGGGCTTCCTTCGGATCGGCGGCCGGCTCGGCATCCACCGGCTTGTTCGCGACGCGGCGCTCGGCGACCTGGAGCTCCAACTTGCCATACGTCGCCTTCGAGGCCGGCGCGCTCGGCATCGGTCCGCCGCCCATGCCGCCGAGGTAGCCCTGGCCCGCGGGCTGGCCGACCGCGAGGTTGCTGACGCCCTCGGGCAGCGGCACAGGCTGCTTCACGGTGGTGCCGTCGCCGCCCGGGTTGCGGACCGCAGTGTCGATGGCGACGAAGCTCGTGTAGGCCGTCATGAGGTGGTGGTCCAGGCCGAGCTGGGTGATCTCCGCGACCTGCTTCGCGTCGCCCTCGAGCGTGTTGTAGTCGCTCAGGGTGGCGATGCGGTGGCGCGCCCAGAGGTAGCGGATCGCGTCGTTGCTCTTGTCGGCAGTGGCGCTGGCGAGCGGCAGGGCGGCCTTGAAGGCGCCCGAGCCCGAGGTGCCAGTCAGCGTGATCTGCCCCTTGGCGGCGCCGCGGTACTTGCCGAAGACCAGCACGGGGCGCGTCGCGAAGAGGTCGGGGATGGCGGCCGGCTCGACGTCGTAGGCGTCGAAGCCGTCGAAGGCGACCTTGATGTCGGTCAGCGCGGGGCGGTCGATGAGGGCCTTGAACTTGGCGGCCTTCTCGCGCGCGTCGTCCCCCTGCATGACGATGAAGGGCTCGCCCATGCCGCTGCGCGCCATGCCATCGATGAGGTAGCGGTTGACCGAGGACCCGATGCCGAAGGCGAAGAAGTTGGCGTTGCCGAGGTTCTCGCGAATGGTGCGGAAGGTGTCTTTTTCGACGCTGACATAGCCGTCGGTGACGGCGACGAAGGTGCGCGCATATTCCGGCGCGGTCTTCATGGACAAGGCCTGGCGCAGGGCGCCCAGGATCTCGGTGCCGCCGCCGCCCTGCATGCGCGCCATGAACTCCTTGGCGCGGGCCCTGTTGTCGGGGGTGACCGGCAGGCTGTCGGGCGAGAGCACGAGGTTGCCGCCCGAGAAGCAGAGGATGTTGAAGCGGTCCTGGGCGTTCATGCCGTCGAGCAGGTCGTTCATGACGAGCTTGGCGGTGTCGATCGGGAAGCCGTGCATCGAGCCCGAGACGTCGACGATGAAGATGTACTCGCGGCGCGGGATCTCGGCCTTTTGCACCGCCACCGGGGGCTGCACCATGGCGAGGAAGAAGCCCTCGGACTTCGGGTCCTTGGCGTCGGGCGGCAGCAACAGGACGCCGGTCTCGATGGTCTTGCCGGCGAGCTGGTACTGGAGGACGAAGTCCTTGGTGCCGGCGGCGCCCTTGTTGGTGAGGGTCACGTCGGCCACGCCGGCGTCGGGGAAGGCGGTCG
>JAEUKJ010000506.1 GCA_016792665.1 Deltaproteobacteria bacterium | reverse complement strand
CTCGGCTTGATGCCGGGCTTGTCCTCGATGGTCGCGACCTGCTCGAGGCCGAGCCAGCTCGAAAGGTAGGGGAGGCTATCGTGGTAGACGACTATCAACCGCTTGTCGGCCGGAAGCGTCGCGAGCCTGGCCCGCGCCGCGCTCGCCACCGCCCCGAGCTCGTGTGCAAAGGCCTCGGCCCGACGCGCGTAGTCCGCTGCGTGGGTCGGATCGATGAGCGCGAGGCGCCCCGCGAGGCCGCGCGCGATGTCGACCAGCGCGTCGGGCCCGAACGTGAAGTGAGGGTTGCCGCCTGGATGGATGTCCCCCATCGCGCGGTCGATCTTGCCGCCCGGGACCTGGAGCTTGTCCCGCACGAAGGCGGCCGCCTCGACGTTGCCAATGGCGCCCGTCGCGATGCGCGGGTTGCGCGCGTTGACGAGGAGCGGCGGCAGCCAGCCGACCTCGAGCTCGAGCCCGTTGGCCAGGACGAGGTCGCACTTGGAGAGCTGCACGAGGTAGCTCGGCCGCGGGTCGACGTAGTGTGGGTCTTCGGTCGGGGTGGCGAGCACCGTCACGTCGACCTCGGCGCCACCGACCGCGCGGGCCACCGCCCCGAGATCGGGCAGCGTCGCCACGATCGCGACGCGCGCGGATGCCGTGGCCCCGGACAGGAGAGACAAGACGAGAAGGCCCAGGAGAGCGAGAGGCTTAGTACGCATGAGCACCGTGAGCTCCGATGGCGACCTCGAGGCCCAGCATCGCCATCCAGCCGACCTCGTCCCGAGCGGGATTCTGGTCTCGGCCGAGCTGGAGCCTCAGTCGCGAGAAGTGAGAAGGCAGGAAGTCGAGGGCCAGCGCCGTGCGCTGACGCGTCTCGGTCCACGTCGGGTCCAGCGGGTCGTCCTCGAGCCCAGTGACCAGCTCGTGGCGGGCCGCGATGGCCCACTCGGCGTCGATCGCCCAGCGCAGCTCGGCATACCCGCCGCCGTCCCAGACGACCCGGTCTGGCAGCTCGCGCCCTCGTGCGAGGGCCTCGACCGTGAGATCCACACTGGTACGGCCCGGGCCTCCGCGCGGGCGCCAGCGCAGGAACAGATCGGCCCCGAGCAGCATCGCGCGATTGCCGTGCCCGCTCGAGCTCGGGCCGAGCTGCGCGGACAGTCCGAAGGACAACCCCCAGTCGGGGCCGAGGTCCCAGAACTGCTTCAACGCCATCGTGTAGAGGAAGTCCCCGAGGCCGTGGACCCCGGTGTCGTTCGCGCCGAGGAAGCTGCGCGCGCAGCACTCGCCGCCGGCCTCGCTGGCCGAGACCACGACCTCCGCGTACCAGGGCAGCGGCGTGAGCCAGGACAGCTCGACCCCGAGGCCCCGACTCCCCTCGCTGCCGAAGAACTTCCCGAAGGCCAGCGGCTGATCGAGGAAGGCCCACTGGTGAGGGTGCGTCGGGTTCTTCCGTCCAAAGCGCGTGAGGAACTGGCCCGCGCGAAGCTGGAGGCCTGCGGGCAGGCCGAGGCTCGTCGCGTAGGCCTCTTCGACCTCGACGCCGAACTGCGCGAACACGATGTTCGCATCGAAGCGGAAGAAGGGATCGACGCTCGCACCCGCATGCAGCTCGAGCTGGTTGAAGCCGAAGCCGGTCTTGTTCGGGTCGTGGCCGCCGCGCTGATCCGGGGCCTCATCCGAGAACCAGGACAGCGAGCCGTCGAAGATGAGCGACAGATCCGGGTTCATCGACTGGACCGCAGCCGCGATCGGGTTCGAAGGCGCTGGCCCCGGCGTCGCCGCATCTTGACCGAGCGCCTTCTGGAGGGCCTCGAGCTCGGCCGGGGTCGGCTCGGTCTGCGGCGCCACGGAGGGCTCGGCGCCCGGCCCGGGGTCGGCCCCCCGCGCCAAACCGCCCAACATCAAGGTCATGAGGAGCATCCACCGCATGCCGGTCCTCTAACGCACCCTCAGAACAAATGCAACACAATTGCACGAGTAACGCTGATGCAATCTGACCCGCGGTCGCATGTTCCTCCGCGCCCCAACCCGCGCTAAGGTCTCGCCCCGCCAGCGACAGGCCTACCGCCCACGCGTCGCTCACGCCCGGAGACCCCATGCGAACCCACCCGATCCCGACCTCGTCGCTCACGCTCGTCACCGCGTTCGCGGCGCTCGCCCTGGCCCTCGTCCCCGCCTGCGACACCGCGGTCGCTGGCAAGAACGACCTCCTCAAGTTCCGCTGGGACACGAGCGACAACATCCTGCCCCAGGCTTTCAGCACGCCGCTCGGCGCCGGCTACCGTTCGCGGATCGAGGTCCTCGCCAAGAGCAACGACGCCTCGGTGGCGGTCATCGATGCCGCGAGCTCGGACCCCGAGATCGCCGAGGTCGTCGCGACCGCCGGCAACATCATCACGATCGAAGGACGCACCGCTGGGGCGGTCGAGGTCTCCGTGCGCACGGCGCTGGGCGAAGACCTCTTCGACCTCACCGTGGTCAACGCCACGCGCATCGACCTCGAGCACCCCGGCGTGCTCGTCTCCGACAACCCGCCCAGCAAGGCCGTCCAGGGCGGCACGGCGCGCTTCATCCTCAAGCTGCGCAGCGCCGACGACAAGGTCGCCGTCGGGTTCGGCGACGTGGCCGCAACCGTGGCCCCAACCGGCGCCGCGACCGTCCTCCCGTCCGAGGACATCGGCTTTCTGCCCGTCCGCTTCGCGGCCGTGGGCGAGCTGACGCTGCAGGGCGCGAACGACACCCCGCTCACCGTCGAAGTCATCCCCGACGCCGACGTCGTCGCCATCGAGCTGAAGGGCCTCGAGAACGGCGCCAACCTCCAGGTCGGCGGCACCCTGCTCGGCATCGTCCGCGGCGTGACCGAGGACGGATCGAAGGTCGTCGGCATCGGCTCGCTCGCGGTCGTCGAGTCGTCCAACCCCTCGGTCTGCACCGTGACCGAAGCAGCCAAGCTCGGCGAGGGTGTCTACACCGTCCTCGGCAAGGCCGCCGGGACGTGCACGGTGTCGGCCACGCTCGGCGGGCGCGCGTCGCGCCGCGACGTCACCGTCAAATGAGCCCCGTGCGGCCCGACCCCGAGGCGACGGCTCGTCCGACCCACTTCGACGCGGACGGCCGGGTCGCCATGGTCGATGTGTCGGAGAAGGCGGTGACGCGACGTGTCGCGGTCGCGCAGGCGGTCGTCCGCATGGCGCCGGCCACGGCCCGCGCGTTGACGGCCGGGACCCTCGGCAAGGGAGACGCCCTGACGACCGCGCGCATCGCGGGCATCCAGGCGGCCAAGCGCACCTCGGAGCTCATCCCGCTCTGCCATGGATTGGGGCTCGATCACGTCGAGGTTGCGATCACCCTCACCGACGACGCCGCGCACATCGTCACGACCGCGGTCACGACGGCACGCACGGGGGTCGAGATGGAGGCTCTCACAGCGGCCTCGGTCGCTGCGCTGACGCTCTACGACATGGCCAAGGCGATCGACC
>JAEUKJ010000263.1 GCA_016792665.1 Deltaproteobacteria bacterium | reverse complement strand
GTCGCCAGGTCCCGCCAGCGACCTCGACGACGTCGCCGTCCGGCAGCCCGCGTGGAGTCTCCGCCTCGCCATCCGCGAAGCCGCGGTCGTTGGCGCCTCGCGCCATCATCGGTGGGATCATGCTCCCGAGCCCGGCGTCCGCGGGCGTCGGGTCGACCGCGCGCACGGCGACCTCGACCACCCCGAGCGTCGGTAGGGTCCCCTTCGCGAGGAAGGCGTCGGCGGGCACACGAACTTCGAGCGCCGCTGCGATGGAGGGAGTCGGGGGAGGCACGGCGCGCACCAGCACGACGCAACGTGGGCCTGCACGCAAGACCCTGGGTGGCTCGCCACCGAGTGTCCAGCCGGCGCGTTCGAGCGTTGCCGCGTCGAGCGCTCGACTGCAGATGCGGAGGTCCGGCCCGCTGCCCTCGACCTCGAGATCGGTGGCCAGCTCATGCCCGTCGGTCGCGGGTGCGAGGGGCGCCGGAGCGGCCGGGAGCGTCACCCGATAGAAGCGCGTCGACGTGTCGTACTCCCAGGCCAGCGAGGTCACGTCGAGCTGCTTCATCGTGCGCCCCTCGGTCGCGTGCGTCGTCACCACGATGAGCCGTCGCTCGCCGTCGAAGACCGCGCCGACCCCTCGCTCGCCGCTGGGGATCGCCACCTGTCCCACGACCCGTCGCTGTACCTGACCCCCGTCCCAGAGGATCTCGTCGACGCGACCATCGGCCGAGAGCGTGGTCACCCGACGCGTGCCGTCGCTCGCCAGCGTGGTCGACCACGGCTCGATCTGGAGCGGGCCGTCGCGACCCGCGATGAGCCCGATGCCAGAGCCCTCGCCGACCGCCGGTTCGAGTCTGGCGGTCTCCGCCCGGCCCCGACGCAGGAACAAGACATCCGACCCGCGGGGTGCCGGGCCTGCGCGCACGAGGTCCTGGCGGACGATGCCGCGTGCGGGTGCGACCTCCGCGAAGCCGAGGCCTTCGCGCCATCGGACGTGCGAGCCGTCGGCGAACTCGGTCGGGTCCTGGCGCCAGATCACGGGATCATAGGTCGCGGCGGGCGCGGCGCGCGTCGAGGTGATGACCTCGCCACCGGTGCCGGTCGCGTCGGTGCGCAGGTCGACGGCGAGCCCGACCGTGTCGGTGTCCGCGCCGAAGAGCGCGAGGTGGGCCGTGGCCATGCCGAAGCAGTTCCAGCCGTAGGGGTTGCACGGCGCGATGAAGTCGGTCAGGCGTCGCCCCTGGACGTCCACTGCGACGCTCGCGACGCCGCCCGTGACGGTCTGCGGTCGGGTCACGGCGGCCTCGCTGCACGAGGTCCCTTCCACGAGTGAGTACACGTTGACGATCGCCCCGGCTTCGTCCGGGGGCTCGCTCTCGAGGTGAGCGCCCTGAGCGTCGGCCAGCAGGCATGCGTACGCGGCCCCGTGTCGAGTCGGCTGTCCCGCGATGAGGCCCACCTTCACGGCCAGCTCGCCCGCGGGACCCGCGCCCGCGACCGCCGAGACGGACACGGCCTGCATGCCCGTGAGCTCGGGGCCGAGCGGTGTCAGCGCAAGTCGCGCCTCCTGCGCGGGGGCGGGTGGGATCGTAGGCGCCGGGACGATCGCGGCCTGCACGTCGTCGACGAAGCCCCGTCCTTCGGCCAATCGCCATGCGCCTGCGATGAAGCGCGGGCGCTCGAAGGAGAATGCGAGGGTGAAGACCGAGCGCCGGCCGAAGACGGTGTCCTGGACCTCGCCGCCCAGCGCGCGCGCCGCGCCGAAGATCTTGCCCGCGGAGTCGCGGAACACCCATGCGTCGCC
>JAEUKJ010000259.1 GCA_016792665.1 Deltaproteobacteria bacterium | reverse complement strand
ACGTATTCGAGGAGAAGCTGGTCAAGGAGATCGACAAGCGAGCCTGCGCCCGCGAGCAGCTCACGCTGCGCAAGATGCCCGCAGGCTGGCGCGTGGGCGTCGATCCCCTTCCGTTCGACCCGTGCTGCTGGCGGCCGAGCCGGGCGGAGCGCGAGTTCCTCGATCTCGCCGAGCGGCTCGGTATCACGTCAGACGACGCGAAAAGCCCGCGTCCGGAGGGAACATGAAACGCGCTCCCTGCCCCCATTGCCACACGCCGATCAACCTTCTCGCGCTCGCGACCCAGACCTGCGTCTTCTGCGGCGCGCACCTTCGCCGTGTCAGCGACCGCTTCGAGCTCGCCGGCGTCCCGCCTATCGAGTCGTCGGCCGAGATCGCGACGCGCCAGGCGGCGGTCTCGCGGCTCGTCGGAGGTGTGCCTTGAAGGATATCCAATATTCGCACCACGCCGAGACAGTAGCGCTTCGAGTCGCCGGCAAGACGCGCGCAGACAGCTGGAGCGCGTACTCCTGGCGCCTCGTCCGCGTCGGCTGCGAGGTCGGCGTGGCCGAGCACCGAATCCTCACGCGCGGCCCGAACAAGGGACGACGGAGGTGGGAGAAGGCCGGCCAGCTCACCGTCGTCACGAACGAGGAGGTCCACGCCGAGGCCGAGCGCTACGAGCGGGAGGAGAGGCGGTGCGCCCTGTGTCTCGGCGAAAAGCACGAGTTCAAGCGAGTGAGCCAGAACGGCACTGAATACAAGACGTGCCGCAGGTGCAATGGAACCGGGGCACCGCCCGGGGAGCCGGCGCTACCAGATGAGGTGCCGTCGGCTGAGCAAGCGGACCTGTTCGGAGGTGCGCCGTGAAAGCCGAGCACGTCGTCGCCAGGAACAACGGCGCCGCCTGCCTCCACTGTGGTCGCTCCGTCGAGTTCAAGATGCCGATCGCGGTGGACGACTTCGTCGCGATGAGCAACGCGTTCGTGAAGACGCACGCGAAGTGCCGGAAGCCGAGCGGAGAGCTCTGCGCTTTCTGCCACAGGTACGGGCACTGGTTCATCGACTGCCCGACGGTCGACACGCCGTCTGCCTGGTACGAGAGTCGCGACACCGGACTCTCGTCACTGGCGATCTATCTCACCTTCCGAGGCATCGGGGGGAAGACCGAGTTCCCGATCGATCCCGACGACTTCGGGCGCTGCTACCGCCTCGTGAAGCGATTCCCGGAGGTGATGGAGGGCATGGCCAGGCTCGGCGAACGGTCGAAGGTGTGGGCGCGGCTGTTCGAGCACTGGGACGAGCTCTGTGCGCTCTTCGAGGAGGAGCTCCCGACCGGGAGCGCGCCGAAGCTCTACGCGCGAATGGGGGAGCTCGGGACCCATGGCTGAGGCAGCTGCGTCCGACAACAGGATCCAAGGCGCCGAAGCCGAGCTCGCTGCGGTGCTCCGGTGGCTGCGCGCCCACCCGGACGCCACCATCGAGCTCGCGACGCTCGCGCTCAGCGCCAGCGACCACCGCACGAACGAGGCCTGCGGCGCGGTCGCCGACGACGCTGCCATCGAGGTGCGCGCGGACATCCTCGCCCGCATCAACGCCGCCGCGCCGCTCGGCGTCTACACGAGGGTGCTGCTCGACGAGCTTGAGTACGTCGACATCCACGCCCTCGAGGAACACCTGCTGGCCCTGGTCGACGCGGGGCTGGTGGCGATGGCAGCGGATGGGTGGCGGCTCGCTGAGGGGACGGACGACGAGGCGTGTCGCGCCGGGTGGCGCGTGCTGGCGGCGAGGAGCGTTCTTCATCATGGGTAGCGCTGTCGGCGTCGAGAAGGTCGCTGCCCAGCGCCTCGGGATTGGGCTTGAGGAGTATCGGGAACGACAACGAGCCGGACTGAAGTGGTGCACGGCGTGCCGAGCTTGGTGGCCCACCGCATGCTTCTCCGTTGACCGGCACCGCGGAAGTGGGCTCAAGGCTCGATGCCGGAATCACGCCGAGCCACGGCGGCCGCGCCCGCGGGAGAAGGAGCGCGCTCGAAAC
>JAEUKJ010000236.1 GCA_016792665.1 Deltaproteobacteria bacterium | reverse complement strand
GATGCGGGCGGCGCGCTCGTAGAGCTCGAGGTGGAGCGGCGACATCGTCAGCACGCTGGCGACGTTGTCGAACCCGTAGCCGAGGTCGTCGCTGGGCAGGTCCTTGCCGGGGTCGCGGCTCGTGCCGGTGAGGTCGCGGAGCGTGTTGCGATATTCGGTGCGGTTCAGGCGCCGCCACACGACGCGTCCCGGCGCGATGGGGGCAGGCGTGGTGTCGGCCGTCGTGTCGGTCGGCGTCGCCGTGTCGCTCGGAGAGGCGGTGTCGGTGGTCGTGTCGCTCGGCGTCGCCGTGTCGCTCGGAGAGGCGGTGTCGGACGTGCTCGTGTCGCCGCTCGTCGCGTCGCCCGCGGAGGTGTCGGTCAGGGTATCGGGTGTCGCGGTGTCGAACCCGCCTGGCGGTGCGCTCGGTTGCGCGTCACAACCGACCACCGCGAGCGCGCACGCGAGCACCGCTGCGAGCCGACCTCGTTCGCCCATCGAGCCCCCCCTCATGAGACCTCCGACCATGCATCCTGCCCTTTGGGCTTTCTCATGACAAGCGTGGGATCTCGACCCAGAAGGTCGTGCCCTTGCCGACCTCGGTGTCAAAGCCGATGGCGCCGCGGTGAGCCTGCACGATTCCCTTGGCGATAGCGAGGCCCAGACCCGTGCCGGGGCGCTTCTGCCCATCGCCGGCGACCGCCATCGTGAAGCGCTCGAAGAGCTGGGAGTGGTACTCGGCGGGGATGCCCGGGCCGAAGTCGCGCACGTGGATGCGCGCCGAGGTCGGCCCCGAGACGAGCCCCGAGACCTCGACGCGGGAGCCGGTCGGCGAGTGCTTGACGGCGTTCGAGATGAGGTTGCCGAGGACCTGGATGAGTCGCTCCTTCTCGGCTGGGACGACCACGTCGTCGAGCGGCTCGTCGGCGACGATGACGACGTCGACCCCGTAGCGCAGGCCGAAGCCGCGGTGGCGATCGACGGCCTCTTTCAGGAGGGCGGCGAGAGGGATGGGGCGCGGGTCGAGAGACAGGCGGCCGGCGTCGATCTTGGCGGCGTCGAGGAGGTCGTTGACGAGGCCGAGGAGACGCTCGCCGTTCTTCTCGGCGATGACGAGGAGGTCTCGGGCGGTGTCGGGGATCGGGCCGACGGCGTTCTGCGTGACGAGGCGCAGCGACCCGAGCATGGAGGTGATGGGGGTCCGGAGCTCGTGGTTCACGCTGGCGATGAACTCGTCCTTCTGGCGCTCGAGGGCCTTGCGCGCCGCGACGTCGCGGATGACGTAGTTGGTGAAGTGCTCGCCGCCGACGTCCATCGCGGTCGCGGTGGCCTCGAGGGGGATCTGCTCGCCGCCGATGTGGGCTTGTCCGGCGATGATGGCGCCGGAGATCTGGCGCTCGGCGAAGTCGGGCACGAGCTCGGACACGGGGCGGTCGACTGCGGTGCGTGAGCGGCGTCGGAAGAGGCTCTCGGCGGCGGGTTTCATCCAGCGGATCCGGCGCTGCGCATCGACCGAGACGATGGCGTCGGCGACGTGCTCGACGACGGCGCGCATGCGGTCCAGCGCGACGCGCTCGGCCTCGAGGAGGCGCTCGCGCTCGAGGAGGCGCTCGCGCTCGAGGCGCGCCCACCGCCAGCGATGGGCCCCCTCGGTGGCCGCGAGCCCGACCAGCCCGAAAGGCACCGGGACCAGCGCGAGGGCGAGGCCCGCGCTGTCGGCCATGAGGACGGCCAGGACCAGGTAGGCGACGAGGCCGCACACCGCGGCGAGGAGGAGCCAGCGCGCGAGGAGGCCGCGGCCGATGAGCACGGCGAGGGCGCCGAGCACGACGAGAGACAGAATCAGCGACACCCACGGGGCCGCGCCGCCGCGCACGAGCCAGGTGCCGAGGAGGAGGTTCTCGAGCGCGGTGGCGTGCACCTCGACCCCGGCGCGACCGAACGCGACCGGGGTTCTCAGGACGTCCTCGATGCCGGCCGCGGTGGCGCCGACGAAGACGTAGCGACCGCGGATGAGGGCGTCGATGGGGCCCGGCTCGGAGCCCGCGAAGAGGACGTCCGAGAACGAGAGGCGCACGAAGCGGTCGTCGCTGCCTCTATAGCGGAGGAGCGGGGCGCCGCCGTCGGCCTCGAAGACGCGGCGCAGGATGGGCTCGGACTCGGTGGCGCTGAGATCGGAGAGGCGCGTCGCGAGCGCCAGAGAAGGATAGGCGTCCCCCTGGAGGCCAACGACGTAGGGGTAGCGGCGGACGACCGCGTCGGGGTCGGACAGGATGTTCATGGCGCCGTGTCCGCGCGCGGCGATGAACAAGGTCGGCGTCGAGGCCGTGACGGTGCGTGCCGACAAGGCCAGCGGGCCGGCGTCTGGGCGCACGGGCAGGAGCGTCTCGGGCTTGGAGGTGAAGCTCGGCGTGTCGGCGAAGACGAGGCCGAGGGTCACGTCGCCGAGGGAGGCCAGGGACGAGGCGAGGGCGCGGTCCGCGTCGAACGAAGCGGCGACGTCGTCGACCACGTCGATGAGCACGCGCCCGGCCTCGCTGCCCGAAAAGCGTGAGCTGGCAAAGCGCGCGCGGACCTCGGTCGCGAGCTCGGCCAGGCCCTCGGAGCTCGGCTCGGCAAAGACGATGTCGGCCGCGACGGCGGCCGGGCCGGCCGCGGCGATGCGGTTGAAGAAGGTCGCCCAGGTGGCGCGAGAGAGGGGCCAGCGCTCGCCGACCTCGGTGAGCGAGCGGTCGTCGACCTCGATGATGACGATGCGATCGCCGACGGTCTCGGTCGCGATGAGCGGCACGAGGACCTTGTCGTAGAGGAAGGCCTCGGCCGGGGCGAAGGGCAGCTTGCTGGAGAGGATTGGCAGGAGCCCGAGCAGCGCCACCACCCCGAGCACGGAGGCTCTCAACCAGGCGGGTGAAGGCGGAGGCGGCGACATCGAAGAGGAGAAGGCCCGAGCGCCGCGCCTTTTGCAAGCCGAGCAGCCTCGAGCGCAGCGCGCGGTGACAACGGGCCTGCGCGGGCGAGGGCGGACGCGCGAGCTTGACCCGATGCTCGGGGTGGCTACCCGAGGCGGCTCTCGAGAGGACTGGGGGACAGAATGACACAGGCGAAGCGGCGGCTGCCGAAGACGGCCTATTTCGTGACGGGGGTGTGCGAACGCCATGAGTTCAGGCTGAAGCCGACGCCCGAGACGCGGGCGGCGTTCGCGTTCACGCTTGTCGAGAGTGCCAAGCGACACGGCGTGGATGTCATCGCGGTGTGTCAGATGTCGAGCCACTATCACGCGGTCGTGTACGACCGGCTCGGGTATCTGTCGGAGTTCTTGCGCGACTTCCACGGGGTCATGGCGCGCTTCGGGAGCGCGCGGGACGGGGTCGAGCAGACGAAGTTCTGGAGCGCGCAGGACGGGGACGCGGTCGAGCTCGGGGACATGGCCACGGTGGTCGAGAAGGTCGCGTACACGCTGGCGAATCCGACCAAGGACTTCATTGTGGCGCGTCCCGAGACGTGGCTCGGCGTGATGAGCCAGGTGGAGACGCTCGGAGAGGGGCTCGACGCCGTGTTCGAGCGGCCGAAGCGCTTCTTCGACCCGGAGGGCTGGACGTCCGAGATGGTGATGTTTGGCTCGGACTACCCGTTCGAGTGGTACGACCTCATGTCCGTCGAGGACTTCCGGAAGAGCGTGCGTGAGCGCGTCAATCAGTACGTGGCCGAGGCCCACGCGGAGGTGGCGGCAGGCCGTCGTCGATGGTCGGGTCTCGAGCGCGCGAGGAAGCTGTCCGTGTGGCATGCCGCGGACGTGGAGCTGCGCCGGGAGGTGGGTCGCCGCGCCGAGTCACGCAAGCGCGTGGCCGCAGCGACCAAGGGCCGCGTCCTGGCGATGCTGGCGAGCCTCCTGGACTTCAGGAAGGCGAGACTCGAGGCCTGGCACCGGTTCCGGCGCGGCCTCCGCGACACGCTGTTCCCGCCCGGCACGTGGTTCGCGTGGCGTTTCTACGGCGCACGCCGTGAAGTCGGCGAAGCCGCGCCCCTGGCCGCTCCGAGCTAGTCGCACCCCAGGCCGACGCGCCAAGCGCCATGCGGCCGCCTTACGACACCCGCCTCGAACCCCCGCACAACCCACAAGACCTCCGCGGCCCCAACCCGCCAAGGCCATCCCACGCCCCCAACCACCCCACCGCCCCTCACACCCACCGTCCCCTCACGCCCTCCCCCGGAGAGTTGCCACCGCCGCGAGGCCCTGAACCCATTCTGCCGCTGCCCCGCAACCGACCAGGAAATCATGGTCGTTGAACGCCAGGAGGGACGTCTTACCCTCATCAACAACGTAGAACGCGAACATGGGGCATTCGCCTATCGTCAGGACCAAATCAGCGCCATCACGAAAGCGAAACGCGCAGAGTCCTTGGGAGTCGCGAACGAACATCGTGCAGGGGCCCGCACCAGCTCGGTGAACCACTTCCAGGCCCCTGCGTCTTGAAAGCCCGAGCCGCCGCGAAGTCGTTCCCAAAGAGGCTTCGACCCCGGTGTCGCGAATTCACTCTCTGCGCAGCTTTCTACGGAGCCTGCCTCCGAGGCAGATAGCTCTCGTGCGGGCACGCCAAGCCTTGCCACAGCAGCCGCGATTTGGTCACGAATCCACATCACTCACCCGTTTGCATCATGTGCCATCGACGCTCACTTCGCGCCACCACGAGCACACCAGGCCCCCTCACGCCCCCGGAGAGTGGCTCCGCTCCATCGCCGGAGCGATTCGTCACGAGGCCTTCAGGACACGGTGGCTGAGCGAGAGTCCCGCCGTCATGAATGCTTCGGTGGCGTGGTCCAAGAACGCACGTGACCGGGTCGTCAGCTCGAACTTGGCGAGGATCGTTACCTTGACGGCGGTATCTCCGAGGATCTCCAGGCCTGTTTCCTCGAAAAGGCGTTCAAAAACCTCCCCGCTCTCGATGAAGGTCAA
>JAEUKJ010000232.1 GCA_016792665.1 Deltaproteobacteria bacterium | reverse complement strand
GTCGCCATAGGCCCCGCGCACGTCCTCCCACATGAGGCGCACCGTGGCCTCGGCGCTCTCGCCGTAGACCGCGTGGTCCTGGATCTGGGTCCCGAGCCGCGGCACCGGCACCGCCCCACCCGGCGCCTCCGGCTCACCCTCCGGCAGCGACACGCGCACGAGCAACGGCGAGAACAGCGGCGGCCCACCGGTCAGCGCCAACCCCCGACCGTCGCGCGGGTGGCAGCCGCTGCAGGCCGTCGCGTTGAAGGTCGGCCCGAGCCCGGCGTTCACGGGCGCAGGCGCGGTCACGAACACCGCGTCGAAGGTCCCGTCGCCCGCGACGTGCAGCGCGAGCTCGTCGTCGTCGAGGTTGGGGGCCGCGGTCTTGAACGCGTTGGAGGATCGGTCGAAGATCGTCAGATCTCCGGCCACCAGGGCGAAAGGCGTTTCAGGATCTTCGTCGCCGTCACAGGCAGGGCCCGCGACCGTGGCCAAGGCCACCGCGAGGACTCGAGCATGCGACGTCGTTCGGAAACAGGGCATGAGTAGACGTTTCATCGGTGAAACATCCTGAAACGGTGACTGAAACATTGAAACAACCCCCTGAAACGCCCACGGCACACACCGCGGGCACGCCGGTTCAGAGCGTTGGAGGGCTCCGATCAGCGCCGAAGGCTTGGCGGAGCCAGGCGCCCTCGGGTGATCACTGGACGAGCGGGAGGAGCTCCTGCTCGAGGACGGTCTGGAGGGCGGTGATCGCCTCCTGCGCGGCCACGATCGTCGGACGCTTGGCGTTGTCGAGGATGGCGGTCGCAAACGGGGCCGGGATGGCGCCGACGGCGTCGATAGCGGCCGTGATGTGGGCCTTCACCTTGGCATCCAGCGTCGGGTTCTTGGACGCGACCCAGTCCGAGAGGCCGCGACCGCTGGTGCCGGCGTCGGGCACCCGGCCCGTGTAGGCGTTCTGGACGCTGCGGATGTTGTTCTGGAAGTCGATGAGCGAGTTGTGGCTGAACTGGCTCTCCTCGAGCAGCGGGTCCCGGTTGTCGAGGGGGTCGGCGATCTTGCCCTTGGCGACCTCGTCGCAGATGCCGATCATGCCGTTGACGATCTCCTGCGCGGCGGCCGACAGCGACGGATAGGCCTGGTTGCCGGCCTGGCCCGCGGTCGCGAAGAGGTCTCGGTACTTCACCGTGAGCTGCGCGTCGCCGGTGGTCCAGCTCTTGGCGAGGCGGTCGGTCAAGGTCACGAAGTCCGACGCGATGGCGTCGAGGTAGGCCAGCTCACGCGCGCCGAGCTCGGCCGGGGTGCGCGTCCCATCGACCCCGAAGAGGAGGTACTCGAGGGTGTGGAAGCCCTTCTGCGAGTTGTCGAGCGAGGACACGTACGCCGGCGTGAGGGCGTCCTGGCCGGACAGCACCGCGTTGAGATCGGTCTCGTTCAGGGGCCAGCTGTCGAGCGCCGGGTCGATGCCGAACGAATCGACCGGCCCGAAGAGGAAGCCCTCGCTCTGCTCCCACGGGGCGCGAGCCGCGACCCACGCATCGCGCGCGGCAGTGAGCTTGGCCGCGTCGGGGGCTGCGACGAGCGCAGCGACCGCGGTCTTGAGAAGGACCGCGCGGGCCGCGAGGAGCTCGTAGGTGGGGACGACGACCTCGTCGGCGAAGTCGGCGATGACCTCCTGGTCTTCGAAGGACGCGGCGGTCGAGGCCTCGTTCGAGTCGCAGGCCGGGGCGACCGCGAGGGCGAAGGCGAAGGGGGCAAGGATCGAGGGTCGCGAGCGAGAGAGCATGAAGACTCCTGATAGGTGAGCGAAGGGCGTCGGACGTCAGAACCCGAAGCCGGTCGAGAGGCGGATGGACGTCTCGTCGCGCAACGCGGCCGTCTCGAAGCCGCCGAGGTCGCGGTACGAGAGGTCGAGCTTGGCGAAGACGAGGTCGCCGTAAGACCAGCCGAGGCCGGCCGTGTAGACCGCGCGTGCGAAGCGGTTGTTGTCGAAGACGCCGTCTTCGACCCCGAACATCGTGTCGTAGTAGTCGAAGCGGAAGAAGGGCTCGAGGTGGTGGCCGGTCCCGAGGCACAGGACGTCGGCGAGGTCGACGCCGAGCTCGAGCCACGCGAACAAGGCCTCGGAAGCGACCGGCGAGCGCAGCACCCCGAGCGCGTTGGAGAGGCGGCTGTTGCGGTCGGACACGGCCTTGGCGTTGTCGAGGTGGCCCCAGAGCACCACGCCCTGCGCGGTGAAGGGGTCGAGGTCGAGGCGGAAGTGGAAGTCGAGGAGGGTCACCGCGGCCTGCACGTAGCCGCACGGGGCGACCTCGTTCTCAGTCGAGGCGCACTCGGGGACGAGGTCCGGCTTCGAGCGGTTGCGGGAGGTGTTGCCGTAGTAGCCGGAGACGCCGAGCGTCACGCCGCGGGAGAGCTCGAGGTCGGCGCGAAGGACGAAGGCCAGGTCGGAGGCCGAGACGAGCTCCATGCGCGTCTGGTGGCCAGACGCGATCCAGCGCTGCGACGAGAAGCCGGTCGAGTCGAGGCCGTTGACGATCTGCGCGGTGAGCTTCACCGGCGCGAGGTCGAGGTCGACCTGCAGGCCGAGCTCGTGCCAGACGGCCGGGAGCACGGTCGTCTCCGACTCGGGGCGGACGGTCGCGAGGTACTCGGTCGGGCGGTAGATCTCCGACAAGAGCCCGACGCCGAGATAGAAGCGCCCGAGCTGGAGGCCGACCGGGCCGAAGGTCTTGCGGAGGTAGATCTCTTCGAGGATCACCTCGCCGCCCGCCTCGACCTCTTGCTCGTACTCGCCGAACTCCTCGTACTCGAGCTCCAGCGCGGCGCCCGCCCCGTGGTGCTCCACCTCGAGCTCGGCCTCGAACTCGAGCCCGAGCGGCAACATCCCCTCGAGCTCGAGCACGAAGCGCGTCGTGTCGAAGACGAGGCGCGAGTCCTTCTGCGCCCCACCTGGGCGGTTCTGGTTCGGGCCGTAGTCGTGCCACGCGAACTGGAGGTCGGCGTAGCCACCCAGCGACAGGCTCCAGGCCGGGGGCGGCACGAGGCGACCCTCGGCGTCACGCGTCGGCGCGAGCTCGTTGCGAGGGCGGGGACCGTGCGCCTCGGCCGCACCGGAGGCGCCAACGGCGAGGGCCAGCGCGAGCGGGGCGAGATGCAGCTTATTGAAAACGACTCTCAACATCACGGCGGATGTATCGCTCGACCCGACGGCCGTCAACGAGTTTTTCCCCACAAACGCACGCGCGATTGCCCACACCCGGCGGCGCGGTCACCTTTGCGAGACCCGACATCCTTCCCGCGCCGGCTTGCTTCGCGGCGCCTTTCGGCGGATCGTCCTCGGCCAACATGGCGGGCACCCCTGAAAGCTACGTCGGCACTGAAGTGAGGGGCGTCTTCGCGCCGCCCTCGGCCGCGTCCAATGACCGCCGCGTGCAGTCCACCGTGGTCTTCGACCTCGTGCGCTTCGTCGGTGCCGGCAAGTTCGCCTGGGTCTACGAAGCCCACGTCAAGCCCACCTCGAGCGCGCCGCCGTTCCCTGACACCCGCGTCGCCGTCAAGCTCCTCTACCGCGACGACGTGCAGGCCGTCCGCCGCTTCCAGCGCGAGATCAAGGTCCTCCGCCAGCTCCCCGCGCACCCCAACGCCGTCGCCTACAAGGGGCACGGCGCGGTCGACAAGCGCGCCTGGATGGCGATGGACTTCATCGACGGCATCACCCTCTCGTCGGTCCTCCGCAGCGGTCGCGCCATCCCCGAGCGCGCCGCGTGCACGCTCATGGCGCAGCTCTGCGACGGCTTCGAGGGCCTCCATCGCCTGGGCCTCACCCACCGCGACATCACCCCCGACAACATCATGATCACCCAGGCCGACCGCCAGGTGCGCATCATGGACTTCGGCCTCGTCCAGGACTCGCAGGGCCTCCTCCAGCTCTACGAGCAGGTCGACATCCTCGACGGCAAGGACTTCATCGACGACCTCGACGCGGGCCTCATCGCCGGCACGCCCGAGTTCATGGCCCCCGAGCAGATCCTCGACCCCCACGAGAGCGACAAGACCCGCCAGAAGACCGACACCACCGCCGACGTGTTCGCGCTCGGCACGATCTTCTACCAGCTCCTCTCCGCCCAGCAGCTCTTCCCCTACGAGCGCGGCGCGCGCGGCGCCTCGGGCAAGCAAGCGCTGATCAACTTCCTCGACTGGCGCGTGCGCCTCCGCGACGACGACCTCGTCTGCCCGCCGCAGCTCGGCGCCGAGCTCTGGTCCATCGTCCGCAAGTCCCTCGCGCGCGAGCCGAAGCTCCGCCAGCGCGACGCCACCGAACTCTGCGCCGACCTCCGCTACTACCTCGAGACCGGGCAAGGCGTGCTCGAGGACGACATGTCCGCGACCATCGCGACCGAGTTCGACGCCAACCGCATGAAGTCCCTCTCGGTGGCGCTGTCCACCGGCGAGTTCCAGACCATCGCCAAGGCCGCCGCCGAGGGCAAGGCCCACGCCGCGCTCGCCACCGGCGCGACCCCACCGTCCTTGCCGCCGCCCGCGCCGTCATCGCCCGCCTCCCGCGCCGACACGACGCGCTCGCCGCGACCCAGCGACCCCGCCCGCCCGATGCCC
>JAEUKJ010000224.1 GCA_016792665.1 Deltaproteobacteria bacterium | reverse complement strand
TGAGTGCAGCCCAACTATGCCTCGGCCGCTGGCGCGCGACCGACCTGAACGACACCATCCGTTTCGCCTTCGTCAACGTCGACGCCGACGAGGCGTAGCGCGCCAACGGCGGATTCCGACATTGTGCGACCCAAAGTTGCGAAACACCTCGCATCGACCGTAGAGTGAATGTGGCTCGGGGAAGAGCCAACCACTCGAACAGGGGGAAGCACATGTCGGAAGTCGGACCCGAGCGCGATGACGCGCGCGGCGCATCGAGTCGTGGAACCAGATCCTCACGAGGGTCGCCGAGCCAGGGCGACGGCGGAGGCCAGAGCAACGAGACACGCGGCGCGGCCGCAAGGCTCCGCGTGATCGATGGCTATGACGCTCAGGCCGCCGCCCTGAATGCGGATCAGTCGCCTGCGGCGCTCCGACAGTCGGTCGACCCGACGATCTCAGAACCGGGGGTCGGGCCTCGGGCGGCAAAGCTCGGCGACGACATCCGCGCGTTCGAGCGGGAGCTGTCGGACCACGTCCAGAAGCACGCCGCCTGGCTCAGCAGGAACTGGACGCGCTACCTGACCCAGACCGGCGGAAACGCGTCGATTGCACTCTCCGAGTCTGAGTTTCGAGGTCTGGTGGCCTGTCCCTCCAACACCCCGAACCTACAGACCCGCGTCCTCGACAAGGCAGGCAGCGGTGCCATCGGCGCGGGTGTGAAAGCCGGCGGAGCTTGGGCCGCGCAAGCCATCGGGGGCGCATCTTTTGCGCTCGGCGCAGCCATCGTTGGCGGCGCCCTTGGGATGCTCGCCGGGTTGGTGTGGTCGCACTTCGTCAGCGGAGCCCTGGCCAAGAAGGCCAGCGACAAGGCCAGCCACAAGTTGTTGGGAGGCGTCGGCGAGCAGATCATCGAGCGCGCGACCCTCTTCGACGGACAAGCCGCGACGGTGATCGGGGACAAGCGGCTGGTCATCGACAACGCCGTCCTCGCCACGCAAGGGGCGCGCACACACGCGGCACTCGACGCCGTCGAGCGCTGGATCGCGAACGAGCGGGCCGCCTTCGGGAGCCCGAAGCCAGAAGATGATCAGGGACTCTGCGACCAGATGTTGGTGATGTGGCGCTTGCAGCACTCGAAGGCGCCGGACGAGGCGTCTGACCGCGTCAACGGCACGTCGTATGACGTCGCCAAGGAGCGCAGGGATGACGACAAGGCGCAAGTGATCGACAGTACCCTGGCTTCGGAGAACCGCTGGCTCTTCGCCCACCAGCTCCGACTCGGGATGCTAGAGAACGGCCTCCTGGATCATGCCCAGGTCCGCGCTCTCGAAGCTCAGGCGAAGGCCATCTTCAGCCGTGGAGGAGACGCCCGCGAGGTCGTGGCGCAGACAGACAAGTGCGTGCTCGAGGTGCGGCAAGTCGCTGACCCAGGGGCCTTCGCCGAGGCCGCCACGAAGTCGGTGACAGTCTTTCCAGACGCGGGAGGCGCAACCCCGGACTATCGCGGCCCGGCCCGGCGCGGAAACGTCGTGGCGTCGCTCACCCTCGACGTCGACGAAGACAAGGACTGCGCGATCCTAAGGGCCTTGCACATCGACGCTCGGTGCCTCGGCGCCGACATGAAGGCGCATCGGGAGGGCATCTCGACCCTCCGATCCGAAGGTGGGTTCGATCGCGCAACCTGGACGTGGAAGCCATGAGAGGTGCCCCTATGACCGTCCTTCTCCGATTCCTCGTTGGCGCCGTCATCGCGCTCGCAGGTTGCAGTCGTGAGCGAGTCCTCGTGCTCGCCACCACCCAGAGCGTCGCCACGATCGTGGCCCAGTCGAAAGGCTTCGACGCTGACGACTTTCCCGTCACCACTCAGATCAGAGATATCGAGATTGTTGCGTCGGCCCACGGTTCACCCCCGATGCACTTTGCGAGAGCCGATGTCTTCGGGGTCTTTGTCGGCGGCTACCTATTCGACTTCACGGTAGAAGTGATCTCGCGCGATGCCACGTGGGAGGGCGTCTATGCGTTGTGGCGCGACGTCGTCCTGAAGCTCCGGAGTCATGGCTTCGAGACCGACGAGCCTCTCCCCGGAAGCCCGGCCGAGCTCGAAGCGACGCTCCCAGCGGCCATCACCGCCTCCGGCGGGATCCGAATGTACTTCCACGGGGACAAGCACGCGCCGGCGAAGCTGAGTGGCACCATCTTCACCTCGGACGAGGGCGGTGCCGCGGTCTCGGTGACCTTCGTCGGCCCGATGTACGGCTTCAAGGACTGGACCGGCGAGGCCCCTCTCATCCGCTGGCCACCCAGCAACCCATCGCCATGAGCCCAACACTCACACCCGCCCACGCTGAACGCATCCCTCGCCGCGCTTGTCCAGGTCTCACCCCTGCGCTCGGATTACAGGTTCGATCGCGCGACCTGGACGTGGAAGCCATGACGGGTGCCCCAATGACCGTGCTTCTCCGATTCCTCGTTGGCGCCGTCATCGCGCTCGCAGGCTGCAGTCGTGAGCGAGTCCTCGTGCTCGCCACCACCCAGAGCGTCGCCACAATCGCGGTCC
>JAEUKJ010000217.1 GCA_016792665.1 Deltaproteobacteria bacterium | reverse complement strand
GGCACCCCTGGAATGCCATCGTCGTGGCGCCCACCCATGGTCCCCGGATCGACCCGCACGGGCGGCCGCTGCTTGCCTCCCATGGGCATCGCCGGCACCGCGCGCCCGCCTCCGATGGCAGGCCTCACGACCGGCTGCCTCTCGGCCCCCTCGGCCTTGTCCTTGGCCGCGTCCGCGGGCCTCAAGGACGGCGCCGACCGCGTCTTCACCGGTGCGGCCTCCTCCTCGCCCTCCGGCTCGCTCTCGCCAGCCGGCTGCTCGACGTTCATCTTGCGCGCCACGCCGCCGCCGACGCGCGTCCGCGGCCGCTCGAGCTGCACCTTCGGGTGCCCCAGCGGCCCCGTGATGCCGATGCCGAACTGCCCATCCTGGGTGTGCTGCTTGAGCGGCCCCATCGTCATGAGCGTCCGGATCCCGCTGTTCGGCTTGGTCATCTTGCCCGGCTCTTTCGGGTCCTTCACGGACTTGTCGATCCACGCGTCGTTCGGGCGGATCGCCAGGTGGATATTGAGGATGGCCTCCTTCAGCGGCATCCCCGCGGCGAGGTTGATGACCGCCTTGGGCGCCACCGCGACCTCCAGGTCTCCGCCCTCGGCCGACAACACCTCGACGCTGATGACGCTCGAGGGACGCACGCGCCCACTCTTGGCATCGGGCGCGACCCCGGTCGCCGCCTGCGCCGCGGCCTCTGCCTTGAGGCGCACCTTCAAGGTCCCGAGCTTCGTCTCGGTGAAGGACATGCGCGTCGGCACGCCACTCATCACGGTGTCGAAGATCGGCTGGGTCACCATCGCGTCGGCGAGCTCGAGCTCGATCAACCCGGTCAGCTGGTCCATCGCCAGCACCGACTTTCCGTCGCGGTCGATGCTCGGCACGTCGAGCTTCACGCTGCCGCTCAAGGTCCCGACCAGGTCGAGCCCGGTGAGCGACTGGAAGAGGCCCTCCGGCCCGATGTCGATCGCTTTCAGCGCGCCGATCTCCAGCGCCAGCGGCCCACCCGCCTCGCGCGTGAACTTGCCCCCTTCGACTGTGCCGTTCTGCAGCTTGCCCTCGAAGGTGAAGTCGTAATTGCCACTCATGGCGCCCAAGAGGCTGCCCGAGGCCTCGAACTCCTCGGCCGAAATCGTGCGGACCGGCCCGTCGACATCCACGCCACGCTCGGGCGTCTTCACCTTGACGGGCGGCAGCGAGATGACCAGCCCCTCGATCGACCCTCCGCTCGGGAACAGGCCGAGCAGCCCGAGGTCGCCGATCTCGACCGAGGTCGCGCCCGTGGCCTCGGCGATCTTGCCCTTCACGAGGTCCTGGAGCTGATTCAGCGGGAACGTGAAGCGGATGAAGATGACCAGGGCCAGCACGAAGAACAGCCCGTAGCCGAACCAGGTCGCGATCTTGAACCAGAGCTTGTCTTTCATTCTACTCGCCCTTCTCGCCCTGCCAGTAGAACGTCGATACCACGATCTTGCCCTGACCCGCTCGTTCCGGGTCCAGGCGATTCCGCTCGATGCGCATGTCGGTCACGAACAGCATGTCGCCCGACTCTTCGATCTTCTCGAGCAGCTCGTAGAAGCTCTCGAAGGGGATGTTCTCTTTGACGGTGATCTCCTGGTCGCGCTGATAGTAGCCGGCCACACTCACCTTCTTGCCCGTCGCCTTCTTCTTCGGGCCGACCTGCTTCTCCTTGGGCGACTTGAAGTCCAGGAACTCCTTGATGTGCTTCTTGCCCAGCGGCCCGGTGCGCGGGTCGACGGCCTCGAACACGATCTTGTCAGCGATCTCCGCGACCGCCGTCGTGAGGTTCAGGCCCGCGTTGTTGACGGCCTGGCTGCGCGTCGCGGCGAAGCGCTCCTTGGCCTCGAGGTACGCCGGCGTCGCCGCGTAGACCTTGCGCAGCGCCTCCTGCTCGGCCGCGATGTTCTCCTCGAGCGTCGAGATCTTGCCCTGGAAGATCACATAGACGACCGCGACGATGCCGACGAAGAGGGCCCCGACCATCAACGTCACCAGCGTCCGCTCGCGCGACGAAAGACGTGAGAATGCTTGGCTGATCCGTCCCATCGCTCACTCCCCCTCGGGCTTTTCGCCCCCGGCTTTCTCGCTCGTCTTGTCGCTGACCTTCGGCTTCTCGGCCGGCGCCTCGTCGCACTTCACCTCGAGCTTGATGGTGAAGTCGGTCCACCCCGGTCGGTTCGGGTTGTTCGTCTTCTTGGTCTCTTGCCGGTCGACCTTCTTGAAGCACGGATACTGCTTCAAGCGGCTCGCGAAGTTCTCGATCGTCACGATGTCGAAGCCGCTGCCGGCGATGGTCGCCCCCGCGCTGTTGGCCGCCTTCATGTCGGCCGCGAACGTGTTCAGCTCGATCTGCTTCTTGTCCGCGGCGCTCGCCGCCGCCCCACCAGCGTCGACCGCGGGGGCTGCCGGCTTGGGCTTGGGCAGGCCGCCCTCGTCTTCTTCGTCGGCCCCGGGGTCCTCGGCCGGCGCCGCGGCCTTGGCGGCTTCGTCGTTGAGCGCCTTCTGGATCTTGGTGACCTCGTAGAAGATCTTGAACGCGGTCATGGTCGGGTAGACCTGGTCGGTCTCCGAGCCCGGCGGATTCGTCACCGTCTCGACCACCTGATCGAAGCGCACCTTCGTCTCGACCTCCATGTCGAGCTTCTCGCCGAGGACCTTGTCGGCATAGTCCTCGAGCCGCTTGGCGAGCTGCTCCTCGTGCGCCTCCAGCGTCGAGACGCGCATCACCTTCCGCGCCATGAAGATCGCCAGCAGGATCGCCAGGAAGGCCCCGATCCATCCGGCCTTGGCCCGCAGCGCCCCGAAGTCCGAGCCCATGCCGCCGTCGCCATCGCGGCGCAGGTTCACGCGGTGCTCGCCATCGGCGACATACTCGAGGGCCAGCGCGCTCGCGACCAGGCCGATCTCGCAGACCGCCCCCTGGCCCGCGATGGCCTCCCAGATCGGCCCCTTCATGCGCCCGCGCACGACCGGCACATCCAGCATGCGCGCGATGATGTCGTCGATGCCCGCCAGCCGCGACATGCCGCCGGTCAGCACCACTCCGTTCAAGCGCACCCCGACCCCGAGGCGCGACACCATCGCGTCGAGCGTCATCTTGAGCTCGCGCAAGATCGGCTCGAGCGCGCTCACCGCGATCTTCACGTGTCGCCGGTGCTCGAGCTCGTCGACACCGTCCGGCACCTCGCCATCGAGGCGGAGGCCCTCGTGCTTCAGGTGTTCGGCATCGGCGTAGGCGATCTGCAGCTGCCGCGCGAGCGCTTGGGTGACCTGGTGGCCGCCGCGCGAAAGCGCCCGGATTCCTTCGAGCTTCCCACCCCTCAGCAGGGTCACCTCGGACGACCGATGCCCGAGATCGATGACCGCCACCACGCGCTCGACCCCGCCCTCCTCGACGCCCATGTCGAGGTGCGGCACGAGGTTCTCGATCGCGATGCTACCGAGCGTGAGCTGACGCGGGTCCGCCCCGCCGGTCCGCACCTGCGTGAGCCAATCCTCGAGCCACACCTTGTCGGCCGCCGGGCACAGCAACGACGCGCCCTCCGCCGTCTTGCGGAGCACATGCCAGTCGTAGACCATCGTCTCGAGCGGACGCGGCAGGAGACTCTCGAGCTGGAACCCGAGGATGGGTCCGACCCGCTTCTCGTCCGAGAACGGCAAGGCCAGCTCGCGCGTGAGCACCTGCACGCCGGGGATCCCGGCCACGATGACGTCCGCGTCGACGCCGCTCAAGACCGCGCGTATGGCGGCCCCGAGGCCATCGGCCAGCGGCTGTCCGAAGGCGTCGGCCGGGATGTGATGCTCGCGCAGCTCGACCAGGTTCACGCGACGGAGGCTCGACTCCATCACCATCGCCTTGATCGACCAGCTCCCGATGTCGAGCCCGATGATTCGCTGCGCCATCGCCACTCACTCGTAATGATAATGGACGAGCGCCCCCGTCGTTGTGTCGACGACGCTCACCATCTTGCGTTTGGTATCCCCGTAGATGCCCTCGGCCTCGATGCGCACCATCTTGGTCTTCACACCGAGCTGCTGGTTGACCACGCTGGACGTGATCGGCAGCGGCACGCCGGTGCCCATCGCCTGCGGGAACTGCTCGAAGAACTGCGTGAACCGCGACATGCTCGTGAACGGCGTCGAGTAGACCTGCTTCTTGAGATTGCGGCAGGTCTCGAGCGCGATGAGCGCCTCGTCCATCGGCGCCACCCCCGTCGGCCCCGGCAGGAGGCAGATCTGCGCGCGCGCGACCTCGTCCTGGATCGACTGGCAGAGGACGCCCTTCAACACCGAGAGGTCAGCGTCGTTGACGTTGATCTTGTCGGTCGCGAAGACGGTCAGCTTGTCGCGCAGCCGGCAGTAGACCTCGCTGCTCATGCCTTCCACGAGCTGCACTTCGCCGACCGTGTCCATCTTCGAGTTCTTCGTCTCGTAGCCGTATTTGCCATAATCCGGCTCGGCGCCACCCGCCGCGCTGAAATTGCCCTGCGGGTCGAGGTCGCTCTTGGTGTTGTCGGCGTCGGTCCAGTCGATGATGTTCAGGATGAGGTCCAGGACGTCCTCTTCCTTGCCGAAGAGGCCCTGCGCCACCATCGGCTGCAAGAGTCCTCCCAGCTGCACATAGAGCTGCGCCGCGCGCCGCTGCTGCACCTGGAGCTGCTGCGCCGCCAGGATGCCGGGGTCGATCGGCGCCGCGTTGGGGTCCGCAATCGGCGTGTCGGTCGCGGCGCGGTTCAGGTTCACGCGCGCGTCCTCGGCCGTGACCGTGCACTTGAAGGCCGCCACGCCCGGCTTCAGGCTCTTGCCGCCGACCGCCTTCTCACCCGAGAAGTCGATGAGGCTCGTGCCGAAGAACTCCGCCTTGCCGGTCGCGAAGATATTGACGAAGTCACAGGCGCGCTGCCAGATCTCCAGCCGCTGCGACGCGCTCTTCCCCATGAGCGACATGAACTGCTGCATCTGCGGGAAGTTCTTCTTGGCGTTCACCGCCAGGAGCGCGATGCGCGTGGCGCTGCGCGCGTTGTAATAGGCCTGCGTCGAGGCGGTCAGATTGCCCGCCATATAGAAATTCGCGCTGAGATTGTACGAGAACTGGATCGAGAACGCCGACAGGATGGCCACCACCACCAGCGCCATCAGCAGCGCGATACCGCGCTCGCGCTTGGACCCCTGCCCGCGCACGCTCTCCGCCGTGGCGCGACCCGCCACCCGCAGAGCTCCCATCAAGCTCGGGGCACGTTCGCCGTTCATCGGGGTGGCTTGGGGCATCGTCTCCTGCTCAGTACCAGAGGGGCTCGATCATCGTGATCTCGACCTGCGTCTCCATGACGTGCTCGGTCTCCTTGTCGGACGGATCCTCCAGCACGAGGCGGATCTTCACGCGCGACGGCAGGACCAGCCCGTCGATGAGCTCGGCCTGCGCCTCGTCCACCTGCTTGTCCGCCTCGGCTCCGACCACCACGCCCGCCGCGCCCGAGTTCTCGTCGTCGGTCACCGCCTCGGCCTGCTCGCGCAAGCTCTGGAGCTGCCGCAGCTTGGCGCGCATCGCCGGCGCATCTTCGACCTCGACATCCCAGTCGTTGAGCCAGCGCTCGCGGTACTTGTCGAAATACGCGATCTCCAGCTCCTTCACGCCCTCGACCAGGATCTCGCGTCGCCCGCCGCTGCCGGGCCGATCGTCGATGTGGTACTTCACCCGGCGCACCAGCGCGTTGACGAGCTTGTCGTCCTCGTTGCGGACGCGCTCGACCTTGTACTCGACCTCGAGTTGGTCGCTCTGGCGGGTGTTGCGCGCGAGCGGCTCGTTCGCCGCGGTGTTGAACAAGAGGCGATGATCGTCGCCATTGAAGACCGTGCGCGTGCGCTTGTCGTCCGCCTGGTGGAGGCTCACGAAGGTCATCGTGATCTCCTTGCGCATGCGGTCCAGCGCCACCCGTCCCGCGTGGTAGCGCGCCTGCAAACCCAGGACGCTCTCCTGGGTGTCGATGGTCGAGAACATGATGCCGGCGACCATGGTGCCCATGAGGCCCCAGATCCCCAACGCCACGACGACCTCGATGAGGGTCATGCCCCGCTGGGACCTGCCTCGGAGGCGGCCGCTCACGGCTTCTCCTGGGCGTTCTCGGCCTCGGGCACCGCCGTGATGAAGGTCTCGATCTCGAGCAGCTTGTCGGCGTCGTCGCGGTCACCCCAACGCAATCTGACGATGAGCTTGCGCGTGCTCTTGGCCGCCTGCTCGATGATGGTCGGGATGAACATCGTGATGTTCTGCGTGTTCTGGCACATCCGCTCGAGGTTGATGCCGCAGATCTGGTTGAAGCCCGGATCCAGGAGCGCCTGGAACGCCACCAGCGCGCCTGGGACCTGCGCCCCACCCGCCGCCAGGTTCGCCAACGCCGTGGTCGGGTCGACCGGCTGATCGCCCTGCGGCCCGCCGGTGCAGAACGCCGCCATGAGCGGCGACTTGTTCACGTTCTCGTTGGCCTCGGCCCCCTTGGCGCCGAGGTTGTCGCCGTTGATCTCCAGTGCCAGGAGGTCATATTCGCAGCGATAGCGATCGAAGCCGCGCGGCACTTCGCACTTCCGACCCTCGAGCTGATTGGTCGGAAATCCGTCCTTGCGATATTCCTCCTCCAAGTCCAGCACGACCGACTCGACGAGCTGGCTCGCCGTCGTCACGTCGAGCACCTCGATCGCCTGCGTCGCGGTGCCGCCCGAGCTCGCGAGCACGCCCGTCATGAGGAAGGCGAGGATACCGAGCGCGACCACCACCTCGATGAGCGAGAAGCCGCGCTGGCCCGAGAACACCCGCGTGGGCCGCCCGCCCCTCACTTCAAGTCCTCGTTCGCGCTGAGGTCGAAGTTCCCCTCGTCGACCGGATTGGAATGGAAGGTGACGCGCCCCAGCGAGTGCAGCTCGATGGTGATCTCGGCCGCCCACCCGGTCGGTGACTCGTCGTTCTTGCCGCCGATCCAGACCAGCGCCCGCTCGGCCTGGCCGTTCGGATAGAAGTAGATCACCGCGCGCCCCTCGGTCTGCGGCGCCGTGTGATGCGAGGTCAGGACCGCCGTCACATTCGTCCCGGGCTCGAACTGCTTCTGCAAGAGCGCGTCTTTCTTCTGCGCGAAGGCGGGCTCGGCCGGCGCCTCGCCATCTTCTGCCTTGGCCGCCTCGGCGGCCCTCTCCTTCGCGGCCTCCTTGTCGTCCTCGCTGAGCCCCGCATCCGCGTCCTCGGGCACGAAGCGTGCGCACGGGTCATCGGAGTTGGTGGTCTCGCTCCAGAAGCGCTTCTGGTCGAGGTCGAGGACGAGTCGATAGGTCTTGTTGTCGTGGACCGCGCGCGACGAGAGATAGGTCATCGCGCCCGCGACGACCTTCCCGGTCGCATCGATGTCGGCACCGCGAATCGCCGCGATGCCGACCGCACCGGCCGCGATGAGGATCGCCATGATCGCGATCACCACCATCAGCTCGATGAGCGTCAGCCCCCGCTGCAACCAGCGAGTGCCACGCCATGCTCGGTCCACGATCGTCATCGGGTTCCTGTCACTCCCCGTCGGTGTTGCAGATGTCGTCCTTGCTGCCGGCGACCTTGTCGGGCCCGCTCGAGCAGAGACGGAAGTCGTCGCCCGTGACCTCGTAGGTCAGAGGCTTGTTCCACGGGTCGTTCAGCTGCTTCTTGTTGAGCTTCTTCTGCTCGACCAGGATCTCCAGGCTGTCCGGATACTCCTGCTTCAGCGCACGGTAGCCGTTGACCGCGGTCGGGATGGTGCTGGTCACGAGGACCTTGCACGCGTTCACTTCGGCGTCCTTCTGCGCGGGGATCACGTTGATCGCGATGACCGTGCCGATGATGCCGATGATCGCCATGACGACCATGATCTCGATGAGGGTCATGCCGCGCTGCGAGCCGCTGCGCAGTGCGGCGACCGCGGCGGCGACACGTGCGCGGAGCCGCTCGCGAAAGTCACCGCGCGGAGCGAGGGACAGCTCGCCGGGCAGTCCCGCCGCGCGAGACCAACCCATGTCTTCGATTTTCGTTCCGATGTGCTCAGCGTGATCCATTTTCATTCTCCTGGACTGACGATCGAGGTGAGAGTGGCCGGTTCCTCGCGCAATTCGGCAGAACCACCCGGTCCAGCGCCGTCATTCGTCTCGCGCGCCGAGGTCGTCGGTGCGTTGGCGAGGAAGAAGATGATGAGGGCGACGATGAGCGCGCTCACCGTCACGATGATGGCCGCGTCGCGGCGCGGGATCTCGGGCTGCTCGTGCATCAACGCTGCCCCAGTTGGCTCATGTCCATCATCGGCAAGACGATGGCCACGACCATGAAACCGACGACGAGGCCCATCATGACGATCATCATCGGCTCGAGGATGGCGGTCAGGCGTGTGACCTTCTGCTCGGCCTGCAGTTCGTAGCTGTTGGCGACGTTGTTCAGCATCTGCTCGAGCTGTCCGGACTTCTCGCCGACCGAGATCATGTGGACGACCATCGGCGGGAACTCGCGCGATCGCTTGAGCGCCTCGGCGATCGGCTGCCCTTCTTTCACGGCGTCGCGCGCGTTCTCGACGACCTTGCCGAGGATGACGTTGCCGATGACGTTCTGGACGATGGTGAGCGCGTTCAGGATCGGCACGCCGGCGGCCAGCAAGGTCGACAGCGTGCGCGCGAAGCGGGCCACGCCCATCTCGCGGAAGAGGCGGCCGAAGATCGGGAACTTGAGGGTCCATCGGTCCCAGGTCTGGTGCCCCTCTTCGGTCTTCTTCCAGCGCAGGAACAGGAAGAACCCGAGGCCGAAGATGAGGATCAGCAGCCACCACCAGTCGCGCACGATGCTCGAGACACCGATGAGGAACTTGGTCGCGGTGGGCAGTTCCTTGCCCATTTGTTCCAACAGCTCGGTGATCTTCGGGATGACGAAGATCATCATCATGAGCACGATGCCGAACGACATCACCAACATGATGACCGGATAGACGAGCGCGCTGGTCAGCTTCGACCGCAGCCGCACCTGCGACTCGCTCACGTCGGCGAGCCGCTCGAAGACCACGTCCAGGGTGCCCGAGCTCTCGCCCGAGGCGACCATGTTCACGTACAGATCCGAGAAGATCTTCGGGTGCTTCTTCAGCGCGTTGGCGAGGGTCGAGCCCTCGCTCACGTTGCGCTTCACCTCGGAGAGGACCTTCTTGAAGAGCGGGTTCTCGAGCTGGTCGGCGATGGCGCCGATGGCATCGGTGACCTGGATGCCCGAGCGCACCAGCGTCGCGAGCTGGCGCGTGGCCTCGGCGACCTCGAGCAGCTTCACCGACTGCAGGAAGGTGAAGCGCACCTCGCGGCTGCCTGCCTGCTGCTGCCCCGCGCGCCGCGTCTCGGCGCCACCCCGCGTCTCGATGTACTCCGAGAGGAAGATGCCGTCCTTGACCAGGCGCTCGCGCAGGGACCGCGGACTGTCGGCGTCGAGCACGCCAGCAGCCGCTTTGCCCTTCGAGTTGAGCCCCTTGTATTCGTAGATCGGCATGGTCGTCAGCGGTCCTCTGCCGTTACGCGCATGACCTCGTCGATCGAGGTCTGACCATTCAACACCTTGATGGCGCCGTCTTCGCGCAAGGTCTTCATCCCGCTCGCCATGGCGGCGCGCTTGATGAGGTTCACGGCCGTGTTCTGCATGACCAGCGAGCGGATGTCGTCGTTGACGATCATCATCTCGTGGATGCCCATTCGGCCCTTGTAGCCGGTCTGGAAGCACTCGTGGCAGCCGACCGCGCGATAGAATTCGCCCGTCTTCTGGACGCCTTCGGGGTCGGTGAAGCCGATCTTGTCGAGCTCGCTGATGAGCGGCACGTAGCGCTGCTTGCACAGCTTGCAGAGCTTACGCACGAGGCGCTGGCCCATGACGGCGATGACCGAGGAGGCCGAGAGGAACGGCTCGACGCCCATGTCGGTCAAGCGCGTGAACGCCGAGGGGGCGTCGTTGGTGTGCAGCGTCGCGAACACGAGATGTCCGGTGAGCGAGGCCTGGACGGCGTTCTCGGCGGTCTCGAGGTCGCGGATCTCACCGATGAGGATGACGTCGGGATCCTGGCGCAGGATGGCGCGCAGGCCGCGCGCGAAGGTGAAGTCGATCTTGCGATTGACCTGCATCTGCCCGATGCCGGGGAGCTGATACTCGACCGGATCTTCGATCGTCAGGATGTTGCGATCGGGCGTGTTGATGCGCCCGAGCGCCGCGTACAGCGTGGTCGTCTTGCCAGAGCCGGTCGGGCCCGTGACCAGGATGATGCCGTGCGGGCGCTCGATGAGCGACTCGATGCTGGTCAGGTTCTCCTTGCGGAAGCCCAGCGACTCCAGGTCGAGGATGACCGACTGCTTGTCGAGGATACGCAAGACGATGCGCTCGCCGAAGCCTGTCGGCACGGTCGAGAGTCGCAGGTCGACGTCGCGGCCGGCGATCTTCACGCGCACGCGGCCGTCCTGGGGCAACCGCTTCTCGGCGATGTTGAGGTTGCCCATGATCTTGATGCGCGAGGCGATGGACGCCTGGAAGCGCTTGGGCGCGCGGACGATCTCTTTCAGGACACCGTCCTTGCGGAAGCGCACGCAGATGTCTTTCTCGTACGGCTCGATGTGGATGTCGGAGGCGCGCTCCTTGATGGCCTGCGCGAGCACCGAGTTCACGAGCCGGATGATCGGGGCCTCGTCGCCCTCTTCGAGGATGTCCTTGTCGTCGAAGGAGAGATCCTCGGCCGAGAAGTCCTCGATCGACTCGGAGTCGAGGTCGTCGACGACCTGATCGGCGGCGGCGCGGCGATCGAAGATCGTGTGGATGGCCTCCATCAGGATGGCCCGCGGCACCACGACGAGCTCGATCTCCTGCCCGGTGAACAAGGCCCGGAGGTCATCGACGCCCCAGGTCTCGAGCGGGTCCCAGACCGCCACCGTGAGCGCATGTCCGTCGGTGGCCAGCGGCAGGACCCCGTGCTGACGCGCCCACGGCAGGGTCAGGTTGGCGACCAACTTCGAGTCGACCTTGTCCAGGTCGACCTTCGGCATGAGCGGCAACCCGTAGAGCTCGGCGTTCGCCTCGGCCAGCGTCGTGTCGTTGACGGCCTGCATCTGCAGCAGGATCTCGCCGAGACGTCCGCCGCGATCGGCCTGCACCTCGAGGGCGTTCCTGAAGGTGTCGGGCGAGATGACGCCCATCTCGACCAGCACGTCGCCGAGCTCGCGACGCGAGAAGAGCGCCGCCACCGCGTTGGTCTCGGGGCGCGTCATTTCCCTTCCGCCTTGGGCGCCGGCTTCTTCTTCGGATCGACCTTGGCGGGCGGCGGCGCACCCTCCTCGGGCGCTGCCCCGCTCTTGCGCGGGTCGTACTCGATGTCGTGGCTCTCGGGCGGACCGACCGGATCGATGTCGGTCGCGTCGTAGAGGAGGCGCTCGCGCATCTCGCGCTCGGTTCGCGCCTTCAACACCGTCTCGTGCGCGTCGTGCACGATGCCGCTCTTCTTGCGGTAGTCGAGCTCGCCCGAGTACTCCTTCTCGCGCTCGCCCATGGTGCGCGCGAAGGCGCGGTACTCTTCCATGCGCTGCTCGTGCAAGCGCTTGAGATCGCTCGGGTCTTTGATCACGTGGGGCACGATGATCATGATGAGGTTGCGCTTCTCGACCGTCTTGGTGGTCTTCCTGAAGAGCAACCCGAGCAACGGGATGTCGCCGAGGAAGGGCACCTTCGAGACCGACTCGCTCTCCTGGTCGCGGATGAGGCCGCCGATGACGACCGCCTGGCCGTCGTGCACCTCGACCACGTTGTTGACCTTGCGCTTGGACGTGATGGGCGCGTCGCCCACGCCGAGGCCGTCGATGTCGTCGATCGACTGCTCGATCTCCATGCGCACGAAGTCCGACGCGTTCACCGTCGGCTTGATCTTCAGCGTGAGGTCGATGTCGACATACTGCACGCCGGCGCCGCCGAGGCCACCGAGCCCGGCCAGGCCGCCCAGGCTCCCCAGGAGGCCCGAGGTTGCCGAGTTGGTGCCGGTCGAGCCGCCGAGCAGGTTGGCGATGTTGCCGAGGCCACCCGCTGCACCGAGCGTCGAGTAGGGGCGGCGCTTGCCGACCTGGATCTGCGCCTCTTCGTTCTCGAGCGTGAGGATGTGCGGCGTCGACAGCACGTTCACGTTGGTCGTCGTCTGCAGCGCCTTCAACGTGAAGCCGATGAGCGACACCGACACGGTCTCACCACCGACGCCACCCGAAGGGATCTCCACCGGCGGCCCGATGAGCCCGACCGCGCCGCCGCCCTTGCCGAGCGTGTCCGCGATGCCCTTGAGGTCCGCGGCCAGGCCACCGGCGCCGAACATGAGCGGGATGGTCGAGCCGTCGATGTCGAAGGTCGTGCCGCCCGAGCCCGAGAAGCTCGTGCTCTTGTCCTGGTTCTGGGCGATCTCCATGACGATCGCCTCGACGTAGACCTGCTTCCGGCGCACATCGAGGAGGCGAATGACCTTCTGGAGCGACTGGTAGTCCTTCAGCGAGCTCTCGATGACCAGCGAGTTCTTCGGCTTGTAGGCCGTGATCTTGATGTCGCCCTGGAACATCTCGCCAACCGCACCGCCGGCCGCCGCGGGCGCACCCGTCGGAGCCGCGGCCCCAGGCGCACCCGCGCCCCGCTTGCCGCCGGCCGCCGCGCGACCACTGGCGAGCGCCGACAAGGTCTGAGCGATCTCCTCCGCGTCGGCGTTCTCGAGCGGGTGGATGTGGATGCTGCCCTCGCCCGGGATGGCGACGTCGAGCTTGCGGACGATCTTGTCGATCTGGAGGTATGCGGTGCGCGTCGCGACGAAGATCAGCGAGTTCGTGCGCTCGTCCGCGATCATCTTCGAGACCTGGATGTTGGTGAGGTCCTGCGCATCACCGACCACGCTCGACCCACCACCGGCATCCGGCGGAGCCGCCGGGTTCGGCGCGACCTGCGGGTTCGCCTGCACCTTGTTGATGCGCGCCTGCCGATTGCCAGCGGCCCGCACCGCCCCCGCGGCACCCGCGGCTCCGGCCCCACCCTTGCCCGCCTTCTCACCGATGATCTGGCTCAGCAGGTTCGCCACGTCCGTCGCCGCCGCGTTGACCACGGGGCGGATCCAGATGCGCTCCTTGCCGATCGGCACATCGAGGTCACCGATGAGCTTCATGAGGCGCCGGATGTTGGTGCCCGTGTCGGTGATGATGAGCGTGTTGGTCGGCCCGTAGACCGTGATGTCGGCGGGGCCGGTCTTGAACTTCTCGATGACCGGCAGGATCTCCTCGGCCTGGATGTGGTCGAGCTGGATGAGGCGCGTCACCATCTGGTCGGTGTCGGGCCCGCCGCGATTGACGCCGTAGATCGGGCCGCCGCGCGACTTGGACTCACCCGAGTTGACGATCTCCAGGAACTTGCCGTTCGGCACGACCGTCAGGCCGTTCGCCTCCAACGCCGAGAGGTAGGCCTTGTAGGCCTCGTAGGCCGAGACGGGCTTGGGCGAGAGGATGGAGACCGTCGCGGCGCGATTGACGCCGCCGGTGAGGAGGAAGTTCTGCTCGGTCACGCACGAGATGAACTTGGTCAGGTCACCGAGGTTGATCTCGTTGAAGTCGAGCCGGATCTTCGCATCGAGGGGGATCTTCTTGCACTTGATCCCCTGCTCGAAGTTGGTCTTCCACTCGATGACGTTCTCGACCTTGGTCTCGGAGTTCTCGACCCCGGGCGGCAGGTCTCCAGGGATCTCACCGCCGGGCACGGCCTCGCCGCCACCGCCAGCATTGAAGCCCTTCTTGTCGCCGTCCTTGGTGTCGATCACGCCGGGCTTCTGCCCGTCGGCGCGGATGACACCCTCGTCGCCCGGGACGCCGGGCTG
>JAEUKJ010000199.1 GCA_016792665.1 Deltaproteobacteria bacterium | reverse complement strand
CGGCTCTGAACCGGAGAACGCGATGACGACGCCGAGCACGACCGAGACCGCCGAGACCGTTGAGCCGATCGAGACCCACGAGGTCGCGGCCGACCACTACGATGCCGACAGCATCAAGGTGCTGAAGGGCCTGGACGCGGTGCGCAAGCGCCCTGGCATGTACATCGGCGACACCGACGACGGCTCGGGTCTCCACCACATGGTCTTCGAGGTCGTCGACAACTCGGTCGACGAGGCCCTGGCCGGGCACGCGACGCGCGTGCAGGTGACGGTGCACGTCGACAACTCGGTGACGGTGAAGGACGACGGGCGCGGCATCCCGGTGGGCCAGCACGAGGACGGTCGGTCCGCGTTGGAGCTCGTCATGTGCGAGCTGCATGCGGGCGGCAAGTTCGACGCCAACAGCTACAAGGTGTCGGGCGGGCTGCACGGGGTCGGTGTCTCGGTCGTCAACGCCCTGTCCGAGAAGGTGTGGGTCGAGGTCCGGCGCGAGGGGCGACTGCATCGCCAGGAGTTCACGCGCGGCAAGCCGCTCGGCCCTGTGGCGGTGCTGGGGGCGACGACCGAGCGCGGCACGACGGTGCACTTCAAGCCCGACCGCGAGGTGTTCACGCTGACCGAGTTCAACTGGGACATCCTGTCGACGCGCCTGCGCGAGCTGGCGTATCTCAACTCGGGCGTGAGCATCGAGCTCACCGACGAGCGCGAAGACGGGCGACAGATCCGCTACTTCTTCGAGGGCGGCATCTCGAGCTTCGTGGCCGACCTGAACAAGTCCAAGCAGGTCGTCAACGCCAAGGTCGTCCACTTCGCGGGCAAGCGCGGCAACGTCGAGGTCGAGTTCGCGCTGCAGTGGAACCGCACCTACCAGGAGCAGATCTACTGCTTCACGAACAACATCCGGAACCGCGACGGCGGCACGCACCTCACCGGCTTCAAGACGGCGCTGACGCGCGTCGTCAACAAGTACGCCGAGGAGAAGGGGCTCGCCAAGCAGCACAAGATCGAGCTCGGCGGCGACGACTGCCGCGAGGGCCTGGTCGGCATCGTGTCGGTGAAGGTGCCCGACCCGAAGTTCTCATCGCAGACCAAGGAGAAGCTGGTCTCGAGCGAGGTCAAGACGGTGGTCGAGGCGCTGGTCGCCGAGAAGCTGGGCGAGTACCTGGAAGAGCATCCGGCCGACGCCAAGGCCATCGTCGAGAAGGCGGTCGAGGCGGCGCGGGCGCGCGAGGCGGCGCGGAAGGCGCGCGAGACGGTGCGGCGCAAGGGGGCGTTGGACTCGGGGAGCCTGCCGGGCAAGCTCGCCGACTGCCAGGAGCGCGACCCGGCCAAGGCCGAGCTGTTCATCGTCGAGGGTGACTCGGCAGGTGGCTCGGCCAAGCAGGGGCGGAACCGCTCGAACCAGGCGGTCCTGCCGCTGCGCGGCAAGATCCTGAACGTCGAGAAGGCGCGCTTCGACAAGATGCTCTCGTCGCAGGAGATCGTGACGCTCATCACGGCGCTCGGCACGGGCATCGGGGCCGAGAGCTACGACCCGCAGAAGATCCGCTACCAGCGCATCATCATCATGACCGACGCGGACGTCGACGGTCAGCACATCCGCACGCTGCTGCTCACGTTCTTCTATCGGCAGATGCGCGAGGTGGTCGAGCGCGGCTACCTCTACATCGCGCAGCCGCCGCTCTACAAAGTGAAGAAGGGCAAGACCGAGCGGTACCTGAAGGACGAGCGCGAGCTGTCGGCCTTCCTGTTGGAGCTCGGCACGAAGGGGCAGGAGCTGCGCGGAGACGGCGGAGCCGGGGTGCCGGTGGTCGGCAGTGATCTCAAGCCGTTCGCCGAGCAGATCCTGCGCGTGCGCGAGCGCTTCGACCAGTTCGGACACCGGCGCGACCGGCGCATCGTGCAGGCGCTGTTCGAGGCGACGGTGCTGGCCGCGATGGACCTCGGCAACGAGACCGTGGTCAAGGCGGAGGTCGCCAAGATGGAGACGTGGCTGGCGGCGCACTTCCCGGATGTGCTGCCGCTGACCTGGGACCTCGAGGATGACGACGAGCAGCAGTCGAAGCGGTTGGTCTTCAAGACCTTCTTGAACGGCGTGCCGCGCGAGTCGGTGGTCGACATGGCGTTCCTTCGGAGCGGCGAGGTCGAGGGGCTGCGGGACCTCCTGGAGAAGCTCGCGGCGCAGGCGCGGGCCCCGTATCTGGTGACCGGCGACGGCAACGAGCGGACGCACCAGAGCCTGGAGGCGCTGTTGGAAGACCTCCAGGGCGCGGGCATGAAGGGCGTCGGCATCCAGCGCTACAAGGGTCTGGGCGAGATGAACCCCGAGCAGCTCTGGGAGACGACGCTCGATCCGAACGCGCGGACGCTGCTCCAGGTGAAGATCGGCGAGACCATGGAGGCCGATCAGATGTTCTCGGTGCTGATGGGCGACGAGGTCGCGCCGCGGCGGACGTTCATCTGGAACAACGCGCTCTCGGTCAAGAACCTCGACTTCTGATTCGGTCGTTGGCCGACGTGGGCGAGACGGCTCGAGTGGGGGCGGAGGGGCTCGCGCTCGGGCCCTACTTGAAGGCGCTCGAGGGGCGCTTCGTGGCGCTGCGCGGGCGGGGCTATTCGCTGTCCGCGCGCGACGTGGGGCGCGTCATGACGTGGCATGCCGAGGGCGTGCCGCTGTTCGTGGCGCTGCGGGTGATCGACGAGGCCATGCTGAAGTGGCGGCGGGACGGGGCGAAGCGGGCGCCGACGCTCGGCGGGCTCGAGCGGTCGGTGGAAGCGGCGATGAAGCGGCGGGCCGAGCGCGGGGTGGCGATGGCCCCCGAGGATGCGGCGCAGGCGAAGCCGAGCGACGAGTGGGCGCGGCTCAAGGATGCGCTGGCCGAGGCCGGGCGTGCGACGCAGGACGGGGGCGCGAAGGCGGCGCTGAGGAGCGCGTGGCGAGAGGTGAAGGGGGCCGAGGCGGGCGCGGGCGATCCATGGGAGCTCGCGGCGGCGTTGGACGAGCGGCTGGTGGTGGGGCTCGGTGAGTTGCTCCCGGCCGCGGAGCGCGCCAAGATGGCGGCCGACGTGGAGACGGGGCTGGCGGCCGTCGGGGCTGCGAAGATGAGCCAGGGGGCGCGGGCCGAGCGCGCGGCCTTCGAGATGGCGCGCTGGGTGAGGGCGCATTTCGCGGTGCCCGAGCTCGTGCGGGTGTTGCTCGAGGGTGGGCTCGCGGAGGAGGCATCATGATGAAGAAGCCGGACTTTTCCGCGCAGCGCGAGCTCGCGACGCGCGCGAAGGTGACACCGAACGGTGTCGCGGTCGGGAGTGTGACAGCAAACGGTGTCGCGTCAGGGAGTGTGACACCGAATGGTGTCGCATCAGCGAGTGTGACACCGAATGGTGTCGCGACGGACGCGCCGTGCACGCGCTGCGGGGGGCGCGAGTACCTCGTGACGCGCGGCGAGGAGCTGGCCGAGGCCGTCGTTTGCGAGTGCCGCGCGACGTGCGCGAAGTGCAAGGGGGCGCGCTACGTCATCGCGCGCGAGGGCGTCTACGACGTGGCGGTGCCGTGCGACTGTGCGGCGTTGCATCGGCGGGTGCGAGCCTTCAACGACGCGCGCATCCCGGCGGGCTATGCCGACAAGCGGCTCACGCCGAGCGGGCCCAACGATCTGCACGGGTTCTCGGATCGCAAGTCGGAGAGCTTGAAGCGCGCCAAGGCCGCGGTGCATCGCTACCGCATCTCGGTCGATGCGTCCCAGGCGCAGGGGCTCCTGCTCATCGGGGGCTTCGGGGTCGGCAAGACGCATCTGGTCTGCGGGCTGGTATCGTACCTGACGCTGGAGCGCGGCATCGGCTGCCGCTTCGTCGACTACCACGAGCTCATGGCGCGCATCCGCGCGACCTTCGACCGCAAGGACGAGACCGAGAACGAGGCGGCGATCATCGAGCCTCTCGTGCAGGTGCCGGTGCTGGTCATCGACGATCTCGGCAAGGGGCAGGGGAGCAACTGGGAGCTCACCATCCTGGACCAGATCATCACGCGCCGTTACAACGCGCGGCGCATCATCCTGGCGACCACGAACTACCGACCCGAGTCCGAGGGCGGCGGCGAGAGCGACAAGCGGCGCGGCCTGGAGAGCCTCGAGGAGCGCATCGGCGGGCGGCTCGTCTCGCGACTCCAGGCGAGCTGCGAGTTCATGGTGCTCGACGTGGACGACTATCGGAAGACGGGGCCGAAGGCCGCACGCTGAGTCGCGGGCGAGCCAAGCCTGCCCCCCCGACAGGGGGCGTCGTGGGTGAGTCGCAGAGTCGGGCGGGGCAAGCCTCGCCCTCTGCGGTTCAAGGCCAGAGCCACGCTGCGAGCGCGACCAGGATGGCGAGGTGGAGCAGCGCCGCCAGCCACGCGAGGGCTGCGAAGCGGCGCTTGTCGACCTTGTGGCGTTGGTGGTGCGCGTACATCGCGATGAGCGCGCCGACGCTGCCACCGGCAAAGGCGAAGCCGAGGAGGCGGCGCTCGGGGATGCGTCGTCGGGAGCGTCGCGCGCGCTGCTTGTCGATGCGGAAGAGGGCCCAGGTGACGAGGTTCACGAGCGTCCAGAGGATGAGCGCGACGGCGAGGGCGGGGGATACGGACATGGGTCGCGGAGCTTGACCCGGTTTGCCTCGGCGCGCTACGCCGTCGCGCCCTCACGGTCCGGGGACGGGTGAGGCGGGTGCGCGGGGCGGGAGCGAGGGGCAGGCATGACGGGCGCCAAGGTGGGGGATGAGGCGCGGGCCGGAGTCGGAGCCCCATCCATGAGCGGGGTCGAGGCGCTGGACCCGCGGGCGATCGCGGCGCGGATCGAGCGCGGCACGCGCGTCGTGGTGGTCGGGGCGAGTGACGGTGGGCACCTGGCCTTCGTGCTCGCGCGGTTGAAGCGTGCGCTCGAGCAGCGGGGCGACCGACGGCGCCTGGTCGTGGTCGTGCCCGAGGCGACGCGCGCTGGGTTGTTGGAAGACGGGCTCGGGTTCTTCCTCGGCTCGGGCTCGGTCGTGCGTGTGTTCTCGGCCCTGGACCACCTGCCGTTCCAGGGCATGTCACCGTCACGGCTGCAGGTGCTCGACCGCATGGGCGTCCTCGGGCGGCTCGCGGCGCGCAGTGAGACCGCGACAGCCGGGGGTGCGGCGCAGGCGGGCACCGCGCTCGATCTCCTGATCGTGCCGGCGGTGACGCTGCTCGAGCGGCTGCCGCCGCCGTCCTTGTTCACGACGCATCGCATCGCGCTGCGTGTCGGCGACGCGATCGATCGCGAGGCGCTCATCGGGTTCCTGGTCGCGACCGGGCACCATCGCGTGCCCTCGGTCGAGGACATGGGGACCTTCGCGGTGCGTGGCGAGATCCTCGATGTGTGGTCGACGCTCGGCGAAGGGCCGGTGCGCGTCGAGCTCTTCGGAGACGAGATCGAGCGGCTCCGTGCGTTCGACCCGACCTCGCAGGAGACGTTGACGCCGCTGGAGGTCGTGACCTTCGCACCCGCGCGCGACGTGGTCCTCGACGCGTCGGCGATGCCCGAGGTGAAGCGCGCGCTGATGAGCCTGGCGGACCAGTGCCACGTGCCGACGTCGCGCACGCGCGCGGTGGTGAGCGACCTCGAGGCCGGCGTCATGCCGCCCGGGCTGGAAGAGCTCTTGCCGGTCTTCCACCCCGAGCTCGCGACCCTGTTCGATCATGTCGGGACCGACGCGATCGTCGTGGTGGTCGACCCGCCGCGGGTGCACGAGGTGATGGCCGCGCGCTACGAAGAGCTCGCGACGCGCAACGCCCGCGCGCTGGCCAAGCGCGGAGAGCTGACCTTCCCGGTCGAGGCGCTGTTCCTCACCGATACTGCGGCGTGGGAAGATCTCACGCGGCGGGCTGGCGTCGTCCTGGCGGGCTTCTTTGCGCCCGAGGACGAGCAGCATGCGCGCTTCTCGGCACACGCCGAGTCGATGCGCGAGCTGCGGCGCGCGCTGGAGATCGCGGTGCAGACCGGGGTCGAGCACCCGCTGATGCCGTTGGTCGAGCGCGTGCGGCGGTGGCGCGAGGAAGGGGCCGCGGTCATCGTGCTGGCCCACACGCCGGGTGGAATCGAGCGCGTGCGGTCGCTGCTGTCGGGCTATCCGTTGAGCCTGGCCGTGCACGAGTCGGGGACCCCCGCGAGCACCGACCCGATGCGGCTCGCCGCGCTGCGCGGTGAGGATGCCGACCTGCACTTGATGATCGGCACGCCGGGCGAGGGCTTCGCGGCCGTGGACCTCGGGCTGGTCATCATCGACGAGGCCGAGATCCTGGGGCGTCCGGCGCGCCCGCGCGGGCGGAAGAAGAAGCCGCCGGCGGACGCGCTTCTGAAGAGCTGGCGCGACCTCAAGCCGGGCGACCTGGTCGTGCACCTCTCGCACGGCATCGGGCGCTACCAGGGACTCAGGAAGATCCCGCTGTCGGATGGGCTCGAGGCCGAGGTCCTGGAGATCGCCTACGCCGGCGACGGGACCTTGATGGTGCCCGTCGACAAGCTGCACCTGGTGTCGAAGCACCAGGGTGGTGATGCGGCGCCCGCCCTGGACAAGCTCGGCGGCACGGGGCAGGCCGCGTGGCAGAAGACCAAGAGCCGCGTGAAGAAGGCGGTGCGCGACATCGCCGACCAGCTCTTGAAAATCTACGCCGAGCGCGAGGCGATGAAGGGCTTTGGCTACTCGCCGCCCGACGAGATGTACCACCGCTTCGAGGCGGCCTTCCCATACGAGGAGACGAGCGACCAGCTCGGGGCCATCGAGGAGGTCTTGCGCGACCTCGTGCGCGAGCGACCGATGGACCGCCTCGTGTGCGGCGACGTCGGCTTCGGCAAGACCGAGGTCGCCATGCGCGCGGCGATGAAGGTGGTGGCCGACGGGCGGCAGGTCGCGGTGCTGGTGCCGACGCAGGTGCTGGCCGAGCAACATCGCCTGAGCTTCGAGCGGCGCTTCGAGGGCTTCCCGGTGCGCGTCGAGAGCCTCAGCTCGATGAAGTCCTCGCTGCGGCAGAAGGAGGTCGCGGCGGCGGTGCAGTCCGGCGCCATCGACATCATCATCGGGACGCACCGGCTGCTGAGCAAGGACGTGAAGTTCAAGGACCTGGGCCTGCTGGTGATCGACGAGGAGCACCGCTTCGGCGTGGCGCAGAAGGAGCACATGAAGCGCCTCCGCGCGAACATCGACGTGCTCACGCTGACCGCGACGCCGATCCCGCGGACCCTGCACATGTCGATGCTCGGGCTGCGCGACATCTCGCTCATCCAGACGCCGCCGGTCGATCGCCTGCCGATCCAGACCTTCGTGTCGCAGCCGACCGAGGAGACCATCACCGAGGCCATTCGGCGCGAGCTGGCGCGCGGGGGCCAGGTCTTCTTCATCCACCATCGCGTGATGGACATCGACAAGGAGGCCGAGCTCATCGGTGCCCTGGTGCCCGAGGCGCGCATCGTCGTCGGGCACGGGCAGATGGGCGACGGGCAGCTCGAGAAGGTCATGCTGAAGTTCGTGACCGGCGAGGCCAACGTGCTGGTCGCGACGACCATCGTCGAGAGCGGCATCGACATCTCGAACGCGAACACCATCCTCATCAACCGCGCGGACTGCTTCGGGCTGGCGCAGCTCTATCAGCTTCGCGGGCGCGTCGGGCGCTCGGGCAATCGCGCGTATTGCTACCTGTTGGTGCCGTCACCGCACGCGCTGGCGGGGGACGCGGCCGAGCGGCTGGGGGCGATCCAGCGCTTCAGCGAGCTCGGCAGTGGCTACTCGGTGGCGAGCTATGACCTCGACATCCGAGGCACGGGCGATCTGCTCGGGGCGGACCAGGCCGGCAACATCGACGCCATCGGCTACGACACTTACATGGAGCTCTTGCAGCAGGCCATCGGCGAGCTGCGCGCGAGTGCCAGCGGCAAGGCGCTGGAGGTCGAGCTGGACTGCGAGCTGAAGAT
>JAEUKJ010000171.1 GCA_016792665.1 Deltaproteobacteria bacterium | reverse complement strand
GGCGAGGAAGGCGCGCGGGCGCACCGCGAAGAGGGTCGCGGCGTCGTTCAGCGCGCGGTCCTGGCGGCTCTCGATGAGGTCGCCCAGCGCCCTGGCGAGGCCCTCGGCGTCGAAGCCGGCGAGGTCTTCGTCGGCCTCTCCCACGATGTCGCGGAGCGCCAGGAGGTCGGTGATGTTGCCGAGCTCCTTCACGAAGGACTTGAAGGTCAGGTGCTGCGCAGCGATGGCCTCGTGGCGCGGCAGCTCGGGGTTGGACGCCAGGAGCTCGAGCGCGTAGCGCAGCGTGCGGGTCTTCCGGCGCAGCGCGTGCAGGTCGTCGATGGCCCCGCTCTGGATGGCCTGCTTCCACGCGCGTCGGGCCTCGCGATAGGCGCCGCGCGCGCTCTCCATGACGACCTCGAGGTCGACCCAGGCGTGCAGCGCGACCTGGAAGATCTCGCCGAGGCCCGCCAGCGCGCGGACGTTCTTGCGCAGGCGCCAGGCCACGAGCTCGTCGCTGGCCAGCTCGCCGCGGCAGGCCTCGACCCAGGCCGCCAGCGCCACGACCGAGTCGGTCAGCCCGCCGCCCGCCACCGACTCGACCCAGCCGAGCTCGGCCAGGCGGCCGACCACCGGGACCACCGCGTCGAGGTCGCGCAGGATGCGGGTGCGGCTGCGCGCGCGCTCGAGCGAGGTCGAGAGGTACTTGCGCGGCGTGTTCCTGAGCATCGGCCACGCGAGCGCGATGATGGCCTCGGCCCGGCGCAGCGCGCGGCGGTAATCGTGGACGGCCTCGCCGGGGGCCTCGAGGGCGCGCCTGGCCTGGGCCCGCGCTTCCTCGAGCATGGAGGTCATCGCCTTGGCGAGACCCTCGACGATCGACAGGCCACCTTCTAGTACGAGCTCACGCTGCATCTTCGTTCTCCGCTTCTCGTCCCGGGCTCGGGCACGACTCGCCCTTCATGGTTCGGACCTCGGCCGAAGGCAAGGTTCGGCGCGACGATCGGGTTCGCGTCGCACGAATGCTGCGTGAACGCCACGGACTCGTGGCCGAGCGAGTATAGGCACTCGGTCGCGCTCTGTGTACCTTGGATGTCGAGGAGTTCCCACGATGGACGTCACCTTCTTTCGCCATGGCATCGCGGTCGACCGCGCCGACCCGCTCGCGCCCGTCGACTTCGAGCGCCCGCTCACGCTCGAAGGCAAGAACAAGACCGAGGCCGCCGGCCGCGGCCTGCGCGCCCTGGGGCTGCATCCGAGCCTCATCCTGACGAGCCCGTTCAAGCGCTGTGTCCAGACCGCGCGCCTCATCGCGCCGCTGCTCGGCCTCACCCGGAAGTCCATCCTCGAGCGCGAGGTCATCGCCCCCGGGGCCGACCCGCGCGCGCTCTGGCCCGAGATCGCGGACCTCGGACGCGAGGCCATCATCGTGGTCGGTCACGGTGGCGTCATCGAACCCGCGGCCGGCGTCGCGCTCGGCCTGCCGACCCCGACCGTCGACACCCCGGACGTGCCCGACCTCGCTTTTCGCACCCTGCACTTGAAGAAGGCGGCGGCCCTGCATCTCGAGGTCGAGTTCGCCTCCGGGACCCGCGAGCGCGGTGAGGCGGGAGCCTCTTTCGAGACCGACATGCACGCGCGGCTTGCGTGGCTCGTCAGCTCCCGTATCTTGCGCCAGCTCGGGAGGCTCTGAGGCTGCCCTTGCGAAGGTCCTGATGGTCATCACCCCCGCGTCGCCGGCTGCTCTCCCTCGCGAGCAGGCGAGCGTCCCCGAGATCCTCGCCGCGGTCGACCTCGGGTCGAACAGCTTCCACCTGGCGGTCGCGCGCGTCGTCGGCCGCGGCCTCACGACCATCGACAGCGTGCAGGAGCGGGTCCAGCTCGCGGCCGGACTCGGTGACGATCGCGTCCTGGACGAGGCCGCCCAGGAGCGTGGTCTGGCCGCCCTCGAGCGCTTCGGACAGCGGCTGAGGCACGCCTCGAGCGCGGTCGTGCGCGCCGTCGGGACCGACACCCTGCGCATCGCGGTCAACGCGCAGAGCTTCCTCGAGCGCGCCGCCCAGGTGCTCGGTCACCCGATCGAGGTCCTCTCCGGCGAAGAGGAAGCGCGCCTCATCTATCGCGGCGTCGCGCAGTCGATGCCGACCGAGGCCGAGCCCGTCCGTCAGCTCGTCATCGACATCGGCGGCGGCTCGACCGAGTGCATCCTCGGCGCCGGCCTCGAGCCCGAGCACGTGGCGAGCCTGCACATCGGCTGCGTCGGCTTCACGCGGCAGTTCTTCGCCGACGGCGTGCTCTCGCGCGAGCGCTTCCGGCGCGCCCAGATCGCCGCGCAGCTCGCCTTCGAGCGCCTGCCGGAGCCCTTCTTCCGCGGCGACTTCACGCGCGCCCTCGGGTCATCGGGGACCTTCGTCGCCCTCGACGAGATCGTGCGCCAGAACCAGTGGAGCCTGCCTGCCCGGCAACCCAACACGGTGCCCAATGCGCGGCCGACGCTCAGCGGGCCGCTCGGCGGCGGCATCACCAAGGACTCGCTCACGCGGCTGCGCGAGGCGATCCTCCAGGCGGGACACGTCGAGCGCTTGCAGATCCCCGGCCTCAAGCCGCAGCGCGCCGGCGTCATCGCGGCCGGCCTCGCCATCGCGCGCGCCGCCTTCAAGGCCCTGCCGATCCGTCACTTGCAGTCGACCTCGGCCGCCCTGCGCGAGGGCGTTCTCTACGACCTCCTCGGTCGCTTCATGGACGGCGACATCCGCGAGTCGACCATCGATCACCTGGTCGATCGCTTCCACGTCGATCGCCTCCAGGCGAGCCGCGTCGAGGCGACGGCGCTCATCCTCCTCGAGCGCTCGCGCTGGTGCGCCGGCCCCGAGCTCGTCCAGGCGCGGCGCTATCTCGCCTGGGCCGCACGCCTCCACGAGCTCGGGCTCGCGATCTCGTTCCACGGCTACCACAAGCACGGGGCCTACATCCTCGCCAACACCGCGCTGCCCGGCTTCTCGCGCGACGACCAGAGCCTCATCGCGACCCTCGTGCTCGGCCATCGGAAAAAACTCGCGCGCGAGATCTTCGTGGCCGTGCCGCGCCACCTGCGCGAGCTCGGCCTGCGCCTCACCGTGCTCCTGCGGCTGGCAGTGCGCCTCAACCGCAGCCGCAGCGAGAAGCCCCTCGAGGCCCAGGAGCTCGGCCTCGATCTCAGCGGGCGTGTCCTCACCCTGAGCCTCCCGACGACCTTCCTCGCCGAGCACCCCCTCACCCAGGCCGACCTCGACGAAGAGGCCGAGCGCTTGGCCGCCGCGGGCTTCGTGCTTCTCGTTCGCTGACGCCTGCCCGAGTGGGTGGCATGCCGACTGCAGCACCCCAGGGCCGATGCTATCCGCACGCGTCCTGGTGAGCCTGGACGCCGTCGGATGTCCCCGCGTCGAGGAGGTCCCCATGAAGCGCTTCATCGTCTCTGTCCTGGGCTCGTCCGTGCTGGCCCTGGCCGTCGGCGCGCCTGCGTGTGGTCCGGCCTACTACGTCGATGTCGACAACGACCCCGTCCTCGCGGACCTGGCGCCGCCCGACGATCTGGACGAGACCCCGCCGCCTGCCCCCTGGGACGGCGCCGTCTGGACGCGCGGCTACTGGTACTGGACCGGCGATCGCTACGTGTGGGTCGCGGGCCAGTGGTCGCGTCCACCCGCGGTCAACTTCGTGTGGGTTCACCCGGGCTGGGTGTTCATGAACAACCACTACCGCTTCGTGCCCGGTCGCTGGGCGCACCCGCAGCGCGTGCCCCGCTACCCGTACTATCGCCCCGCGCCGCGCCCGCAGCCGGGACACCCAAGCGGCGGACATCCCGGGCCGCATCGCTGACGCGCAGGCACGCTGCGAGAAGTGAGAGCGACTCTCACAAGGGGACCTCGCGGGAACTTGTGAGAGTGACTCTCGGTTGTGGGCGTGCGATCAGATCGGGCGGAGCCAGAGCCCCTTGATCATGCCCTGCTCGTCGTAGACCAGCAGCAGCCCGACGCGGACGTCGTTGGCCATGAGCACGGTCGACGAGGCCGCGGGCATGATGATCTCCTTCTCCTTGATAGTCGTCGTCCAGGCGTCGATGAGCCGCATGGCGGGCCCGTGGGCCTGGACGAGGCCGGTCACGATGTCGCCGAGCTTCGCATCGGTGAGGTCCTGGCCGAGCTCGACCGTGAGGCGTGAGCGTACCGCGCCGAAGTCGCGCGCGAAGAGGGCGTTGATGAGGTCACGCGCCTCGACGCCGCGCGGGCCCTGGGGCGTGAGTGGGCTCGCCGTCAGCCCGCCGGTTGCAGCGGGTGCGGTGGCCGGTGCCGTGGAGGGTACCGTGGCCGGTGCGGTGGCAGGCCCGTTGGCGGGGGCGGTGGGCGCGGCCTCGTCACCCGATGCAGGCGCCGCGACGCACTTGGTGGGTGGCGCCGTGCAGGCCCCAGCGACCGCGGCGAGCGCGAAGCCAAGGCTCGCTGTAAGACAAGCGAGGGCTCGCGCGGAGACGGGGAGGGGGCGAGAGTGCGGGTGCGTCGGGTCGATCATCGCCCGAGCGTAGCGCGTTTCGCAGCGCGGGTCGTGCGCCGCGAACGCCACGTCAGGGAAGGCAGGTCGAGTCGCCGGGCGCGAGGCAGCTCCCGCTCGAACAACGTCCCGAGAGGCAGCTCGAGCTGGCGGTGCACGTGGCGCCGCCGGCCAGGAGGGGCACGCACACGCCGGCCGAGCACCAGCCCGAGGCGCAGGTGACGTTGGCGTCGCAGGACTCACCGAGCAGCGCGGCCTCGACGCAGTGGCCGCCCACGCAGCTCGCGCGGTAGGGGCAGCGTCGGATCTGATCGCAGGTGTCTCCCACCCCGACGATGGTGGGGGCCGCGCAGCGCCCGTCGCGGCAGTCGGCGCCGAGCACGCAGGTCGTCCCGGCGTCGCAGCGATCGCCGACCTTGGCGCGTGGCACGCAGGCGCCGTCGGTGCAGGTGCCGTCGTCGGGGCAGCGGTGGTCGAGGTCGCAGGTGTCGGTCGCGAGCGGCTTGCACTCACCGCAGAAGCTCAGGCCGAGGACGCAGGTCGAGCGCGCGTCGCAGACGAAGCTCTCGATGCCCGGACCGCAGCCGCCGGCCTGGACCTGGCCGACCCACACGGCGTCGCAGCCGCCGTCGAGGTCGAAGATCTGCTGCTCGCACGCGACCGCCTCGAGGTGGTTCCTGCACCGCGCGATGCCCGCGGCCGACAGGGTGAGCATTCCGCGATCGGCCAGCGCCGCGTAGAGCGGCTCGTAGCGGCCGTTGCAGGTCTCGAGGAAGGTCTTCCGACAGTCGTCGAGGTCGCTCGCGACGATGCGCCCGCAGCGGAGGTAGTAGGGGCAGAAGAGGTCGGCCGTGAGCTCGCAGTACTGGCGCGCGTCGCGCTCGTCGCTCGCGTCGGCGTCGGTCGTGTCCGCGGTGTCGGTCGTGTCTGCGGTGTCGGTGTCGATCGCATCCGCGGTGTCGATGTCGATCGTATCCGCGGTGTCGGTGTCGATCGTGTCCGCGGTGTCGGTGGCTGGAGCCGTGTCTGAAGCACAGGCGGCGAGGATCGAAGCGCCGAGGATGGCGAGCGCGAGGGCGGTTCTCATGCGGGCCTCGTAGCACGCGCCGCCGGGGCTCGGCTACGCTCTTTGGCGCGCGCGTGGGTCCCCCCGAGCGTGATGCCGAGGGGCCGTCGCGGGGCGCATCAGTCGAGGTGGATCTCGACTGAGCCCGCAGTGATCGCCCGCTGCGCGCCACCGCCCCCAGGAGTGGCACCCAGGGTGCCGATCTCGAAGGTGGCCTTCATGCCGCTGCCGTCGAGCGCGAACGCGTTGGCGTCGATCGTCGCGGTGGCACCCGCGCTCGGATAGGCGAAGGCACCGCCCGCCTCGCCCCCTTCGAGATAGCCGAAGGCGGGCTGCAGCATCTCGCTCAAGAAGGCCGCTGTGCCGCTCGCGCTCTTGACGACCGTGAGGGTGAGCTCCTGGTTGTCGGCCTCCGCCGGGTGCTTCGCGGCGCGGGTCTTATAGGCCGTGCGCACGCCGTCGGTGCGCGCGCTGCAGATGAGGAGGTCGTCGAAGGTCACCGGCGTGCCGTCGACGGACGCCTTGACCGTGCCCGTGCAGGTCGACGAGAGCGGCGTGCCGTCGGCGTCGTAGGCCGTCCCACCCATCATGCAGATCCCGGGGATGTTCTTGGCGACGAACGCCGCGTCGGGGCTCACGGCCGATCGGTAGATGATGTTGGTGACGGTGAGGTTGCCCTCGGCCGACCAGCGCGGACCGACGCAGTAGGCGACCACGTCCGCGGTCGGGCAGCTCGGGACCAGGGTCCCCTTGGCCGTGTAGGTGCACTCGGCCTCGAGGCCGGCCTGTGTGGTGGCGCCGATCGGACCGACGAAGGCCGAGCACTTCTTCTGCGCACCGAGGAAGAAGCCCGTCGCGAGGTCGGTCTCGACGAGGCAGCTCACCTTCGCGTCCGCAGGCAACCCCGGCCCGACCGCATCACTCGCGCTCGTGTCGCTCGTGCTCGTGTCACTCGCGCCCGTGTCACCCGCGCTCGTGTCACCCGTGCCCGTGTCACCCGAGTTGGTGTCGCTCGTGCTCGTGTCGCTCGTGTCGGCGACCGTGCCATCGGAGGCGGACGTGTCACTCGCGTCGCTGGGGTCGGGGTCGCCGCTCTCGCAGCCGAAGGACAGGGTGAACACGAGGGGAATCGCGAGGATGGCCTTGCGCATGGAGCTTCTCCGTGAGGGGAGTGGCCACGCTAAGCCGTGCCTTGAAAGCCCAGAAGCTCCCGCCGGAGCTCGCGTGAGAATGGAGCACGCGTGCTCGGGCGACCTCGCGCCGCGTGAGCACGCTCGCGGTCCTCCATCGGCCCCTATCGTGCGCGTGGACGGCCGCGACCGCGCGCGCGCTGGAGCTCGCCAGCGGGGCCCGGCCACGCCGCAGCCACGACGCGTACCAGCGCTCGGGTCGGGTCGAGGCGATAGCCGCCCGCGTGCGACTCGAGCGCGTCGAGCCCGAGCTTGCGCAGCGCGCTGACGGCCGTGTGCAGGCGCTGGTCGCGGCTCGTGATGCTCATGCGTTCGTCGGGCCAGAGCACCTCGGCCAGCGCCTCGCGTGAGATCGCCTCGCCGCGTCGCGCCAGTCGTGCCTCGGCCAGGGCCATCGCGAGGTGCTTCGCGAGCGGCCGCGAGGCCAGGTCGACCCAAGCTGCGCCGGCCCTGAACGCGGTGCCGTCGGTCGCGATGGCGATGGCCGCGCCTTCGACCCCGTCGACCAATGCCTGGCCAGCGTCCAAGAGCTCGACCGCGAGGCGCGCCCGGAACGCGTGGCTCGCTGCGGCGGTCCCCTCGACCCTCGCGGCCGCGACATCATCAGCGGTCCGACCGAGCGCCGCGAGTGCGAGACAGGTCCCGTCCTCGACGGTCTCGGTCAGCTCCAGGGTGACCGCTTCGCGCTGCGCAACCTGCCCCGAGAGGGCTCCGCAGGCGGCCCCGAGGGCCGTGTGGAAAGCGCGCTCGAAGCGCGTCTCGAGGGCGTCGGCGGTCGCCGCGAGTCGCGCCCGCGCCTCCTCGTAGCGGCCGCGTGCGATGGCGACTAACGCGAGGTCGAGCTCGGTCTCTTGGCGTTCGCGCACGGCGCTCTTCGGATCGAAGCCCGCGAGCGCCTCCGCGAGCACCGCCTCGGCCTCTTCGAGGCGCCCCAGGTCGGCCAGCGCGCGCCCGCACTCGAGCGCGTTCAAGGCCTCGAACCACCCGAGCCCCTCGGCACGAGCGCGTGCACGTCCCTCGGTCGCGAGCGCGAGCCCACGCGCGGGATCGCCGAGCTGGGTCGCCAGGAAGGCGCGCGTGAGCCCGACCAGCGCGGCGGCCGCGACGTCGGCGGGTCCGAGTCGCCGCAGCACCGCGTCGAGGCGCGCGTCGTCCTCATCCAGGACGGCCAGGCCCAGGCCGCGGCGCGCGCTCACCTGGGCCGCAGTGGCGTAGGCGACGAGCTCGGGGCTCCGCGCGGCAACCTCGCTGCGTAGCGCCGACTCGGCCAGCGCCAGGAGCGGCCTCAGATCCCAACGGTAGTAGTGGATGATCCCCACGGCCCCACGGATGAGCAGCGCGTCGCCGCCCACCGCGAGCCACCCGCTCAAGCGTGCCACGAGCCGATCGATCGCCGCCCTTGCGTCGGCCTCTCCGGCCGCACCGACGACCGTCACCATGGCCGCCCCGAGACGTGCAGGCAGCGGCGTCTTCTCGATCGCGTCGTTGTCGAGGAGCGCCATCGCGAGGCCGGTCGCGACGCGCCCGAAGCCGGCGCGCTGGAACAGCGGCACCAGCGCCGCGGCGACGCGCAGGGCCTGCGTCAAGGCCAGCGGCTGCGGGTCGCTCAGCCCGCGCCTCAAGACCCCGAGGTAGAGGTCCCGGTCGCGTGCCACGAGACGTGCGAGCTCGGGCGGGAGCGCGCGCGAGAAGGCGCTGAGGTGTGGCTCGACGCGTCCGAGCAAGGCCTCGGCCAGGGCATCGCGCGCGGCGCTGAGGACCTCGGGCGCCGCCTGGGCCATGGCGAAGTCGCGCACCGTCTCCAAGAGGCGCTGGCGCGGAGCGATCGTGGCATCGACCTGGGCCTCGGACACGAGCAGCGAGTGTCGGGCCAAGACCTCCATCGCCTCCAGCCCCGCGACCCGCGAGCCACCGATCACGGCCGCCGCGAGCTCGAGGTCGAAGCTGCCGTTGATGACCGCGAGGCGCGCCAGGGCGTCGCGAAAGGCGGTCGGCAGCTCGCCCCAGGACCAGGCCACGGCCGCGTCGCGCGAGGCACCGCGCGTCAGCGGATCGCGATCGGCCGCGCCGAGGCTCAGCCGCTCGTCGAGCAGCGCCGCCAGCGCACCCGGGCTCGAGAACGCCGCGCGTCCGGCCGCGAGCTCGAGGGCCAGCGGGATCCCGTCGAGGCGAGCGGCCAGCCGCTGCAGCGCCGCGCGATCGTCGCGCCACGGAGACCCCGCCGGCGCCTTGGCCCGCGCGATCAGCAGAGCGACCGCGGGCGACTCGGGCGAGTCGGCGCCGATCGGCAGCACCGGCACGACCACCTCGTCGGTCTTGCCGAGGGCCACGCGCGAGGTCACGAGGAGGCGGAGCTCGGGGACGCGTGCGAGCCAGTCGGCCAGGACGTCGCCGGCCGTCGCGGCGAGGTGCTCGAGGTTGTCGAGGATGAGGACGAGGGGCTCCTTGCGACGGGCCAGCACGGTCGCGAGGCGCGGACCTGGGGCGCGCGCGGCGCGGTCATCGGGCAGGAGATCGATGCCGAGGGCCTGGGCCACGGCCGGACCGAGCTCGTTCACCGCGCGCAACCCGACCGCATCGCAATAGGCCACCGCCTCGCCGTCGTCCTCGAAGCGCGCTCCGACCGCCAGCGCGAGCCGCGTCTTGCCGACGCCGCCGAGCCCCGTGAGGGTCACCCAACGGACCGAGCGAAGGCGCTCCACGACGCGCGCACGGTCGTCGTCGCGGCCGAGGAGCGATCCCGGCGGGCGTGGCAGTGGGTCCATGAGGGGCCCTTACCACAAGGTCCGGGGCCGCCGCACCTCGGGCCGAACAGTCGCGACGAAATGTTACCGTCTACTTGATGACTTGGATCTCCTCGATCTTGTAGGTCTGGCCCTTGTCGCTGCGAACGAGGTCGCCGTTGACGTAGGTGTAGTTGCCGCGCGGTCGCCCGAGGTTGCCCATGGTGTTGCGGCCCGGGTCATCGACCACGTACTCGTCCCCGCCGACGTGCTCGACGACGAGGATCGAGTGCCCGAGGTTGCGCGTCCGCACGGTGAGTTGATGGCCCGCCGCGAGTGGCCCGTCGAGGAGCGTCTCGCGGTCGGTCGCGGGGTTGAACGCGACCCGGTCCTTGGGGTTCTTGCTCGCGTTCTTCGGGTCGCGCGCCATCTGCATCGCGTAGACCGTCCGCACGCACGACTGCGGGCCGGGGATGAAGGCGAGGTCGAGTCCCATGAGATCGGACGCGATCTGCGTGCTGGCATCGCCCTTGTCCGTGAAGGTCGGCGACCCCGACGCGAGCATCCCGGGCGACTTCACGAAGCCGTGCTTCTTGCCGCTGGTGAGCCAGTAGTTCCAGCGGTCTTCGCGCCCGTCGACCTTGGGGCAGCCGACGTAGGTCACGGTCGTCTCGCCCGGCTTCAGCACGTAGGGCTTCTTCTTCGTGCCCGCCCACGCGAGCAGGCCCTTGGGCTTGCCGTCCGCCCCGAAGAGGTATTCGCCCTGGTCCGAGCCCCCCTCGTTGATGTTGTGCTTCGTCAGCACGGCGACGGCGTTGCGCACCTCGTCGGCGCTCAGGGGGCGCCCGCCCGACGAATACCACTGCGCCTGGGAGAAGACGGTGTTGCCGTCCCCATCGCCCTTGTCGGTCTCGTCACTCTGGGTCCCGTCCGTCTTCGACAGCACCCCGGGCTCGAGGCCATTTTCATTCGTGCCACCGCCCGCCTTCGACGGCGACTCGGACCGCGCCCACACCGCGTAGCCGTCGGCCAGGTCCTGGGCCGCGGGGGTGCGCAGGAGGTCGGCGGGGAGGTGCTCGGCCAAGAGCTTCAAGACCTCGGCGCCACCGCTTGCGGCGGCCTTGCGCGCCGCCTTCTTCCAGTCCGCGCCGAGGGCCGCCTCGAGCTTGGCGTAGTGCGCGTCGGTCACGGGCAGGGTCAGCACCAGGTCGCCGATGACGACCGTGCCGGGCGGCGTGTCGGTCGGCGCGAGGTGCTTCGATTGCGCCCCGAAGCCGCCGCTCGCACCGCCCGAGGTGCCGGGCTTTTGCGTGCCGAGCGACGTGCGCGCGCTCGAAGAGGTCTTGCTCGGGGCCTGGGTGCTGCGGGTTTCGCTGGTCTGCATGGGGCGTTCTGCCTCGCGATGGACGCGGGACCGACCGCCGACACCCTAGCTTCCCCGCACCCCTGGCCCGCCTCAGATGAATCTGCGACGGGCTCAGGTGATTCGTCTAAGGGCAGCCTGGCGTCGCCAGGCCTTCACCCAAACGCGCCCCTCACTTCACCACGCGGAACTCCACGCGCCGGTTCTTGGCGCGGTTCAGCGGGCTGTCGTTGGCGACGATGGGCTTCTGCTCGCCATAGCCCAGCGCGTTCATGCGCCCGGCCGCGACGCCCTTCGAGATGAGATAGGACGCGACCGCCTGCGCGCGCCCCTGCGACAGCTTGAGGTTCGCGTTGTCGTCGCCGACGTCGTCGGTGTGCCCCTCGATCTCGACGAGCTTCACCTCGCGGTGCGACTCGAACCACGCCGCGATCTCGTCCAGCAGCGGGTAGCTGCGCGCCTCGATGTCGGCCTTGCCGAGCTCGAAGTAGACGCGGTCCGGCAGCTCCAACAACCCGGCCTTCACCTCGAGCGGCTCGGGCGGCGCCCCCTGCGGCTCGCCGCACGCGCTGGCTTTGCGCGCGATGACCCCGCCGAGCTCCGAGGTGAGGTACGCGACCGACTGGGCCGCGTCCTTGTCCTCCATGATCGTCCCGTCGAGGCGGCCGATCCACACCGACTGCCGCCCCAGCGCGTCCGAGAGCTCGACGTCGAGGGTGACCTGTCGGAACTGCGTCGTGTCCGACGGCTCGCCGACGTTGACGTGGGTCTTGATGAACCCGTCGAGCCCCAGCTCGACCACGATCGCCTGGCGCATGGCCGGATCGAGGATGGTCTTGCGCACGCCGGGCAGGCCCGCCATGCCGAAGCCCTGGTCCATGAAGTTCATCCCGGTCATGCCGTAGACGAACTCGGCGTAGCGCTGGTACTCGGACTGGTCGACCACCTGGTAGCAGCCGTCGGTCAGCGCCTGCCGCAGGCTGCGCTGGATCTCGTTCGGGTTGATCTTGTCGCACAGGGCGCCGTCACAGGTCGCGGGGTCGAACGCGACGCGGCGATAATCCCAGAGCGGGGCCCCGGCGTTCACGGTGACCGCCTTGTCGAGGCGCTCCTGGTTGGCGCGCTCGAGGGCGGCGCACCCGGTCGAGAGCAATAGCGTCGAGGCGACGCCCGCCAAGGCGAGACGTCCATGATTCGGCAAGTTCATGCGAGTTCCTGCGTGTGTGCGGTGGTCGTCGGAACGGCGACGACCGGCCTATATCACCGGATCTGCGCGTTGGCTTCCCGACTCGGATGACCTTCCGCACATCGAACCACCGCCTCGCCGGGGCGAGCGATCCCGCCCCTTGTCCGCCGCCCCGAGTTCATGTTCCGATCCACCCCGGGTCGCGCGGCACCCGCCCATGCCCACGCCGCCGACCCCACGAGGGCGCCATGCTCCAGACCCTGACCCCCAGCCAGTGGCGCCGCCTCGGCCT
>JAEUKJ010000119.1 GCA_016792665.1 Deltaproteobacteria bacterium | reverse complement strand
CAGATGACCAGCGGCCTCGACGACGCGACCTGGTGGACCTCGGTCGACGGCGCCCCACGCGGGGCCAAGCGCCCCGAGGATCGCTACGCCTTTGGCGCCGGCCTTCCGGTCGTGGCCGCGCCCGGTCGCGCCTTCCAATATTCGAGTGCCCACTGGGCGGCCCTCGGCGCGTTCCTCACACGCGCCGTGAAGGTCTCTGACTACTTCGAACGGAAGATCCTCCGCCCGCTCGGCGCCAAGCTCGCGAGCTGGACGCGCGACGATCGCGACCAGCCGATCCTCGCCTACGGCATGTCGATGCGCGCGCGCGACTTCGCCCGCCTCGGGCAGCTCGTGCGCGATGACGGACGCGTCCGCGATCGACGCGGCGTGGCCCGCAGCGTGTTCGCCCCCGGCCGGCTCGCGCGCTGCTTCGCGGGGTCGCGCGCCATGTCGGCCTACGGGCTCGGCTGGTGGCTCAATGTCGATCCCACCCCAGCCACGCGCGAGGCCATCCCGGCCGCGATCCGCAACCACCTCGAGGCCTCTGGCCCCCTCTTTGGTCCGGCACCGTCGGACCTCGTCGCCGCCCTCGGCTCGAACGACCAGCGCCTCTATGTCATCCCGTCTCGCGACCTGGTCATCGTCCGCTTCGGCGGCGGCGACAACGCCTTTCGCGACGCAGAGCTGCTCGCCCCCCTGATGAACTGACGAGTCTCGCCGAGAGCGCGACCACGCCAGACGCCGTCGCCCCTGCCCGATTAGGCAGCCCGCCGTCGCGGGGGGCCATCGCGAACGGCATTTCGGGCACTCTCACCCGATTTTCGCGGCCCACACTCGGCTCCCCCGCCTCGGTCGCGGCTGAGCCTTCTGGCACAGAGCTTGCGAACACTCCTGATGCGGCCGCGGCTCTCACGACCGCGCACTCCGAAGGAGGAGGCCATGAAGCGGGAAGTGCCCCTGCGCAAGCAGCTCGAGGCGCAGCTCGAGACCCTCGAGCAGCGGCTCGTGCGACTCGAAGACCATCAACGCAATCGCCACGACCGGGGGCCCACCCTGGACAGTGACGACCACGCCATCGAGCTCGAGAACGAGGAGGTCGTCGAGGCCCTCATCCCGAAGACGATGGACGAGATCACGCTCCTGCGACGCGCGCTCACGCGCCTCGACGCGCTCCTGCCAGGCGAGTCGATCACCTGCGATCGCTGCGACAAGCCCATCGACCCGCGACGCCTGGCCCTCGTCCCCGAGACCCGCTTCTGCGCTCGCTGCGCATAGCGCCATGACGGCGGAGCTCACCCCGCCCGAGACCCCGCGACCCCGGTCGCATCCCCCGAAAAGGATCCGTAAATCATGATCTACGAAATGACTGGCGACATCCTCCTCTCCCATGCCGTCGCCATCGCCCACGGGATCGCGCCCAACGACCACTTCGACAGTGGCCTCGCCCTGGCGCTACGCGACCGCTGGCCGGCCATGGTGCGCGACTTCCGCCACTGGGCTCGCGCGCATCACCCGAAGCCCGGCACGCTGTTCGTGTGGGGCGGCACCCATCACGAGGGTGGCGGCACCGAGATCATCTCGCTCCTCACCCAGGACGGCGACCATCACAATGACGCCCGCCCCGGCAAGGCGACGCTGACCAATGTCGATCGCGCGCTGCGCGCACTCGCGACCCAGCTGCGCGAGGCCAAGACCGCAAGCCTCGCGCTGCCCCGTCTCGCGACCGGGGTCGGCGGACTGGCCTGGTCCGACGTCGAGCCGCTGGTGCGTGAACACCTGGGCGCCCTCACGATCCCGATCTATCTCTACACGACCTACCGCGCAGGCATCGCCGCGGCCGAGCCGCGCGCCTGAGTCACGCACGGAACGTCGGCCTTCCAGAGCGCGCTCTGGGGGGTCGACGCGCCGCACGCGCGCTCGCAGACGTGGAACAGGTCAGACGCGCGTCCAGGCCGACTTCAGGTCGTGCGCATGGGTGGTCGCGAAGCGACCGCGCACGTACCAACGCTCTCCTTCGGGCGCGGCCTCGGGCTGGGTGACGTCCGCCCGGAAGGACTCGGCCTGGCCGGTCGTCAGGTTTCGTCCCTGGGCGATCTGGTGCGAGATGATGGGGTGCTTGGCCTCCATCGGCTTGCGTTTGGTGTGCTCGGGGACGGGCGCGACCTCGGGCGGCGCGGCCTCGCCTTCCCCGTCGGTGGCGTGTGCGGCAGCGTGCTCGTCGGCCGCTTCCTTCTTGGCCAGCGCCGCGACCGCCTCGTCACCCTTCTTGATCGCGCTCACGTGGAGGTCCGCGCCGTCGATCACCATCGGCACGTCGGCCGGGTCCTTGGTGCCCCGTCGGAAGTCGACGAAGACGCCGCCCTGCGCATCGATGTTCGAGGTCGGCACGACCGTGATGGTCACCGGGATCCGCCCGCCATTGGGCTCCCCCAGGACGATCGTCACGGGGCGATGGGTCATTTCCTTGTCGGTGGGTGCCGCGGCGTTGGCCTTGGCGGGATTCATCGTGTTCATGGTTGCTCCTTGGATTGGGGCGCGAAAAACATCGTGAAGTGTCGAATATGCGAAATCCGCGGGCGGCCTGGTGGATCCAGGCTGCCCCCGGGAAGCGTTGCGTGCGCTCGAGATCGGCGACTCAGAAGACGTAGCGAACGCCGACCTGGCCACCGATTCCGAAGCCGGACTTGTCGAGCAGGGCCAGGCCCGGACGTCCCTCGACGAAGACCTCGACCGGCGCGCGGAAGCGGAAGTTGAGGCCGATCGGGATGATGAGCGCGACCGAGGTGTCGTCGTTCCGATAGCGCAGCGCGACGGCCCCACCTACACCGATGTAGAAGATCCCGCGCACCGAGTCGCCGATCCAGAAGTCGACCAGCCCGAGCTCGTACTCCGCGTAGAGGCCGAGTCGCTCCGAGAAGCGATTGAAGCCGATACCGAAGTCGATGCCACTCCCCTCTCCAGTCCAGATCTTGAGATCGACCGCGGTCGGGTCTCCAAAGGCCACGCCCAGCGAGGCCACGGACTTCGGATACGGTTCGCGCGGATCCGCCAGCGCTACGACCGGGCTGAGGATCGTCGCGACCGCGACCGAGAGCAGCGTGAGGCGACGCGCCGTCCCGCGAGGGACGAGCGCACCGAGACCCGAAGGAATCGAGAGTGACATATTGAACGTCCTGGATGGCAATCGGACTGGTTCAGAGGCGTCGGCGTAGAAGCGCCGACGCTCTGGATTCACGTCAGATGCGCCGGCGTGGACCGCCGACTCTCTGGATGAGGAACACGACGACGAGAATGATGATCGCTCCGACTGTGGCGCTGAGGACCGCCCCACCGAATCCCCCGCCGACCGACCAGCCGAGCTTCGGGAACAGCCACTGGCCGAGGAGGCCCCCGAGGACGCCGATGACGATGTTGAAGATGAGGCCGAAGCCCCAGCCGCTGACCAGCAGGGTCGCGAGCCAGCCGGCGATGGCGCCGATGAGGAGCGTGATGAGCACAGATTCGACAGACATTTTTTCACCTTTCCGCAGCTGCGATGGGCCGCGTTGTTTTCACGAAGTGCACTCGCCCGCGCCTTCGCTTTCGCGAGGCCTCGAGCGAGCTCCGACTCGAGCTCACCACATCACGGTGTAGCCGAGGTTCAGCCCGTACCCGAAGCTCACCTGGAGCAACGTCCCCTGGTCGGTCTGAATGGCCGAGGTAGTCGTGTACTGCACGTAGATGGCGGGGCTGAGGATACCCGAGCGTCCGACGAGCACGTTCAGGCCGAGGCGCGGCTGGAGCGCGAAGCCGGCTCCCGAAGCGTCCGCGTAGGAGAGGCCGAAGCCGATCCCGAGGAACCCGAAGAGGCTCTTGGTGAACGGGATGTGCACGCTCGGCTCGAGGAGGACCGAGAACAGGGTCTGCGAGGCCGTCGTGCTGGCGCCCTCCGAGTCGGTCGAGTCGATGCTCACGTACGAGAGCCCGATGATCGCCGAGAGCTCGATATTGTCGATGATGAAATAGCCGACCGACGGCTGGAGCGCGAAGCGGAAGTAGCCGGTCGCGGCCGCGAGCGACGCCGAGCCACCGAGCTCGAGCACGCCGGAGCGTCCATACGAGGTCACGCCGCCGATGCCGGCCTGCTCGACGAGTCCGCCAGGCGGCGGCACGGGCGCGGGCACGGGCGGCGCGAGGTCATGGTCGGACTGCGACGGGGGCAGTGTCCCGGTGCGATCCGCGTCCTTGATCGTCTTCTGTTGCATGGGATCGGGTTCTGCGGCGTTCCCGAGGGGGCCGACCGTCGAGAGCGCGAGGCTGCTGAGGACCGCGAGGAGGGGTTTCATGGGAGACTCCGAGGATCTGAGTGACGGGTGAAGTGTGAAAGGACGGAGGGTCGGTCGTCGACGCGGCATGCGTCGCGCGGCACGCTCAGTTGCGGGCGAGGACCCGGAGCTCGACCTTGCGGTCGAGGGCGCGCCCCGCATTGGAATCGCCCTTGGCCCGGTCCTCGCCGCGCGAGCGGAGATAGATCCGGGTCTGGGGCACACCGCGGGCCGCCAGCTCGGTAGCGACCGCGCGACTCCGCGCCAGGCCGAGCTCGAGGTTGTAGTTCTTGGTGCCTTCCTGATCGGTGTAGCCCGTGACCAGGATCGATCGGCCCTGGAGGCGTCCGCTGGTCAGGCAACGACCGACGTCGCCGAGGAGGGCCTGGTCGTCGGCCGAGAGCGCGCTCGAGTCGTACGCGAAATAGGAGCGGGAGTTGTCGAGGCCGCACATCGCGAGCACCTCGCCCTCCGGCTCGATGTCGTAGTCGTGCTGGCGCGTCGCGACGACATCATCATAGCGTTGCGCGGTCGAGCTCGAGCCACACCCGACGAGCGGAACGAGGGCCAGGGCGAAAGAGAAGGGAACGAGCGTCGAGCATTTCATGGCAGCCTCGGAGGCAATCGGAAGAGCGGAGTCATCAGGAGCCGGTCGTCGCTTACGCAAGCACCGTGCCGGTCGAATTTCAGGGTCGTGAGGCGTGCCGTGGAGCGGTCTGCGCGCTCTCGGGGGTCTCGAGGTCCCTTACGGAGGACCATCGAATTGGGGCCGAGTCGCTCAAATTGACCTGGCCCCGAGCGCCTCGGACCGAGGGCCGCCCACCCCGACGCCACTGCGTCGAGATGAGCGGTGGGAACTCGTCGCTTCAGCGCGGCGCGGGCTTGTGCCCGGCGTTCGGGTCGACCTTGGCCGCGACCTCGGGCGCTCCCTTCTTGTTCATGTCCACCTGCGGGGGCTTGGCGCCGTGACCTTCGTTCTTGGCGTGCTGTCCCTCGTCGGGCTTGGCCGGCTTCGGACCCGACTTGTCGGGCTGCCCCGGCTTCTTGTCGGGCTGCCCCTTGCTCTTGTCGTGCTCGTTCATGTCTTTCGGGTGCTGGGGAGTCGGGGTCGTCATGAGTTGAACCTGTTCGCGCCGGGTGGCGGCGGCGCGCATATGAGGATCCGAAGCGACTCCACTCTGTCCCGCATCCGGCAGAGCCATCCGCACTCGCCCTGAACCTGATTGGTCGGACCTGCTGCGTATTCTGGAGTCAGCGCAAGCGTACGCACCCGCGCGTCGCCACTCGCGCGTAAATCAGGCAATTGCCATCTTCCATCCTTAGGAATGGCACTCACCAAGATGGCGCCGAATCGACGACGCGATTATCACACTCACGAGCTCATCACAGTGACCTTCGTCATCCATCAAAGGGATGGTCGCTCCGTATCGAGCCGCCCGCAGCGCGCGCATAACACTATCAAAACAAGGCTCTTACAGCCACCCCGTGCGCACGGCACGGCCCTTGCGATGCGGGGTGCAAGAAGCCGTCATCGCAGCGCCTCCGACAATCGATATGGAGGTGGCCCGACGTGCATTCTGGCAAATAGAGAGGTTTCCATGAGTCATCCATTCGAGAATCGAGCTCCGTCCCGCAAGGGAGGCCTCATCGGCCTCTGCGTCGCGATGCTCATCGGGGCTCTGGTCCCTGCATGCGGCGACAGCAATGACCCGGTCGTCGTCACCCCGACGACCGGCGCCCTCAATGTGAACGTCAATCCGAGTGACGCGGCCATCGTCGTCACCGGGCCTGGCGGCTACACCAAGTCCTTCACTGGCAATCAGCTCCTCGTCACCCTGACCCCTGGCCAATACAGCGCGACGGCCACCGCCGACGGCTTTGGCAACGCCACCGGGACGGTCAATGTCGTCGCCGGGCAGACCTCGTTCCTGTCGCTCGTGCTCCAGCCGCCGTCTTCGGTGGCCGGCTCGCTCAACGTGAACGTATCTCCGGCGACCGCCTCGGTCGTGGTCACCGGGCCTGACTCCTTCTCGCAGACCTTCATCGGAAACCAGTTCCTGACGGATCTCGCGCCGGGTCAGTACATCGCGACCGCGACCCTGGCCGGCTATGGGCAGTCGGTGGGTCAGGTCAATGTCGTGGTCGGTCAGACCTCGACCTTGTCGATGGTCCTCTCGGTCCTCGCGCCGACGGTCGGCTCGCTCAACGTGAACGTGAACCCGTCAGTGGCGACCGTGGTGGTCACCGGCCCCAACAACTACACGCGCACCTTCACCGGTAACCTCTTCATCACCGATCTGGCCCCCGGCCAGTACCTCGTCAGCGGCAGCGCCCCCGGCTTCGTCGACGGCGCGGGCTCGGTCAATGTCGTCGCGGGCCAGACCTCCAGCATCGCGCTGGCCCTCGAGGCTCGCCCGATCATCAGCGAGGCCCCGCGCGCCGTGTATCGCGACAGCACGGGCGCCCTCGTCACCCTCGACTCCAACGCGCTCCGCACCAGCCAGTTCGTCTTCTACGCGTGGCTCGACGACGAGCCCCTCGGCATCGACCCGACCCGCCTGGCACTGACGACCATCACCGATCCCGGCAAGCCGTTGGCCAGCGAGCAGAACGAGTCCGCCCCGAGCTTCAGCCAGAACCTGGCGGGTGCCTGGGTCGGCGTCAAGGACGCCGCGGGTGTCGTGCGTCCCGTCATCGGCGCCGATGTGCGCTGGGAGATCGACCAGTACTGGAGTGGGCGCATCAATAGCACCCAGTTCGGGACCTCGGACGACAACCGTATCGGCCAGGGCTTCGGCGTCCTCGACGACCAGGCCGACACGCGCACCAACAATGGCCGCCTCGGCAACGAGTCGTTCCCGTTGTTCGCCAGCGAGTATCCCCTCTTCAACCAGACCGGCGTCGGCTCGCCCTTCATCGACGGCTTCACCTGGGTGACCTTGTTCTCGGCCGATGCCCGCGCGGCCAGCCGCGTCATCGCGGTCGCGACCATCAATGGCGAGGAGATCGGCAAGCAGATCCTCTACAAGCGCTTCGCCCCGACCCCGATGCTCGAGATCACCAAGACGGTCGACAAGGACGTCGTCAACCTCGTCAATGGCGTCGCGAGCGTCACCTGGACCGTGACCGTGCGCAACGTCGGCACCGGCGACGCGACCGAGGTCGAGCTCGATGACTTCCTCTTCTCGGGCACCGGCTCGAGCTACACGGTCAGCTCGCTGCCGCCTGGCGCCACCGCCGAAGGTGACGGCTTCACGACCACCTTCCCGCTGGCCTCCAACTTCCAGCCCGCCGCGCCCCAGAACACCCAGCTCCTCGGCAACGCCTACAGCTTTGGCGTCCTCGGCGGCACGGGCGCCGTCAACGCCGGCCTGACCGTCGTCAGTGGCGACGTCGGCTCGAGCCCCGCGACCACCATCACCGGCTTCCCGCCGGGCGTCGTCCTCAATGGGTCGATCCACGCCAATGACAGCGTCGCCATCGCCGGCCAGGCCTCGCTCGGCACCGCGTCGACGACGCTCGCCGCGCGTGCCTGCACCGGCGCCGCCAACCTCCCCCTGACGAGCCGCACCCTGACCCCGGGCGTGTACTGCTACGACGCCACCGCGAACCTCGCGGGTGACCTCGTCCTCGACGCGCAGGGCAACCCCAACGCCGAGTTCGTCTTCAAGATCGGCACCACGCTCACCAGCACCGCCGGCACCTCGGTCCGCCTCATCAACGGCGCGAGCCCGTGCAACGTCTACTGGCGCGTCGGCACCACGGCCACCCTCGGCCTCTCGACCTTCTTCACGGGCAATATCGTGGCGCAGGGTTCCATCTCGGTGGGCAAGGGCACGAGCATCTCGGGTCGCGCGCTGTCCAAGGGTGGCACGGTCACTCTCGACACCAACGCCATCAACGTCCCGCAGGGATGCGTCGCCAGCGTCGGCAACTCGAAGACCCTGACCTTCACGGCCACGGTCAACGCGGCCGGCACCTACTGCAATGCCGCGCGCATCGTGTCCTATAGCGATGAGGACAGCGCCTACACGCCCACCGGCCTCCAGGATCAGGCCTGCTTCACCGCGCTCGAGTCGAATATCTCGATCGTCAAGGACTTCGTGGCCGACGATCTCGTCACCGGCCTCGGCAAGACCAAGACCGTCGCGGCCAACGTGCCTGCCAAGCTCCGCGTCCGCGTCATCAACGCGGGCACCGGTGCGGCCACCGGGGTCGCGGTCAGGGACGTGCTCACGACCGCCAACGGCGCCACCTACGAGGTCACGACCGTCTCGAATGGCGTGCTGAATGCCAATGACGGCTTCGACACCGCCGTCGGCACCCTCGCGGCCGGCGCTACCACGACCCTCTTCTTCACCGTCGTCGCCTCGGCCGACGGGCAGTACTGCGACACCGCCACGGTGACGGCGACTTCGGGCTCGATCGGAATGGGCAGCGACAGCGCCTGCCTCACCGTCGCGACGCCGAACCTCACCATCACCAAGGTGAACTCGCCCAAGAGCGTGGTGCCCGGCGCGACCTACACCTCGACCATCACCGTCACGAGCAGCGGCAACGCGACCGCGAACACGGTCGTCATCAGCGACACCATCGGGCAGAACGCGGCCACCAATGGTCGCGTTACGTACGTGAGCTCGAGCCTCAACGGCACGGCGGGCGTATTGGCCAACGATGTCGTCACCGCGCAGACCATCACGATCCCGGCCGGCGAGAGCCGGACTTTCACGGTCGTGAGCCGCGTCCCCCCGGGCGCGCCGTCCGGCAGCTACTGCAACACGGCGACCGTCACGGCGAGCAACGCCGCCACCAAGCAGGCCTCGGACTGCATCAACGTGCCGGCCTTCTCGGCGCTGCAGACGGGCCTCGTCGACTTGAACGACCCGGTCGCGGTCGGTAGCTCGACGACCTACTTCTCGACCCTCTACGTCGAGCCGCTCTCGAACGAAGGCGTCACCAAGAACGCCTTCACCTACAGCTTCGGTCTTGTGACCCCGACCGGGATCGGCACGCCGGGCATCTTCGAGATCACCTCGGTCCGTGTCTACATCGACGCCAGCCCGGTCCGCGATCCCAACACGGGCATCGTGGTCTCCGACTCGGCCA